>PDRI01000096.1 GCA_002748055.1 Bacteroidota bacterium | reverse complement strand
GCCGATGGATTTCTATTTTTCGATGTGTCGGGGTTATCAGAAAGACGGAATGGATGTCACTCCACTCGAAATGACCAAGTGGTTTGATACAAACTATCATTATTTGGTGCCCGAGTTCGAAAACGGACAAACCTTTTCTTTGGCCGAAACAAAAGCAATCGACGAATTCATTGAAGCGAAACAGTTAGGTATCCAGACAAAGCCTGTGTTGATAGGCCCCTTCTCTTTTCTAAAACTTGGAAAGGAAAAAAGCACCGGTTTTAACCGGATGGAATTGATCCATTCGCTTCTTCCTGTTTACTTAGAGCTTATCGGAAAGCTTGAAGATGCCGGTGCCAGTTGCATCCAAATTGACGAACCCTGCCTGGTTAGTGATTTAACTGCCCATGAACGAAATCTCTATAAAACTACGCTCAGTAAGCTTTTTATGTCCTTTCCGAAGATGCGTTTTGTATTGGCCAGCTATTTTGAAGGCATTGAAAGGGAGGCCGATTGGATTTCGCAGCTTCCGCTAGAGGTTTTACACCTCGATTTAGTGCGCGATGAGCAGCAGCTGGATACCTTTTTAGAAAAGATCCCTTCGACAATGGCTCTTTCGCTGGGTATTGTAGATGGAAGAAACATTTGGAAGAACAAGCTGGAGCATTCTTTGCAATTGATTAAAAAAGCAAAAGCTGTGATTGGTCCGGAACGGATCATTCTGGCACCGTCTTGTTCATTGCTCCATGTTCCCTATGATTTAGAAAATGAACACGATGAAAATGGTCTCCCCGGGGAAGTGAAAGAAAGAATGGCCTTTGCCAGACAGAAGGTCCATGAGCTCGTTACCCTAAAGGAGCTGCTCAATGATTCTCCCTCGGAGCGGGCACAAAAAGAACTGGTACAGGAGAAGTCCGGGCGTGAAAGATGGAAAACACTTGCTTTTGTTCAAAACCAGGAAGTGCAGACACAGGTTGCCGGTATGAGTGAGAGGTGGAATTCAGTAAAACGGGATTCACCGTTCCGGGTACGAATAAAAAAACAGCAGGAGAAACTAAAGCTCCCTGCTTTCCCGACGACCATGATTGGTTCCCTGCCACAGACGACCGAAGTCCGTAAAATGCGTCGTCAGTTTATCAATGAAGAAATAAGTGCAGAAGACTATACGAAATTCGTTCACGAATCAATACGATCGGCCCTTCGCTGGCAGGAAGAGATCGGGATTGATGTTCCGGTTCATGGCGAATTTGAACGAAACGACATGGTTGAGTTCTTCGGCGAACGCTTAAATGGTTTTGCTTTCACCCAAAACGGGTGGGTACAGAGTTACGGTTCGCGCGGCGTTAAGCCACCGGTTATTTATGGCGATGTTTCCAGAAAAAGTCCGATGACTGTGGAGATATCGAAATATGCTCAATCACTTACAACTAAACCGGTGAAGGGCATGCTTACAGGGCCGGTGACCATTTTACAATGGTCCTTTGTTCGTGATGACCAGCCACGAAAAGATACCACCATTCAGATTGCACTGGCTATCCGGGACGAAGTGCTCAGCCTTGAAGAAGCCGGACTTTCGGTTATTCAAATTGATGAACCTGCACTTCGTGAAGGATTGCCTATTCAGCTGGAAAAACGAGAGGAATATCTGAAATGGGCAGTTGACTGTTTTAAATTGAGTCATTGGGGGGTGAAGGATGAAACCCAGATTCATACCCACATGTGCTATGCTGAATTCAATGACATCATGCCAGCGATTATCGATATGGATGCCGATGTAATCAGCATCGAAACATCCCGTTCGCAAATGGAACTTCTCGATGTGTTTGCCAAAACAAAATACCCCAATCAGATTGGACCAGGTGTTTATGATATTCATTCACCGCGGATTCCGGCGGTAAACGAAATGACCAATCTGTTGTATGCCGCATCGCGTTACATTGATGCAGGCAAGCTTTGGGTAAACCCCGATTGCGGCTTAAAAACCCGCAAATGGGAGGAGGTGAAGCCTGCCATTGAGAATATGGTGGCCGCAGCAGGTATTTTGCGTAAACCGCCACACTAGGACCGGGATGTAGATCTGCATCTTAGTGTGGAGAAACTGCTCAGGCCCAGACGCCGGGGGTTCGACTCAGCGTGAATTGTAACCAGTTCCTGAATCCCGGAATGATACGTCCGTTTCCTTTCAGCATTCCGTTAACAGCTTTCAGCGCAATGTTGCTTAGTCCGGGGTTCATTCCCGGTTCCTGGCTTACTTTTGACCCGGCATGTTCTTGTCCCAGGCCTTTCGCAGGAGCAGGATGCATCATGCTGACCGATACAGTCGAATTTCTCAGGTGTTCTTTGAGCTCCAGGGCGAAGGCATACATGAGTGTTACCGATTTCTGTAATTCGGGGTCGAATTTTATGCGCCCGAAAGGAAAGGGAATAATGTGTTGAATGTAGGCCGAGGAAAGGGCTTTCATATATGGCAAAAGGGTGGCGTTGAAAAGGGAGGCCCCCTCAAAGCGCGCATGCAGATCATTTCCTGCAATCTCTGAGATGCAGCGTTTTTCTTCTACCGACCAGTCGCAGCAAATATTGTTAATCAGTGCACGTATTTCGTATTCCCGGCCAAAGGCATTGGCCAGATTTTTCACGGCTTCATCATCCTTAAGATTTATCTGTCTGGCTTCGACCTGAACGCCCTCACTTTCCTGGAGCTTTTTGGCATAAGGCTCCAGCCTGGCCTCTGTGATGGATAACATGATCAGGTTGCATCCTTTGCGGGCTACCTCGAGTGCCATGGCCCTGCCCAGTTCGCCTTCGGCGCCAAGAATGATGCTATAGGGGGTATTCACCATAAGTAATGTTTACATGAAGGACGAAAAATCCGGACAAAAAGCTGCGTGTCCAAACGCATCTTAAACAAGAAGGATGCCAAACCTTCGGATCTGAATTGGTGTTTTTCAGCATGAGAGGCATGATACTGCCCGGAGGAAGGCAGTTCCGGATTAGCCTATAATATCGGCATGGCGGCCGAAAGGGGAGAGTGCAAAACCTGCCAGTTTAAGGTGTTGCATACCCCAGGGAATGCCGATGATGCTAAGTGTGAGCAGGAGACCAAAAAGCAGATGTATTAAGGAAATCCAAAGGCCTGCAACAAGAATCCAGAACAGATTCAACAAGGTGTAAAGGCAGCCGGGTAAATCTCCCTTATTCACTTCAAAACTACGGCCGAAGGGCCACAGGCAAAGGGAGCCGATTTTGATCAACTGGAAGCCGAAGGGAATGCCGACAATGGTTAACATCATGGCTGCTCCGCCCAGGAAGTATCCTATGGCCGTAGCCAGCCCGCCAAATACAAGCCATATTAGGTTTCCCAATGCCTTCATGTCCTAAATGTACATTTTTGTATTTGCATAAAAAAGGCCATCCCTGCAAGGATGGCCTTCTGCTATAATCAGTTGGATTCTTTATTGCGTAGCAGAAACCAGCACGTTGCGCAGGTCTGTGATCAGCTCAAAAGAGGTGATCAAATCCTTGTTTGAAGCAAGCTCGGCAACAGGTGCAGCAATCATATCGGGCTTAATTTCGCGAAGATGAACAGAAAGCGCCTCAAGCTTTTCAAAGGTTGAAAGGACAGTCAGTCCTGAAAGGGCTTCTTTCTGCTGTTCAAAAGCTTTGTAGAGTGTGCCGGTGGCCGGATCAAGCTGGTTGAGATAGATCACCAGTAATTTCTTGATATCCCCTTCCTGCTCCTGCGTGAGCTCACTTTCCTGCATTTTCTGCTTCAGGAGATTACCGGAGATAAAAACCTTCTCGATAAAAGAACCGGTAAGAAAGGCTGTATGAACAAATACCATTTCCTTTTCGGAATTGTATTTCTCACTGTCTTTCAGGAGGGTATTGAAGAGCATGGTGAGGGTATCGCGCTTCATCATGTCTGCCCCTTCTATGTTATCGATGGTCCATGAACTGAATGCAGATTCTACTCCCACATAGTTTGCCAGTTCCTGAGCCGCCTGGAAAGTCAGGTACATTTTCTCTTCCTGCCCCCCAAACTGGTGGTATACGATATCGGTGATGTAAATACCCAGATTGGCCGCTGCCACAGGATAGGAAGTCTTGTAGCTGTGAGCACTATAGGGATCATTTGTAAGCGACTCGTAGTACTCTGCATTGACCATGTCAAGGATGCTGAAAACCTGGTCCACCTTGCTCAGATTGGGTTCGATGGATTCAGCGGTTTTAATATAGTCTTCAATATCAAAAGCTTTGACGGCTTGTTCTACTTCCTGCTTCTTCTTATTGCCACAGCTAAGGACCACCAGGGCCAATACCAGGGCCAGAGGGAATTTAAAGTACTTCATTTTCAGGAGCTTTTTGGTTTGTTTAGAATCTGCAACGAATATATACAATTTATGCGTACGAAAAAAAGAAAAGCCGCCCTGACGGACAGCTTTTCTAGCCCTAGATCTAACCCTATTGTTAACCTAAATAGGTTTCAAAGATCTCAATTTTAGGTCGGACAAAATATGAGAAAACTCATAAGGAGCTTTGGATAGTGCTTCGAACTAAATTAATCTGAAAGCCTTACGCTTATTCTTTTCACAATTTTCTGTGCAGTCATGGTATGGAGATCGGTGTACAATTCTCCATTTTCACCAGAATGATGGCTTCGTCCAATTAGTTTCATATCTCCTGCTGCTTTTGGTCCGGAACTGTCAATCTCCAGGGCATAGACCAGCGCAGGCTGGCAGGAGGTTTTATACTCTTCGTTGTCAGGATATTTATTATTGGTCCAGTATTCGTTCCAGTCCCAGGTCTGGTTGATTTCAAAAAAGAGCCTGATTGGTCCTTCCACCTTTTCATCGAGCCGGGTATGCAGGATGAAACTGCTTTGTGGTGTTGGACCGGTATAAGCATCGGCAACAGGGTTTTGACTATCAGGAAGAAATAGGCCATCCTTTGCCCTGATGCCTCGTTGATGGCCCCATCGGGGTAGTGCTGCAGGCCTGCGAACCTCACAGGATTTCCAGAACCCTTCCGAATTATCGCCGTGTAAGAAGCAGCCTGTCCCAATCGAATTGGCAACATAGAGCGTCTGAATGAACCCTCCTGTGGTATCTTCGACCCAGATGGCCATTAGTGGATGATTGTGACCCGGACCACGGATCATTTCAATCTCAAGCGCCAGGCCCTGGCCATTGGGATTGGTATGGATATGTGCTGGTGGATCATCGACTGGAATATGGGTCGTTTTACAGGCGGTTGCCAGCAGGATCAGGAGTATGTAGTTGATGGTTCTGTACATGATTCTGGGTTTTAGAATGAAAGAATGATGCCCAGCGTGGGTAAAAGGGTTCCGGAAGTCGATTTTAGTTCCTTCATTTTATAGCGCTGGAGAGAAGGGGGATCATCGGGGTTTTCAATCAGGGCTTCCCCGTTGGCACCCTTTTCAGTAACGAGGAAGGTAGAGCTGTCGGATTTGTAATTGTAGACATTTTGCACATCTGCATACAGGTTAATGGTGACCAAATTCAGATACCAGGTTTTGTCGATCCGAAGATCAAGCTGATGATAGGCATTGTAGCGCAATTGGTTGTAAAGGTTGTAATTCAGGGCAGGGTATCCGGTAACATCCCAGTATTGAGTCCTTGATGAAAGAACAGGATCGAAAGGGGTATAGGGTTGTCCGCCCACATAGCGCCATTTGAAACCAAGTTGCCAGTTGCCTTTGAATTTGCGAAAGCCGTAAACATTGAGCAGGTGGATGTTGTCCCAGCTTGTGGGAATGGGGCCGAGGTTTTCGAAAGATGATCGTTTGGGGAGGGTTTCACTCCTGACAAGGGTATAGGAAAGGGTAAGACTAAGTCCCTTTAAATCGCGATTCCTGTAGAGAAACTCTGCACCAAAAGCCCGGCCTTTGCCTGTCGAGCTTAGGGCCTCGTTTCCATAGAGTCCGAAATTGGCTCCCTTGCTGGCCAGTGATACAGAGTCTGAGAGGGAAAAGGGGTAATAGCTGTAGTGCTTGTAGAAACCTTCCAGGCTCAGTCTGGAGTCATTGTCGGGAAGGAACTCCAGTCCCCCGACCAGGTGTTCGGCACGTATATAGCGCAGCTTGTTGCGATTCAACAATTGCTTTGAATTGTCCGAATAGCCCATGGATGTATAGGCAGGGAGCTGATAGTACCTGCCCGTGGAGAAATTCAGGAACCATTTGGTGTTGAGCATATAGGAGGCTGAGAAACGGGGCGATAGCTGCTTAAGGAGGTTTTGCATTTTGGCGTTGTAATTCGTTGCATCGCTTCGAATGCCCAGAGAGAGGGTCAGGCGGTTGGAAAACAGTTTTTTGCCGGCCTGTGCAAAGACATGCCATTTGAAGAGATCGAAGGAGGAGGTATTGTCGATGACCAGTGGCGCCCCGTTCATGAAGCTCTTGTTGAAGACTCCGGCGTGGAATTTGGCATATTCAAGTCCTCCTCCCAGTTTTGTCTTCAGGCCATTTTTAAATGAGCCGGACCTGGTGTAGCGAAACTTGTTTTCGATCTCATCCGAATTGTAGTCCCGGATCAGCCTGTCTTCCGATGGGATGTTGTTGGCATACTTAAGCGATTCGTTGTGAAGGTAATTTCGGCTCAGTACCCAGGTATCGAAGCCCTTTTCGCGATAGTGTTTCAGGACCAGGCCAATGGTATAGCTCCATTGGTAGCTTTCGGGCAGATAGCCCAGGATGAAACGCTTTTCTTCGGTCTCATTGGCATCGAGATTCAGTGCATTGTTGTCGTACGAACCGATACTGATCAACGACAGTTCGTTGTGTTCATTGAGACGGGTTTTCAGTTTAAGCTGATAGTCGTTGTACTTGGGGAGGAAGGGTAGCCCAAGTGCGCGGAACAGGAATTGCAGGTACGAGCGCCTGTACGACAGGATATATGAACTCTTTTCGCCCAACGGCCCATCCAGGGTTAGTGCCAGGTCCGAGGCTCCAACCGATCCCTTGAATTTCAGGCCTTCTTTGTTCCCGTCTTTTTGTGAGAGCTCAATCACCGAACTAAGGGCATTGCCGGTCGAAGCCGGAAAGGCTCCCGTATAAAGTTTTACCTCCCGAAGAAGGTCTGCATTGATAATGCCTACCGGTCCGCCCGAGGCCCCCTGGGTGGCAAAGTGATTGATATTCGGAATCTCAATTCCGTCCAGGTAGAAGCTGTTTTCGCTTGGTCCCCCGCCACGAACAATGATATCGTTTCGTTGAGCCGGTGTCGATGCTACCCCGGGGTAAGACTGTAAAACCCTTGAGATGTCGCGGTTTGCACCGGGGTTCTTTTCAATTTCTTCAATACTGATTCGTTGAAGTGAAACCGGACTCTCTTCTGTTTTTCGGAAAATGGAAGCCCGGATGCTTACTTCTTCCAGTTTTATATTGGCCTCATTTAATGGGATGTCGATAAATACCTCGCGTGCATTGCTGATTTCTATGCTCGTGGAGATAAAGGGATCGAAGCCTACCGAGGATGCCCGCAGTTCTATATAACCGGGTTCGAGACCGGTGAAGAGAAAATTTCCGTCCAGATCACTGGTCGAGCCGATGGTGGTGCCATATACTGCAATGGTGGCAAAGGCAACAGGCTCGTTGTTGGCAGCATTGTAAACCCTCCCACGAAGAATCCCTTTTTGCCCACAAAGACTCGTTTGCAGGAGCAAGAGGGCGATGAAAAATGTCCATTTCTTCATGAATATCCTACTTTTTCATTGAAACAAAGGATGATCGTTAATGTTTACAAGGATATCGTATAAATGAGGGTGGTTCGAAAGAAGCTAAATCAGGTTCTGCCAGGCCAGATTAGGAAAGCGACCGATCAGGGCTTCTTTTTTCTCTGCCTTTTTCTTTTCGTGCTGCAACAGTCCGGATGGGTTATCGCTCATCGGTCGATGTGCCCACAGGTTTAACAATGGTTTAAGTTGACGGTTGGTTTCCCGCGTTTCTTCCGAGAACAGGGCCTGCTGAAATTGTTCCCAGATCAGGGCTATGGCCGTTTCGTTGGGATGCACCAGATCGCTGGTATAAAACCGGTAGTCGCGCATATCATCTAATACGCTTTCGTAAACGGGAAGGTAGGAGATGCGTTCCGGATCTTGCTTCACCAGTTCCTCCGCAGCCAGGAGCAGACCAGCCTTGCTAAGTTGGTTTTCATGCGCCCCATCTTTCAGGTGTCTGACCGGGCTCAGGCTTAGCAGAATCCTGAGATCGGGCAAACTGGAAAACAAGCGGGGGAGAAAAGCTTCGTAAGCTGTCCTGATTTGTTCGGGAGTCAGACGATCGCGTTTGAATTGTTGGGATGGCAGTTTGTGGCAGTTGTTTACGATCCGCTTTTGCTCCAGGTGGTAATAAACCCAGGAAGTTCCCCAGGTCAGGATCAGGTAAGCTGTATTGTTAAGAAACGATCTGGCCTCCAGAAGCCGGGTATTGATCTTGTTCAGACATCCTTCAGCACTGTTCGAGGAAAAACCTGTGAAGTGGTCGAAGGAGAACCAGGTGTCACCACGCTTGTTCAGGTCCTTCATCCCATATCTCTCTTTCCTCATAAGAACTTCAAGGCCTCTCAATACAGAAAGGGGGTTGTAGCTGACACCAAAAGGATTGGTGCAGGTGGGGAAGAGGTGCTGATACAACTTCTTCCCGATGTTTTCACTGAAGCAGGATCCCATAAGCATGACAGGGCTTTGGTGACTTATGCGGAAGGGATATGCCGGCCATTCAACAGGCGTGTTCAGGCGCATGGAACAGTTGATAATGATGCTTTAGTGCTAAGGTAGGAAATATCAATCAAAGGTCTTTGAATCCGGGTCGGCAGGCTTGAAAGAGCCACCCGCCGGCATGATGGAAAAATTGTGTTAGTTTTATGCTTCGATGCCTGACATGTCAGCCGATTCTATTCAGAAAGGGAACGGAAACCATGCGAAGAAAGGAAAGGGGAAAAAAGCAGAATGACCGGGGGGCCTTATTCAGGGTGCTTGGGCCCTATAAGTTGCTCGTGACCCTTTTGATTGGCTTTGCCTTGTTGAGTTCGGCCGTAAATTTACTCATTCCGAGAATCGTGGCAGAAGGTATCGACGATTTCAGTGCCGGTGTGTTCGAAGTCCGGCAGGTCATCCTGCAGTTTATGCTGGCTGCAGGGAGTATTTTCATTTTTACTTTCCTGCAGGGGATTCTGCAAACATATACGGCCGAAAAGGTGGCTATGGACCTGCGGAACCGTTTATCTGACAAGATTTCCGAGCAGAGTTATTCCTATGTGATCGGGGCCAATCCGGCAAAGTTGTTAACCAACCTGACCTCCGACATGGAATCGGTAAAGACCTTTGTCTCCATGGCCTTCGTGATGTTCATTTCCTCCCTGTTTGTGATTGGCGGGGCCGCAGTGCTTTTGATTCGCATCCATCTTCAGCTGGCATTGGTCGTTTTGGCAATTGTCCCCATTATAGCTGTCTCATTTGCTTTGGTATTCAGTAAATTGCGCATCTTCTTCAAGAAGAGCAGGGAGGTGATCGACAAGCTTAATGCGGTTATTAGCGAGAGCATTCTGGGTTCGGCCCTTATTCGGGTCTTGAATTCACAGCAGCCCGAAGGACAGAAGTTCCTGGAAAGGAATGTCGAGTCGAGAGACCTGGGGCTCGTTATTGTAAGGCTTTTTTCAGTGCTGGTGCCCATTATTATGTTTGTGTCAAACCTGGCCGTAGTAGCCATCCTGGCACTTGGCGGGCATTTTGTGGTTCTGGGTTCTCTCTCACTCGGAAATTTTGCTGCCTTTAACTCCTATCTGATGATGCTCATCTATCCCATCCTGATGATTGGCTTTATGGGCAACATTATTGCCTCGGCTTCTGCTTCCTATGGCCGCATCAGAGAGGTGCTTATTGAGCCCTCTGCGGCTTCCTGTGGCCGGATAAAGACAGTTCCCGAAGGGAATATCCGCGTTGTTGGACTCACGATGCGTTATGGGCAAAAGACCGTGTTACGCGATCTGAACTTTGCTGTGAAGGCAGGAAGTAGAACAGCCATTATTGGTCCTACGGCTGCAGGAAAAAGCCAGTTGCTTTACCTGCTTTCCCATCTGACCGAAGCACAGGAAGGCCGGATTGTGCTCGACGGAATCGATTTGAAGGACTATGACCCTGAGGTATTGCATACCCACATTGGCATTGTCTTTCAGGACAGCGTTATCTTTAATATGAGCCTACGCGAGAACATTGCCTTCAGTGATGCTGTAAAGCCCGAGGCTGTGGAAAAGGCCATCGATACGGCCGGGTTGCAGGCGTTTATCGACAGCTTGCCCGAAAAGCTCGATACACAGGTGTCGGAAAGGGGTACAAGCTTATCGGGGGGGCAAAAACAGCGAATTATGCTGGCCCGCGCCCTGGCTCTCGAACCGAAAATCCTGTTGCTCGACGATTTTACCTCCCGGGTCGACAGGCAAACAGAGAACAAGATCCTTGATCGTATTGCAAACAACTACCCCGATCTGACCCTCCTTACGGTGACCCAAAAGATTGCTTCTGTGAAGCATTTCGACCAGCTTATCTTGCTGATGAACGGGGAAGTGGTGGTTAGCGGAACGCACAGGGAATTGCTCAAAGACTCGCCCGAATACATGCAGATTTACAGTTCACAAAAGAGTACACAGCACTATGAGTAGTCAGCATGGCGTCAACGAATCCGGGGTAGGCAACTATAGGCTGGATGAATTGAGTAAGGAGGAACGAAAGCAGGCCCTGGCGCCTTCCCTGAAAAAGCTTGCGGGCATGATCAGCGGGGAACGGCGGAATACGATTGTATCCTTGTCTGCCATCTTCCTGAACGCTGTACTTACCCTCCTGGGTCCCTATCTTGTGGGCTACACCATTGATACGCATGTAGCAGCCGGGGACTATCCGGGCATTCTGCGCTTTGCTGCCATTTTGTTGGGGATTTATCTGGTCGCATTTGTGGTGAACTATCTGCAGATTCGCATCATGGGGGGGATCGGTCAACGCATGCTTTTTAAGCTTCGCGAACAAATCTTTGGAAAGCTGCAGGAACTGCCCCTGGCATTTTTCAACCAAAACAAATCGGGCGATCTGATTTCGCGTATTAACAATGACAGCGAAAAGGTAAACCAGTTCATCTCCCAGTCGCTGATGCGCTTTATCGGGAGCCTGTTTACGATGATTGGGGCAGGGATTATTCTGGTGGTGATCAATTGGAAGCTTGGACTGGCAGCTCTGGTCCCGGCCTTCTTTCTTTGGCTTTTTACAAGGGCTGTTTCACCCTGGATTCGTAAAAAGAACGAAAAGAGCCTTGAGTCCCTGGGTGCACTCTCGGCCGAGATCCAGGAGAGTCTGGCCAATTACAAAGTGATCGTGGTCTTCAACCGGCGCGATTATTTTCGTCGCCGCTTCAGGGAAGTGAACAGGGAGAATTATAAACGGGCTGTTCATGCAGGCATTGCCAACACCATCCTGATTCCGGTATACTCCTTTGCATCCCATCTGGGTCAGCTCATTATTCTGGTCCTGGGGGTCTTCCTGATCAGCAGAGGCCAGTTTACGGTCGGAATACTGATCAGTTTTCTCTCCTATATTGCCTATTTTTATCAACCTCTTCGCCAGATGTCTGCACTCTGGGCCAGTTTTCAGAGTGCTATGGCGGCATGGGACCGGATTTCCGATCTGCTTGCCCTGGAAAGCAATCTGAAGGTGGTTGAGGATGTGCTTCCCGCTCCGAATGGATCATACCTTGGTTTCGATAAAGTCTCTTTTTCCTATGGCGACGGCAAGGAGGTCCTGCATAGGGTCAGTTTCGATCTCCAACGTGGCAGGACCTATGCCTTTGTGGGTCCCACCGGAGGGGGTAAGACCACAACGGTATCGCTCGTTGCCAGGCTCTATGATGCGAGCAAAGGAATTGTCCGGCTCGACGGACGCGATATCCGGTCTTACACCCCCGCTGAAAGGGCTGCAAAGATTGGTTTCATCCTTCAGGATCCCATTCTGTTTACGGGGACCGTACGTGACAATATCCTGTATGGCAATCCTCAGTATGCAGCCTTCAGCAATGAAGAACTGGAGGCAGCCCTGAGGGATGCCCGTTTGTTGAAATTACTGCATCGCTTCGAGGATGGTTTGGATACGCATATAGAGATGAACGGAGATGGGATCAGTCTGGGGCAGAAGCAGCTCATCGCGTTTATCAGGGCCATTCTTCGTAAGCCGGAACTACTTATTCTGGATGAGGCTACTGCCAATATCGATACGGTGACCGAACAGCAACTTGAAGAGATTCTTACCAACCTGCCCGATACCACTACCCGGGTCATTATTGCCCATCGTCTGAATACCATCGAAAATGCCGATGAGATCTTTTTTGTGAATGATGGTGAGATCATCGCTGCGGGTTCTTTTGGAGAGGCTTTGGATTTGTTGATGAAGGGAAGGGTGGCCAGTTAAGGTTGGTTTTTATAGTGCCGGGCTGTTCTTCCAAAGCGATCTAAGCTGGTGGCCTGATTCTGATCTGGCGCATTTACAGTAGCAAATAGACACTTCAGTGTGGCGGATATGAATAAATCCCATACTTTTATTCGCATAACCCAAAACAAGCGATATGAGACTGATCAAGCTTATTGTCTTTATTTCGGCATTCCCTGTCACATCACTTTTGTTCAGTTCTTGCCACTTAGGGACTGAAAACCAGCCTGCCCAAAGACCAAACATCGTTTTCATCATGAGCGACGACCATGCCTATCAGGCTATTTCGGCTTATGGTGGCTCGCTGGCCGAGCTGGCACCAACGCCTCAGATTGACCGCCTTGCGAAGGAGGGTATGCGTTTTAACAGGTGCATGGTAACCAACTCTATTTGTGGTCCGTCCAGGGCTACGATTCTGACCGGGAAGTACAGCCATCGGAATGGTTTCGTGGACAATACCGCGGGAACGGTGTTCGATTTCAGTCAGCAAACCTTTACCAAGGTCCTGCAACAGGCGGGCTACAAGACGGCTATCATTGGGAAGCTGCACCTTGGGGGCAGTCCGGAGGGCTTTGATTACTATGACATTTTACCGGGACAGGGAAGGTATTACAACCCTGAGTTTATCAATGATTCGGGCAAATACGAAATGGAGGGCTATGCCACTGAGATTATTACCGACAAGACCATTGAGTGGATCAAAAGCGTGAAGGACGATGGTCGGCCCTTTATGGTAATGATGCATCACAAGGCTCCTCATCGTGCATGGGAGCCCGGCCCCAATGAGCTGGGCATGTACGAAGATGTGAGTTTTCCCGAACCGCCCGGCCTTTTCGACGATTACAAGGGGAACAGAAAGGCGGCTGCGCTGAACAATATGAGCATCGCTGAAACGATGACCATGGTTTATGACCTGAAAATGTCGGACCAGCCCCGCGTGGGATTGAACGAGGCGCAACTCGAAAAGTGGAATGCTGTCTATGGTCCCGTTTTTGAAGCTTACCAGCGGGCCAATCCGACAGCAGTGGATCTGGTGAAGTTCAAGCACCAGCGCTACATGAAGGACTATTTGTCCACGGTTGCGGCAGTCGACAAGAGCGTCGGGAAAGTACTGGATTACCTGGAGGAAAGCGGGCTCGATAAAAATACCATTGTCGTCTATACCTCTGACCAGGGCTTTTATCTGGGGGAGCATGGCTGGTTCGACAAACGCTGGATGTATAAGGAATCGCTTCGGACTCCCCTGCTGATTAAATGGCCGGAGCAGATCGAAGCCGGAAGCGTGAATACCGATTTGGTTTCCAACCTCGATTTCGGGGAGACCTTTATTGATATTGCCGGTGCAAGCATTCCTGAAGAAATGCAGGGCCGCAGTTTACTGCCCATTCTTCAGGGGAATACACCCGAGGATTGGCGAACCGGACACTACTATCATTACTATGAGCATCCTTCGGAACACCATGTGATGCGTCACTATGGGATTACTACGAGCAGATATAAACTCATGCATTGCTACTACGATATCGATGAGTGGGAAATGTACGATCTGGAACAGGATCCCGACGAGATGCAGAATATTTATGGAGATCCTGCCTATGCCGATGTACAGGCCGATTTACACCGGCGTCTGGAAGAACTCAGGAAGCAGTATGGCGACAGCGACTCCCTGAACCTGTCTTACATCGAAGCGTATAAGAAAAAGGTTGCAAAAAATCCCCGCATTGAGTACTGGAAATTTAGGTCGGAATAAAAACTTTAGGGTATCTTGTTCTCAGAACCAAATCGCCTGATCATGAAACCATATGGATTGCTTATTGGACTGCTGCTGGTTGTTGTTGCCTGCAGCACAAAGGATGACAAATCACGCTACAATTTGCCGCACAGCCTTGAGGCAGGACCAGGCGAAGAGCTTGCCAGCGGTTGTGTTTTTCACGACAAGAATGGAAACCGGATGAAGGATGACGGCGAAAGGGGTATTTCCGGGGTACTGGTATCCAATGGCACCAAACTTGTTCAGACCGATGCGAATGGGGACTATGCGATACCGGTATCGGACGATGCCATTGTGTTTGTAATTAAACCAAAGGACTGGATGACGCCGGTTAATGAACAGAACCTCCCCCAGTTTTATTATCTCCATAAGCCCAAGGGCTCCCCGGAGTATTTGAGATACAAAGGGGTGGACCCCACAGGCGATCTGCCCGAGGAAATTAATTTTCCGCTCTATCCGGAAAATGCCTCTGAGGCCTTTAAAATGGTGGTTTTTGGAGATCCCCAACCTTACAATATTCAACAAATCGACTACCTGGCGGAGGACATCGTGCTTGAATTG
This sequence comes from Bacteroidota bacterium, assembly GCA_002748055.1. Lineage (GTDB taxonomy): Bacteria > Bacteroidota > Bacteroidia > Bacteroidales. The sequence goes on along the minus strand of PDRI01000096.1, from coordinate 66,929 downwards.
ATTGGTCGCGACGATCTGGAATTCGGGATGACTATGGGTGACATTGTCGGAAATTCACTGGATCTATTCTCTCCCCTGAATCAGGCAGTTTCAATGATAGGGATCCCCTGGTACAATGTGTTGGGGAACCACGATGTAAATTATCTGGCACCCAATGACCGCTTGTCGGATGAGACCTATGAACGCGTTTTTGGGCCGGCCACTTATGCCTTTGAGTATGGCGAGGTGCATTTCATTGTCGTGGATGACGTGATCCATACCAGTGAATCGGGTTCGACCTCCTATGTGGGAGGGCTTCGTCCCGATCAGTTCGAATTTGTCAGTAATTATCTTCAGACGGTTCCCCGCGAAGACCTGGTGGTCCTTACGATGCACATTCCTCTGGCGCAACACGGAGAGGCTTTCAGGAAAAGCGATCAGAAGAAACTCTTCGATCTCTTGAAAAAATTTCCCCATACCCTTTCCATTTCTGCGCACAGCCATGTTCATGAGAACATGCATTTTCATGCCGATTCCAGCGATTGGCAGCAGCCGGTACCTCACCATCATTTCAATGTTGGAACGGCTTCGGGTAGTTGGTGGAGCGGCCTGAAAGGTGAAACCGATGTGCCCCACACCATGATGCGTGATGGGACACCCAATGGCTATTCTTTCATTTCCTTCAAGGGCACCGAATACATTATCGACTGGAAGGTGGCCGGTAGTCCGGATGACCATCGGATGAACATCCATGTTCCCAGGGGGATTATCGCCGGTTCGGCCGATACAGTCCTGTTGAGTGTAAACTTCTTCAACGGCAGTGAAGAATCCAGTCTCGAATACCGAATCAAGGGTTTAAGCGATTGGAAAACAATGGATAAAGTGGAGAAACCGGACCCTTACTATGAGATGATTTATAAGCGCTGGTTGACCTTTGAGGAAATGGGATATGCGAAAATTATTGAAGAAAACCCGAACCTTAGCCTGGACGATTTTCCGGGCAGACCTTTAACACCTCCACAGAATTCGAGCCATATGTGGGAGGCCAGCATTGGAACAGACTGGCCCGCCGGAAGGCATATTATTGAGGTCAGGGCCAGGGATCGTTACGATCGGACCTTCACAGCCTTTCATACCATGCGGGTGGAGCCAAACTAAATGACTTTGACAAATAAGGCAGCCCCCCCTGATCCGGGAGGCTGTTTGACGGGTTCACCTGTTTTCTATCCCTTCAGCCAGTTTTTTACGCCGAAGAGCAGTGAGTTATCCAAGGCTGCCGAAGTCTTGTGGACTGTGCCCAGCGAAGCGATACACGATTCCATGTAAGGCTGTTTCCTTCTCTGCTGTTTATAAAAGCATTGAACCTTTCTTTTGCAGGCTTAGTTGTGAAAATGCACGATGTCCGTCATTTAGTTCCTGCACGAACAAAGGAGCATTGCAACGGACACTAAACCGTAAACGATTGAATTCATGAGCTTTTCTTTTTACGGGTTTGGTATATTTAAGGTTTTGGCTTGGTGGTCTTCTTTTCCGCAGATGGAGTATCCCCAGCCGGGAAACTACCTGCGTGGCAGGGGTTGTCTCATTTCGGATGCCTCAAGTCCGTTTTCGTCCAGTTTGAAAACCATGCAGTCGGTCCGGGATTTGCTGCTGGCCTGCCAGCTTTTGCCCCCGGCGTCGTTCGGATTTCCATACTTGCTAAAGTTTGTCCAGGCATCCACCATTGTTTCACTCAGGGCTGCATCTCCTTCAGTAAAAGGCCGCCAAGACCGGTCCAGGGTATGGAATACAAACCAGAGTTCGGATGAATGAAAGGCACCGGCCGAGTCACCGGGCAGGGGTCTGGCAAACTGGTAGGCAAAGGCTTTGCCACCCTGTTCCTTTCTCAATTCACAGAAATCAATAATCTGGCCCTTGTCGGCCAGGCTTCCGAAGTCATCCATGGTGAAACCAATCATGTAGGGGATATCGGCAATTTGACCCGCGTAGGCGGCATCTTCAAAGGACTGTGGGATGACGGAGCCATCGATCACCGGTCCCCATCTTAGCCATTGCTTCATGGAGTCGGCATAGCCCTGAAGTGCACCGAAGATTTCCTCAGTTGAAGCGGAACGCATCTTGTCGAGGCCATCCAGTCCGGCTATGTCCATCATGCTTTTACCCTTTTCTTCGGCTTCGTCCAGGCTGTCGCTTTTCATCGGCCCGCCCTGGGGGCTCAAACCTCCCCCGCTCATGATCACTGCACTGGCCATCAGCTCTCTCGATAAGGGAGAAGCAACGAGTTGTTTGACGCTGTTGGCCCCGGCGCTTTGTCCGAAGACCATGATGTTGTCGGGGTCGCCTCCGAATTGTGCAATGTTGTTTTTTATCCATTTCAGGGCTGCGATCTGGTCGAGGATGCCATAGTTGCCGGAAATACCGGCCGGGTTTTCAGCGCTGAGTTCGGGATGGGCCATGAACCCAAAGATGCCAAGGCGATAATTGATGGTTACCAGGATCACCCCCCTTTCAGCCCATGCCTCACCATCCATTTCGGGTTCGAATCCCCAACCTGCGACATAACCACCTCCATGAATCCACATGGCTACCGGGAGTTTTTGATTGCTTTTGCCAGGGGCCGGGGTCCAGATATTCAGGAAGAGACAGTCTTCGCTGTACGGGGGGTCGCCATCGAAAAAGAATTCCTTCTGATAAAAGGATCCTTCTTCGTGTTTCGCTTGGTAGGCCGGGGGGCCAAAGGTGTCGGCCAGCCGGACTCCCTCCCAGGGGATGACTTTCCGGGGTGCCTTCCAGCGCAGATCTCCAATGGGGGGAGCGGCAAAGGGAATGCCTCGATAGATGTAAACACCTGCTGTTTCAGATGCAAGGCCCTGAATTTTTCCGCCCTCAATCTCGAGTACGGGATTCCTCTTTTCGGCCAGTTTGTATACGATAAGCAGGAGCGGAATTGAAAGGATAAGTGCTGACAGGATTTTGGTTTTCGAAAGCTGTCTCATAAGGATTGGTTTTAAAAGCCATTTCCTGCAAGGTATTCAATATGTAGCAAAACAAAACAGACAGTTAGCCAGGGCTACTGTCTGTTTTGCATTGATGATTGGGGGAGGGCTTAGTGCCCCTGGTAGTCCTGTCCGTAGAAGTAATTGTTGAGGGACCAGGTGCAGACCGTCAGCAACTCTGTTTCATTGTAGGCCTCATCCACGTTGAAGCGTTTGAGGCGATCGAGCAGTTGACCGACTTTTTCTTCTTCACTGACCTGGATCAGGAAGGCGATGTTATAGCCTGGCCAGATCTCCGTATCGAAGCGGGGTGGTCCGATTTTGTTTTTCACTACGGCATGGTCCAGTATCTGATAATCACGTATCTTGCTGTCTTCCAGCATCTCGATGATTTTTCTGCGCAGGCTTACTTTGCCTGTGATATATACCATTTCCATTTCACTTGATGTTTTAGTTCCTGACAATGTTCTTTTCTCGGTTCATGCTCACATAGAGTGTGGGAACGATGATCAGGCTGATCAGCATGGAGACCAGCAGTCCTCCGATGATGGTGATGCCCAGGGGAGAAAACATTTCTTTACCCATCCCACTGCTTATGGCCATGGGAACCATGGCGAGAATGGTTGTAAAGGATGTCATCATTACAGGCCGCATCCGGGACCTGCCAGCTTCGGCAGCAGCATCCTTAACACGATACCCACGAGCCCTGAGCAGGTTGATGTAGTCGACCAATACGATACCGTTGTTGACTACGATACCCACCAGCATGATGAGGGCAATGAAGGTGGTGACCGAAAGGGTAATGCCTGTGGCTTTAAAGGCCAGAATGGCTCCAACCGACATGAAGGGAAGTGCCAGCATGATAATGAAGGGGTGTTTAAAGGATTCGAACTGTCCGGCCATTACCATGTATACCAGAAGGATACCCATGATCATCACCAGCTTCAGATCGGCGAAGGAATCGTCCTTGGAGGCGATTTGGCCGCCGAGTTCCACCTCTACTCCATCCGGGAGATCAATTTCATTAATGCAGTCGGTAGCCAGTTCTGCAGCCTCGTTCAGCGAGATTCCGTCGGTGTTGGCCTGAACCTTGATTACCCGTTCTTGGTTGATGTGCCGGATCTCCAATGAGCCATAGTCGACTTCGATATCGGCCACTGATCCCAGTTTGATCTGTGATCCGCGGATATTGGAGATCATCAGGTTTTCCAGGTCATCGATCCCGGCGAGTTCTGCGTCATTGTAACGGATAGTGATGTCGTAGCGTTCGCTGCCTTCTTTCAGTTCGCCAGCTTCGGTACCGTAGACCGATTGTCTGACCTGGGCCCCGATAAGGGCAGAGTTGAGGCCAAGGATGGAGGCTTTTTCGCGGTTGATGTGGACCTTGAGTTCGAGTTTTCCAGGATCAATGGTATTCTCAATGTCATTGAATCCGGAGATCGCTTTCATTTTTGCTTCGATCTCGAGTGCAACCCGGTTCATGTCGTCGAAGTCCGATCCAAAGACCTTCAGCTCAACGGGCTTTTCATTCCCGGTGAGGGCTGTGGAAAGGATGTTTCCGGCGGTGACATGGAATTTCTCAATCTCGGGGATCTCGGCTACCCTGGCACGGACCACTTTGCCAATTTCGGCAGCACTCCGTTCGCGTTCGTCCGGTTTTACCATGTGGCAAAGGATGGTGGCTACGTTTTTTCCTTCGCTGAAGCCCACGGCGGTGAGAGCACCGTCGTTGGTCTGGCCGGCAATTTCGGAGAGGCTGCCGGGAATGCGCTCGGGAACTTCTTCACGGATGATTTGCATCACCTTTTGAGCGATCCGGTCGGTTTCGGCTGCACTGGTGCCTACCGGGGTTTCCATGACAACAATCAGGTCGCCGGCATCGAAATCGGGAATGTAATCCGAGCCCGTGCTTTTGCCCCACCAGAGCGATACAACAAGGATGAGGATGGCGATGAACAGGGTGATGAACTTGTGATTCAGGGCCCAGGACAGCAGCCTTTTGTAATTGTTCTCAATGAATACCAGGTTTTTTTCGCTGAAGCGGTAAAGCGCAGTGTGCTTTCTGCTTTGGCCTTTCTCCCGGCCTTTCAGCAGTCTGGACGAAGCCATGGGCGTGAGGCTGAGGGCAGTGATCAGCGAGGCCAGCATGGTAATAACTGTAATTACAGCCAGTTGCTTGAACAGGATGCCCACGATACCCCCCATGAATACCATGGGCAGGAAGACCATGATGGTGGTCAGGGTTGAAGCAATGATGGGGCGTCCCATCTCGGAAGAGCCGAAGATGGCAGCTTCCTTTGGGTGGGCGCCATTTTCGATGTGACGGGTGATGTTTTCAAGGACTACGATGGCATTGTCCACAACCATCCCGATGGCAATGATCAGCGACATGAGTGAGAAGATGTTAATCGTCCAGCCCATGACGAACATGGCGATGATCCCTGAAATCAGGGAGAAGGGGATGGTGAGGGCCACAATCAGGCTGCTTCTGCCCTCTCGCAGGAAGAGGAAAACCACGACGATGACGAAGATGAAGGCCCAGAACAGAGACGACCCCAGTGAACTAAGGCTCTCGGTAACAATTTCATCGGTCGAAATAACTTCCTGCACTTTTACATCATCGGGCAGGGTTTTCCTTACTTCTTCCATCTTTTCGCGGACGTTGCGAATAACGGCCAGAGTGTTTTCACCACTCTGTTTCTGAATCATCAGTGCGGCGCCCTCTCCATCTGTACTACGAGCGATTTCGTCATCTTCGGGGAAGCCGTCACGGACCTCAGCCACATCTTCGAGCCGGATAATCCGGTTGTTGAATTCCGCCAGGACCAGCTTTTCGAGCATCCCGGTGTCTTCGATGTTGCCTTCGACATGGATGGCATAGTCGCGTGTACCAACACCCAGGCTACCACCCGGAACAGAGATGTTCTCGGCCTTCAGGATGGTGGAAAGCTGCATCATGGAAAGGCCATAGGCATCGAGGCGGGCAGGGTCGACCAGGATTTCTATTTCCCGGCGCGGCTGGCCCAGGAAGATGACAGTTCCCACACCATCGGCTTTGCGGATGGGGGCTGCAATCTTATCAGCCAGAATCTTTTCGAGTCCGGCGTAGTTCTGGTTGGCGGTCACACTGTAAAACATGACCGGCATCATCGATGAGTTGATTTTGTAGATAATTGGTTTCCGGGCGGCATCGGGCAGGTGGGCAGAGATGCCTTCGATAATGTCACGGGCATTGTTTGCCGCCTCGGTAACATCGGTTCCCCAGCGATAGGACATCTGAACGAAGGACACGTTTTCCTTCGAGTTTGAAGAGATCTCTTTCAGGTTGGATGCAGTGGCCAGGGTGGCCTCAAGGACATCGCTGACCTGTTCTTCCACTTCCTCGGCAGAGGCACCCGGATACACCGTAATAACGGTCAGAGAGGGTACTTCCAGTTCTGGCATGACATCCAGTGGAAGCATTTTCAGAGATACCAGACCGAAGAGGAGTACGGCCAGGAAGACCATGGTTGTGGCCACGGGTCTTTTTACGGATATTTCAGGTAGTTTCATGGCTTCATTCTTTCTTATTCAGCGATCCGTACCTGATCGCCATCATTTACTTTTCTTTGTCCGCTGATCAGGACGGTCTGCCCGTCTTTCAGGCCTTTTACAGCTACCAGGTCGGCTTTGAAACCTTCCCTGACAACCGGCATTCTGCGTACACGGTTCTCGGCTTCAAGGAGGTAAAGGAACTCCTCACTGGTCCCTTCAAGTTTGTAAATGGCCTCCTGGGGTACAAAGACGGCCGGCCTGGCTTCTTTTTCAATTTCTACCCTGGCAAACATACCGGGCTTGATGAGCTCTTCCTTGTTGTTCACAACGATCTCCACTTCAGCGGTGTGGGTTACGGTGGAAAGGAAATCAGCCTTTTTTAGCACCTTGCCTGTGAATACACGGTCCGGATAGGCATCCAGGAAAACCCGCACTTCCATGCCGGATTTCACTGCTGCATAGTCCTTTTCATTGATTTCGACACAGACCTTTATTTTGTCGATTTGCATCAGGCGGACTATACCGGAGGTCATCGAATAACCTGGCTGCAGGCCCGGGGCGATGGTAAAGACTTCTCCTTCGTTGACCAGGAAGCCAACAATTTTGCCACTAAAGGGAGCCCTGATTTCGGAGAAGCTGGCAAACATGCTGTTTTTGGCTTCGGTGGCCTCCAGCTTTGCACTGATGTGATCCAGGTCCTGCTGGGTCAGGCTTCCTTTTTGCTGAAGCCGCTGTACCCTTTCGTAGTCTTTTTTTACGGCATCGAGTTCGGCCTTGGTCTGGTCGAGCATATTCTGGGAGAGGCTGGCAATCAGCGCTCCTTTCTTCACATAGTCGTTGCTTTCGTAATACAGTTTTTCGACCCTGCCGGGTAATGGAGAGCCCAGATTGGCCTCGCGAAAGGGCAGGGCGGTTCCTGCATAGTCCATGCTTGGACGGTATTCAATTTCTTTTGCAGTACCGGTAAGGACCATTACCGGTTCAGATGATTGTGTTTCAACGCGTTTTTCTTCGCTGCATGCGCTGCTTAGTACGGCGGCTGAAAGCAGCATGATGAGACTGTTTCTTTTCATGGTTATTTTGTTATTAGTTGATTGTTCCACTTACTTTATCGAGATGGGTAAAGGCCATCTGCATCTCGGATCGAGCATTGATCAGTTCTTCATGGCTCTTTTGCCACATGAGTTCTGCCTCAAGCACCTCGGTGACCGTGGCCATGCCTTCTGACAGGTTTTCCTGGTGGATGCGCAGGTTCTCCTCAGCCTGCTCAATGTTTTTTTCGGCCAGAAGGACGGTACTGACACTTTCGCGGCAATGTACCAGGGCTTGCTCCACCTGCAGGCTGATGAGCTCATTGGCTTGTTCCAAGCGAATATTTGTTGAGGTTTGAGCGATTTTGGCTGCATTGGTGGTGTGTCGCCGGTCACCCCAGTGAAAGATGGGAATGTTGGCGGCCAGTTCCACGCTCCAGTCAGCACCGAAATTTTCCTTAAAGCTGTCATAGGGGTTCGGTGTAAGGACAAAGTAGTTGGCGTTGGCCACCACATTTGGCAGGTAGCGGGAACGGGCGATTTGGACCTTGGCTTCTTCTATCTTTTGTTTTTCCCTCAGGGCTTTGATTTCATAGCGGTTTTCCAGGGCTTTTGACCGATAGTCTTCAGCATTTAGCGAGAGCAGTTTTATACTTATGCTATCACTAAGTTCAAGCGGTGTGTCAAGTGCCGATCCCATCATCTGATTCAGGACCATCACTGAAAGCTGGATCCCGTTCTCTACCTTTTGTTGATTTAGCCGGGCCTCGTTGAGTTTAACTCCCACCTTCAGCAGATCGTTCCTGTTAATCAGGCCCTCGTCGTAATAGTTTTGGAGATCCTGCTGAAGGGTTTCCAGCATTTCGATGGCCGATCGGACAAGCCTGTGTTTTTCCTCGAGGGTGAGGATGCGGTAGTAAGCCTCATCGGTGCGATAGAGGATCTCGGATCGGGTACCCTGCATGGCAGCTGTTGCTATATTTTCAGCATACTCAGCCATTTTAATTCCCTGTCTGATTTTCCCTCCCATATAGATGGGTTGGGTCAGGTTCACACTCCCCAGCATGTAATTGTGTCGACCCAGACTCAGGGAAGTATCCGTGGCAGGAACATTGACCCAATCGGCGATGATAAGCTTTTCGGGCTCCTCTCTGGGATCGAAGGGTGCACCATTGGCATCAAGAGGCACGTAGCTTTCCCCCATGGGAACCCAGGTGTTCTTGGTATCTTCCGGGGTAATGGTCCAGGAACCGTCTGGTGCGAGAGAACCCACCGGCAGATGAAGTTCCGGGATGCTGATGTCGTAGCTGATGGGCTTGTTCAGGTAAGTATAGGCCGCAGTGGCCGATACCCTTGGTAAGAGCTGAGTCCGGGCCGATTCATAGGCCTCATGGGCTTCGTCTTTGGCATGGCCCGAAAGTACGATTTCATGGTTGTGTTCGAGGACCCGGGCGCGACATTCTTCAAGCGACAGGCTTTCCTGTGCACTGAGCGTGGCGAGGGTCAGCAGACCGGTACTCAGGAGAAGAAAGGACTTCGTCCCGGGCCGGTGTTGAATGAATGCTTGTTTTTTCATGTGAATGGTATGATTAGTGATATAGTCGAATCGACGAATAATGACAAATAGTCGAAAAAATGACAAAAAAATTATGATTTGCTTAGTCCTTTGAAAAAGACATCCAGCAAGAGGTCCAGGTTTCGTTCCATCTCGTTCATGTCTTCTTTCATGGGGTTTATAAAGTATTCCATTTCGAGGCCGCTGATTGCCAAAACAATGGGTTTCGCGACTTCCCTGACGTTTTCGAATTCAAATTTTCCTCTCTGTTGGCCGTATAGCAGAATTTCGCTGACCATTTCCATTTCTTCGGCCCTGTAACGGGCTTTGACCTGGTTAATGAAGTGCAGGTTCGACAGATAGTCACCCCGCAGCGCATTGCTCAGGTTGTCCATTTTTTCAAGTGTTTTAAGACGGGTAAGGATGTAGGTCTTTAGCTTTTGTCGCGGCAACTCTACACTGTTGACTGCGTGGTATATTTCGTTTTTGAGTTCGATTGCTTCCTGCTCAACTACGGCCTGGAAGATGTCCTCCTTGCTTTTAAAATAATAGTAGATCGAACTTTTCCCCTTGCCAATGCTCCGGGCAATCATATCCATGCTGGTTTTTTTGAAGCCGAATCGGGCGAAGACCGATTTAGCTGCATGGACAATGTCGAGGGATGTGTTTTCTTTTCTCATATTCGACTAATAGAATAAAACAGTCCAAAAGTATTGCTTTTTTTTCAATCCGTAAATTTTTTTGCATTTTTTTTGAAATCAGCATTTTGTTTAGGGGATGATTCCCGGTGAGCACCGTTCAGAAAAAGGCCGTATATTTGGTTGTTGCCTTAGGGGATTCGATTATTCATTTCAACAGACTACAATGAAAAAAGCAATTTCACTTTCAGTTTTCATGGCCTTTGCAGCCATGAGTGTTTCTATGGCCCAGGATGCTGATAAGATCCTGGACAAGCATTTCAGGGCCATCGGCCAGGATAAGCTGAGTAAGATCAAAACCATTGATGCCCGGGGTTCTGCTTCAATGATGGGAATGTCAACAGGCATTCACATGATGGCCAAGCGTCCGCATAAATTGCGTATGGTGATTGAGCTGCAGGGCATGGAAATAATTACGGGCTATGATGGGAAAACTGCATGGACGATTAACCCGATGACGGGTTCATCTGTGCCGGTGGCTATGTCGGGTGCAGAGGCCGATGGCTTTATGGAGTCGGCCGATATGGATGGCAAACTCTGGGACTATGCGCAAAAGGGGCACAAAGTGGAGCTTGTTGGCGAAGAGGATGTTCATGGTAAAGCAAGCTACGTTCTGAAACTGACCAAGGCCGGTGGCGATGATGAAAAGTACTACATCGACAAGGAGAGCTATCTGATTGTGATGGTGAAAGCCACTGCACCCGTGAATGGTACAGCAATGGAGGTGGAAGCACATATGAGTGACTATAAGCGCATCGAGGGGTATATGATGCCCATGTCGACTACACAAAAGGTTGGTGGCCAGACTATAATGTCGTGGACTTTCGACGAGGTCAGGTTCAACACCAATCTCGATGACGCGCTCTTTTCTATGGAATAGGTTTATCGGCCCACGATTTCGAAGTGCTTTTCCAGGACTTCGCCCCTGGCATCGACCAGTACCAGATTGTGCCATCCTTCTTCAGCAAGGCATTCCATCTGGTGGATTTGCTTTGTTTTGCCCAGATAGTGATCGTCGAGATGCCAGTAAATGCTTGTGGCGGGTTTACGGTGGGCTACTTCCAGTACGATGCGGCTAAGCGTGCCATCCAATTGTCTCGGAATGAAAAGCTGGTGGCCCTGGGGTGGATAGATCATCTCCATAGCACCCTCCTGTCCGGACTCACAACCCGATAGGTAGGGCGGGAGACTCCGGTAGCCCGGGTTTTGCTTCTTAAAGTACCATTCCATGAGAGGGGGAAGGACGAACCAGGCTTCGGTCCGGATGTCATGGACGGGATAGCAATTGCTGTGGACCCGGCAGGCCCCAGTGCGATCGAGGTGGATTTTGCGGTGAAAGGGGCAGCTTGCGGCCCGCAGGCCTTTCTCCGTCGCCAGGGTCTTTGTACGCTCCGGACAATCAGGTCCCGCCTGGAAACCGCTTTTAGTACAAATGCTTATTTCGTAAAGCTCATCGAGAGGTGTTTGGAACCAGCTCGTCGGGGGAAGGAGGGCAAAGGCATCGAACATGAGTGGCGCGGCTGCCTGGAGGCCCGTTAGTCCCGGACGACCTTCCCCGTCGGCATTGCCTACCCAGACCCCTACCACGTATTCGGGGCTTACCCCCACGGCCCACGCATCACGGAAGCCGAAGCTGGTGCCTGTTTTCCATGCAATCCTCCTGGACGACCTAAAGCGTTCCCACTGTCCTTCTACGGAGGGGCGTTCCAACTCGGTCAGGGTTTCCATGCATTGCCAGATTGCAGCGGCACTCATGATGCCCTGTGTTTTGGTTACGGGCCCTTTAGGGATCATCGGGTCAGTAGCTTTACGGATATAGTCGGGTGCATCATAAGCCATTGGATCGTAGCGATAGTCGAGTTCCTCGATTTTATTGAGCGTGCGTGCCATGCCGGCATAAACCCGGCAGATGTCCCAGAGCCTGACCTCCGCGCCACCAAGTATGAGGGTGAGGCCGTAGTGTCCGGGGCGCTGGTTTATGGTGCTGAACTGAAGTTCCTGCAAGCGGGCATGAAATTTTTCCAGACCAAAATCTCTGAGCATGCGTACAGCCGGGATATTCAATGAACGCACCAGTGCCCTGTTGGCAGCTACGGCACCGCTGTAACTGTGATCGAAGTTTAGTGGGCTGTACCCCGACATGTAGGTGGGCACATCGGGGACAAGCATCCGGGGAAGCAGCTTGCCTTCATCCAGCATCATGGTATAGAGCAGGGGCTTCAGGATGCTGCCGGAGCTTCGGGGCGCGTCGATGATATCGACATGCCTTCCACTGCCTTCGCTTTCATCCCTTGTATTGCCAACATAGGCCAGCACGGTAGCGGATCGCACGTCCAGCACCAGAATGGCTGCATTCTGTATTTCGTTTTGCCTTAGCTGAAGGTGATGGCGATGGATCAATGCATTGAGTTGTTCTTGCAGGTGCAGGTCGATGGTGGTACTCAGTCTTTCTCCTCCATGTCCCTCGGATTCGCATCGCTCGAGCAGGTGAGGTAAGAGGTCGGGCAGGGGCAGGGGCTTTCCTGGAAGGGCCTCGGACATGGCCAGATTGGCACTGAGCTGATCCAACTCTCCCTTTTCCACCAGTTTTTGAAGCAGACGATTGCGCTTGTTGAGCAAGGCCTGCCGGCCTTTGCCCGGATAGATGAGGGCGGGGGCATTCGGTAAAACAGCCAGGGTAGCCGACTCGCCCCATGAGAGTGTGGAGGCAGCCCGACCGTAGTATCGCCAGGCGGCTGCATCGAGTCCCACTACATTGCTCCCAAAAGGCGCATGAGAGGCATAGAGCAGGAAGATTTCTTCCTTGCTCAGGGCGAGCTCCATTCGCAGGGCCAGCACGATTTCAATGATTTTTTGGCCAAGGGTTCGTTTCCGGCCTTTTCGGGAAAGGCGAACCACCTGCATACTCAGGGTGCTTCCCCCGCTGACTACTCTGCCAGCACTGATGTTCCGAAACAGAGCCTTGAATAAGGATACCGGGTTTAGCCCGGGATGACGGTAGAAATATTCATCCTCGAAGTAGCGGATGCAGGTGGCTACTTTGTGAGGCAGGCTGTCGGAAGCCGGGAAACGCCACTGGCCGTCGGAGGTGATCCTTGCCGACAGCAGTGTTCCATCTGCATCCTCCAACACGGTGTTTGTAGGGTCCTCAAACTCCACTACCGGAAGGCAGAAGAAGCCCACCATCAGTAGCAACAAAGCTGCAAGGAGGTAGCGCTTTCGAAACAGCCAGGCCCTTATCGGCATCCGGGACTGCTCAGGGGCGAATAACCTCCACCCATTTCCCTGGTTCAACTGCTCCAATTGTTTTGTCATACATGGCTTCGCAGCTCACAGCCGGCAGGAAGAAACGTCCTTCATAGCTGGCGTTCAGCAAAAAGTAGAAGCTTTTTCGCTCACCCGGTTCCAGGTCGAAATAGCTGTAAACCCTGTCGTCCCGAATGTCCTGGTAATCGGGCTGATCGGCATCTACCGGCAGCGACATTTCGTCGAGGCGCAGGTTCCGAATCTCCCAGCCCGAGGGGAAGCGCTGCTCAAGGGCCAGTTCCCTGTAGGCGCTTCGAATACCTGGATGTTCGAGATCGACCCTGACCATGAAATCGCTGCCCTGAACCAGCTGCGAAGGATCAATTCGGCGACCTTCAAGGTCGAGATAGCTTATCCGCATACGAAGATCATTCTCCATTTTTTCAAGTTTAGAATCAAGCGGGATCCCTTCCTGTTTCAGGTGGATGAAAAGCCGGCCTTCACCCGTATTGTCGACACGAATCTGTTGTCCGGAGACTCCATCAAAGGGGAGGGAAAGCTCGACCAGGGGCATTTTGGAATTCAGCTTTTCTTTATGGTCCCCAATCCTGAGATTGCAGCCGATTTTTTCCATGCTTTCATGACTTCCCGTACTTCGGGCAAGGGCGGTTAACACGAAAGCGGTGGTCTGTGTGCTGTACCAGTTGTCGGAAGCCATGCTTTTTGCCAGGTCGTTGATCAGGTCCCCTATGGCTTCTCCATTTTCCATGGCATTCATCACTTCAAGGATCATTGCCCTGTCTCTCAATGTACTGCCGAAGGTTGGTCCGGGTTCACGATAGGCCTTTATATCGTTTGAAGCCTCAGCGATGAGTTGTCTTGCAGCATCCTTCCTCCCGGCCAGTGCATAAGCTCCGGCCAGGGTCCAGCGCGTGGTGTTCGACAATTCTTTATGTTCCCTGAGCCGGTTCATTGCTCCCATGGCTGGTTTTTTTGCCAGGGCCAGGGTGTAGAGGCGGTAAGCCTGGTCCAGCTCGCTGCTGCTGGGAAGCCATCCCTCTCTTACAGTACGGTTCCAGCTGTTGGCTCGTCTGGTCTGAAAACGGATCCAGTTTTCCATGAAACCTGTGGGAAGTTTATAACCCCGGTTACGGGCTTCGAGCATGAAGTGCCCGGCATAGCTACTGCCCCAGGTACTTGCTGAATAGCCGCTGCCCGGCCAGTAGCTGAGTCCTCCATCGGGCAATTGGAAACTCTGGATGCGCTTTATACCGGCTTCCACATTGCGTTGGATCTCTCCTTTTTGCTGGTCGTCTAATTCCATGAGCTTGTCGAGGTAGAGCTGGGGAAATACGGCTGAAGTCGTCTGTTCGATGCAGCCGTGGGGATAGTTCATCAGGAAGCCGAGTCGACGCGAAAGGTGCATGGGAGGGATGGTTGAGATCTCGAGGACCGCCTGGTTACTGCCTTCCAGGCCGAAACCATCATAGTTGCCTTTCCAGTTCTTGCCCGGATCAAGCATGGCGTCCTCTACTTTGGTAATGGAGGGATTGGGCAGGCGGATTATCAGGCTGGTTTCATGATTGGCTTCTTCCGAGCCACTTTTCGCGCTTAGCTCCACTGTCCCTTCACCCGTTTTCTGTGCCACCTTAAGAGAGAACCAACACATTTGTTCACCTTCTTCTTCGAAGCGGAGGGTCTGTTTTTCCGGGCCTTCAATCCTAAACAGGCTATTGGTTTTGAGACTGACCTCTACCTCACGGCTTCCGGGTTCCATGGAGAAAACACTGACAGGTAGTGAGATGGTCTCATTGGGTCCGGCGATGCGTGGCAGTGTGGCCAGGACCATCAGGGGTTTCTTAACAGCTGTGGTCTTTTCGGTACTGCCATAGGCACCGGAGTGGCTGGCTACTACCATCGTACGCACCGAACCCACATAGTTGGGCATGGTGAAACGGTGGCTTTGTTCTTTTCCGGCTTTCAGCTCGAAGGGGCCAAGGAACTTCACCACGGGTTTAAACCGGCTTGCGTTGCTGCTGCCGTCTTCTTCCTGGTATTCATCTCCCCCGACAGACAGAAGGCCGGCCATTTCTCCCCCGAGCGCTCCCATGACATATTTATACATGTCCCAGGTCCGGATGCCCAGGGCTTCCCTTGCATTGAACAAGTGCCACAGATCAGGTGTCCGAAAGCGGGTGAGATCGAGCAGCCCTTCGTCCACCACAGCAATGGTGTAGGTCATGGCCCGGCCACTTTCTTCAGAAATCTTCATCGTAACTTCCGCTTCGGGTTCCAGAACATCCGGCATTTCAAGCCGGGGTTTGAGGATGCTGTTGGCATCGCTTACCTTTACCTGCTGTATGCCATACATGCGGATGGGACGGTCGTTGGATGAACTGTGTGGTTGGACCAGGCTTACATTGATGTAGGCATTTGGTGCCATCTCCGGAGTGGCTTCAATCTGAAGGGCTCCGTCAAGAGGCGCCTCCACCCAGAAACTCCGGAGGCGGGTCGATGCATTTTCCACACTTACCAGTGCCCGGCCTTCCTGAATATCGGGCAGAGTTAGATAGATGTCTTCACCAACCTCATAGGCAGACTTGTCTGTGGTGAAGCTGAGCATTTCAGCCCCACCGGGGGCGTCCTGGCCGGCGTCGTTCCAATATCCCTTGTAGCTTACATAGAAGGTTTGTCCACAGCTGTGGCCACCATTGGGGTCGCTAATGCGAATTAGCTTTCGTCCCCACTGTTCTTCATCGAAGCGCAGTTCGTACATGGCCTTGCCATTCACCGTTGCGATGCGCCCACTTCTGACCAGGTGTTCACTTCTGTTTCTGACAAAGGAACCCAGGTCGTCGCTCTGATCACGGTCCCACCACCAGCGCCAGTTGACATCGAAAATTTCCACCCTCAGGTTGGAGATATCAACCGGGCGGCCATGGGCATCGACACTCACGATGGGGATCATATTGCTTTCGTTCGAATAGAGGGCTCCATTCCAGCCCGGTCCTTTGGGAACCTTGACGCCGACAAAGCGGTGGTAGGGCGCAAAAGGCACATTCTGCCTGTCCACGCTGAAATCGCCGGAGCGCTCAAAGACCCGCGTTTTAAAACGCGCCTGAAGCATGCCCGGGGCCTGGTCCTCAACGTCGATGAGGGCTGAGATGCGCGCCTCTCCCCCGGCATCAAGCCGGCCCGAATAAATCTGCCTGGCCGTTGATTCGAATGACTTCGAGGGATCGTTGAAATGGTAGTCCGGATAATCGGGGAAGGGAGTGTTAGCAGCCTTAAGCTCCAGTTCAATATCGGCATTCAGGTCTCCGGCAGTTGCTCCATGCAGCCAGCGAGCCTGAATGGTTCCGGGATTTCGTCCCTGTTGCAGGATGGGGTTGTCGAAGTTGAGCCCGATCTTCAGGCGATTTGGTTTTACAGTTTCGATGCGCAGGGTTTTGCTGAAGTTTTGTCCGCCAACCCTGATTTTTGCCAGCCAGGTTCCGGTTACTGCGTCGGGTTCGGTAGCCGTTCTGAAATCGTACACCCCATTCAGGTTGTGGGTCAGGGTGCGGCTTTGTTGCAAGTGCATATCCGGACTGTATAACTCAAAACGTACCGGATGGTCCTGGGGCAATTGTCCGAGGGGATCCTCCAGCACGAAGGTAAGGTAGAGAGAATCGCCCGGTCGCCAGACGCCCCGTTCGCCATACAAATGGCCTTCAATGCCGCGCTCATTCCGCTGCCCGCTAACATCGAACATGCTGGTCGACAGGGATGAACCATCGTCGAGACGGAGATAACCCCGTTGGGCCCCATGTTTAGCAATCAGCAGAAAGGGTTTTCTGTCCAGAGGAATTTCGGCCATTCCCTGCTGGTCGGTTTTTGCATTGCCAAGCAGGCGATGTTGGTAGTTGTAGATTTCTATTTCGACATTGCTCAGCGGATTGGCATTCACAAGATCCGTTACTGCGACAAAAAGGGATTGCCCTTCCCCGTGCTTGGCAATGATACCCAGATTTGAGGCCAGTACATTCCGTTCAAGTTCGTGCTGGTTCTTCTTGTAAATGTAATAAGCATCTGTACAGGGGTCGTCCCGCTCATACCAGTTGAAGTCTTCCCAATCGTTCCAGTAATATCCATCGGAAACAGGATTGTCGTAAACAGCCATCTCGGGATCATCGCTACCTGACACCCCGTGGCCGGATTCGTTTTCATCGCGTAGGGAATCATCTGCCCCCTCTTTTGCACATGGCAGAAGCGATTGGCTGCGGTCGAAGGACAGGCTGATGTGGAACATATCACCAGGGGCGGCCTTGATGAGTTCCGACAGATCGAGCGAGAAAAGGTTCCATTTACCATAGTCGATGGGGCGGTCTGCAGTGAGTTTGATTTCTTTCTTCAGCACCAGGCGTCCTACCCGGCTCAGTTCATCTCTTCCACTGTATTGGTTTACCTGGAAAAACTGGGGGATGTTTTCTTCGTAAATCCTGATGATTTTCAGATTGACTGCCGAAAGGTTAACTGCTCTGAAGGGGAAGGCCCAGCCCTCGTTTCCGGGCAGAATAACCCCATCACCGATTAGTTCAACTGCCGGATCCAGGCTGGTGAACTGAAGCTCTTCGCGATACTCTTTCGGAAGGGCATAGCCGAGGCTGTTCCTGAGTCCCCGGTCAATATAGAGTATTTTGTCACCTTCCAGGCGGTTTTGTGGATGCAACCTGACCTCGTTGCCCCTGCGCTCAAAGTTCAGGGCGTCTTCTGTCGACAGATAGATCAGACCATTCAGTTCCTGGTTTCTTCGAACCGGATCCGAGAAGAATACACTGATGTATTGTTCGGGTTGTTGTACCACATTCACCTTCATAAGGGTAAATTCGTTCAGGGCGGGGATGCTGACAGTTTCACTACCCTCATCCCTGCATCCCAGGGCTTCGCCCTTCCATTGCAGGTTAAGCTCTCCTTTTTCGTCGTTTCGGGCGATGCTATCGATCCTAAAAGCATGGGTTCTTCCATCTTCGCTGTGTGTCCATTCGATGCCAAGCATTCTTCCTTTTTGCCTGCCTTCGAGGCTTTGTTCAATCGCTTCAGCATCGGCAAAGTCGGCTGTACGCAGGATACCCGAAAGCTGCTGCCAGGAAAGGTCTTCTTCATCAAGGCAGGTCATTCCACCGATTTCAACCGCCATAGCCTGTGCCATGGTTCGAAATTCGAATTCCAGAGTGCCGAGTCGAGCAGGGACATCTAGGAGCTTGTCGAGCCGGAACCGGCAGGAATAGTTTGTGCCCGGTTCCATTTTGTGTTCGGGCCTGAAGGCCAGGGTTCTGTTATCCAGCCAGACGAGTGTTCCCTTGAGTGCGGGCCTGATCTGAAAGAGCGCTTTTTCAAGGAGCTCATTGCGTTGTGATTCAGGAAGTTCCGAGACCAGGCGGATGCTGATATCTGCGGTTGTGGAAACCACCCCACTTGTAAATCCGGAGACATAGGAAGTAAAGGCTGTGTCTATTTCGGTCGGGGATTGCGGCTTTTTTTCGTTGCAGGCAATCAGGATGAGGAGTCCGAGAAGAAGGGGATAAACTCTTTTCATTGTTAGGGGGGCTAAATTGGGGTCTAATTTTTGGGAAATAAAGTACTTATTTCCTTGCAGTTTTTGCTTTTATCCGGGCATTAATTTTACAGGCCTGATGTATTTTTTTACTACTGTTGCCCGGGCAGGCGTTTCTGCAGGGGATTTCAGCCCTTAAAAAAGGTTCCCTATCTTTAGGGTTTAAATGGATCATGAATCTGAAAAATCCTATGGTTGAAGCTTCAGCAGCAAAAACAGATCCGGTTGATGAAAGGAATCGAAGGCGGAGGCTTATCTATCTCGGTATTTCCACGAGCTTGATTCTACTGAGTGGGACAGTCGTTTATCATTTTACTGAAGGCTGGCACTGGCTGGATGCCTTCTATTTCTCTGCTATCACCCTGACCACTGTTGGCTATGGTGATTTTTCTCCCGCTACAGATTTCGGAAAAGTCTTTACGGTCTTTTACATTCTCATTGGAATCGGACTTATATTCGCCTTCATCGATGCCTTGTTTGTGCAACGGACCGAGCGGGCCAGAAAGCGAGGTGAGAAGTATATCGCCGAAAGGGCGGGAAAAAAGCTTATACGAGACCGGGAGGAAACATAGAAGTTTTCAGACTGGTGTAAATCCTTCTTTATCAAGGGCATAAATGTCCGGGTATGCAAATCTAAACTGATCGGCTTTTGCCGGGATGTTTTTGTTTTACAGAGCCTGCAGCAACTATTTCTTTGTTTATGACTCTTTAGTGTAGTTACTGATCTGTATGAAAAAGCGTGGTCTTAGGCTTCTTGTACTGGCCGTTTTTCCCCTCTTGTACGGATGGAATGGGCTCTCCCAGGACCGTTTCGTTGTTAGTGGTCACGTGTCAGATGCTGAAACGGGTGAGAATCTGATCGGGGCGACGGTCTTTGTAGCAGGTACCAGTCTGGGAACTGCATCGAACAGTTATGGTTTTTATTCTCTGACCATTCCTGCAGGAGAAGTGGTTCTGGTGTGCTCCTATATTGGCTACAGGGGAATACAAATGCCCTTGACGATAAAGGGTAGCCGGACCTTTGATCTGAAGCTGGAGTCCCTGCCTACCCGGATCGAAGAGGTCGTGGTCAAGGCTGAACGCGCCGACCAGCGGTTGCGCACAGCCGAGATCGGTGTGGAGAAAGTAGACATGGCTTCAATTGCCAGATTGCCTGTATTGTTTGGCGAAAGAGATCTGCTTAAAACCCTGCAATTGTTGCCCGGGATCTCTACTGTGGCTGAAGGGGGAACAGGCTTCAGTGTACGTGGCGGATCCATTGACCAGAACCTTATCCTGCTTGATGAGGCACCGGTTTACAGTTCCTCTCATCTGATGGGCTTCTTTTCGGTTTTCAATGCAGATGCAGTGAAAGATGTATCTGTTTATAAAGGAGGCATTCCGGCCAATTATGGCGGGCGCGCCTCATCGGTAGTTGATATACAAATGAGGGATGGGAATAACCAGAAATTCGGTGCCACCGGAGGTATTGGTCTGATTTCCTCCCGATTGACACTGGAGGGGCCAATCGTAAAAGACAGGGGTTCTTTTATCTTATCGGGCAGACGCAGCTATGCAGATTTGATGGCCAGGCTTGCAGGTTATATTGACAACAACATGGGGCTTTATTTCTATGACCTGAATGCGAAGTTCAACTACCGAATCAATGAGAATAACCGGCTTTATCTTTCGGCTTACAATGGTGCAGATGATTTCAGTTATGAGGATTTCGGCATCAATTGGGGTAACAATACCCTTACTGCCCGTTGGAACCATCTCTTTGGTCCGCGTCTCTTCTCCAACACGACTTTTATTTATTCGAATTATGACTACGCTTTCAATATCATGGATGCAATTAAGATGTCGGCAGGTATTGAGAATCTGGGCCTCAAGGAAGATATGAGCTTCTTCCTGAATCCCGAGAATTCCCTCAAGTTCGGTCTGCAATCGACCTATCACCGTTTCAGCCCAGGAGAGTTGGTGCCGGACGATCCCGACAGCAGTTTCGTACCGAAGATCGTTCTGCCCGAGAAAAAGGCACTTGAATCGGGCATTTATGTGTCGAATGAGATGAAGATCGGAGAGCGCTTTGCGGCTAACTACGGCTTTCGTTTCTCAATGTTTAATCAGATCGGAGAAGGGAACACTTACAGCTTTAACGAACTGAACGAGCGGATTGATTCGGTGCACTTTGAGGCCGGGGAGATTATGCAGACTTACACGGCTTTTGAGCCCAGGATAAGTCTAAACTACCGCCTCGGAAATAAGCACGCGTTCAAGGCCTCCTATAATCGTATGGCACAGTATCTTCACCTGTTGTCGAATGCTACCTCGGGCCAGCCGACAGATACCTGGGTGCCCAGTACGACCAATATTAAACCGGTGATCGTAAATCAGGTTTCGGCCGGCTATTTCCGGAATTTCCTCGACAACACGCTGGAGTTTTCCCTCGAAGCTTATTACAAAGATATGGATGCAGTGACCGACTACGAAGACGGAACTAATGTGTTGTTTAATGAGGATGTGGAGGCCAGTATCCTGGCGGGAGATGGTCGCAGCTACGGGGCGGAGGTCTATCTGAAGAAGAAGAACGGGGCGTTTACCGGCTGGTTGAGCTATACACTGGCCAGGACCGAAAAGCGGATCGAAGGGATTAATTACGGGCACTGGTATTCAACGACCTACGACAAGACTCATGACCTGTCGGTGGTGCTTAGTTATCAGCTGAGCAAGCGGATAGCCCTTTCGGGGGCCTGGGTGTACTACACCGGGAATGCGGTCACTTTTCCCAGCGGAAAGTATACTTTTGATGGGCACACCCTTTCCTACTACACAGAGCGAAACGGCTACCGAATGCCGGACTATCATCGTCTCGATCTCAGCCTGCACATTGATGGCAGGCCAGGGAAGCGATTTGAATCGGGCTGGAATTTTTCGGTTTACAATGTCTACAATCGCCACAACGCTTACATCATCAGTTTTCAGGAAAGTGAAAGCATGCCGGGAAGAACTGAGGCAGTCCGACTCAGCCTTTTCGGTGTTGTCCCCTCTCTTACCTGGAACTTTAAGTTTTAGCTCCTTTGACCATGAAGATATTTACAGGGATGAAGCAAGTGAAACCGGTTCAGACAATTGTTCTTGGAGCCGTATTTACAGGTCTTCTGATCTCCTGTGAGGAGCTTATTGAGATTGATCTGAACCGTGCAGATCCGGTGCTTGTCGCCGAGGGCTATATGGAGAAGGATTCCCTGTGCCGGGTTCGGCTGAGTCTGAGTTCGGATTATTTCTCAGCAGATGCAGAAGAGCCAGTGGAAGATGCCACTGTGCGTGTGCTTACGGCTGATGGAGAAGAAGAACTGCTGACCTGTTTGGGCGATGGGGTTTACAAAGGGAGCCGGCTCAGGGGAACGCCGGATAAGGACTACACCCTGGAAATCGATAGGAATGGGAAGCACTATGCGGGTAGTAGTTATCTCTATCCACCGGCAGAGATTCGCGGGATTTTTAGTGAGGAATTGGCCTTTGCACCACCCAGGGCCGAAGGTCTTCCCCGTATGGTTATTCTTTTCCTGACCGATCATCCGGGACGCCCGGACAATTATTTGCTTAAGGTGATGCACAACCAGGTTCCCGTCGATCTCGGCTATTTTTTGGCTACTGATATGTACGGAGAGAACGGTTCTTCATTGGAGATGAGCCTCTTCCTCTTTGGTACCGAAGTGGGTGATACCCTTGAGCTAAGACTCTATTCCATCGATCAGAAAAGCTATGTCTATTGCAGTCAGCTCAATGAGACCTTGTATGGCAGAATGGCCACTTCGGCAACGCCATATAACCCGGCTTCCAACCTTGGAGAGGGGATCATGGGCTATTTTATGGCCCGCTCGCGGATTGATACGGTATTTATTGTGGAATGATTGGTTTGTGAAATCGGGGAAGGAATCCTAATTTAGTGCTGTTTCGCAGCTTTCCTTCCATGTTCCCATGAGAAAATTAGTGGCCTACGGGCTGAAATTGCTTTTCAGGATTCGAAAGAGACGAATTTTGTTTTTATACACGAATGAAATAAACACCATGAAAAGAAGAACCTTTATACAAAGGCTGGGCGTCGGTAGCGCTGCAGTTGCACTTGCACCATCCCTGATCTCATCCTGTAGCACCAGGCCTTCAGGCCCAAAATTGTCACTCGCACAGTGGTCGTTGAACAGGGCCTTTTTTGGTGGAGATCTGGATCCCAGGGATTTTGCAGCTATTGCTGCGGAAAATTATGGTTTTGAGGCTGTTGAATATGTAAATGGCTTTTTTATGGAGCAGGGCAGTGATGAACATTTCTGGCAGGATATGAAACAGCGTTCAGATGCTGCTGGTGTGAAGAATTTGCTGATTATGTGCGACAATGAAGGGGATTTGGGAGTGGCTGATGATGCCCTTCGTAAGCAGGCAGTGGAGAACCACTACAAGTGGGTAAATGCAGCAAAAATGCTTGGTTGCCATTCGATTCGCGTAAATGCTTTCGGAGAGCCCGAACGGGCTGTTTACAGGGCTGCGATTGTTGATGCAATGGGAAGGCTGGCCGAATATGCTGCTGCTGAGAATATTGCTATTCTTATTGAGAACCACGGGCTTTTCTCCTCCGATGCAGCTTTTATTGTCGGAATCATTGAGGAAGTGGCCAAGGACAATTTAGGGACCCTGCCCGATTTCGGGAACTGGTGTCTGAGTGCTAAATGGGGATCAACCCAGTTTGAATGCGAGGAGGTTTATGACCGCTATACGGGTGTAAGGGAATTTCTTCCCTATGCCAGAGGGGTAAGTGCCAAGGCCTACAACTTTAATGAAGCTGGCGAGGACAAAATCATCGACTATCACAAGATGCTCAAAGTGGTGAAGGATTTTGGCTTCGATGGTTACATCGGGGTCGAATATGAAGGGGTTGAGAAACCCGAACATGAGGGGATTTTGGCTACCCGTGCCCTGATTCAAAAGGTATGGGCTAACCTGGGATAAGGTCTGCCGGTTCTTTTTGCGGACACAGCGATCGAAGACCAGAGACGCAGATATATGCAAAGACATATAAAAAGAGTATAAAACCTAAAAGCATACGTAAAATAATATAAAAGTAGGAATACCTCGAATAATATATTTAATTTAATATAAACATAGCAATATAGGCAATAATATTCTTAAACACATATAAAATAGCAATAATTACTTATACTGCACCTAATAATATATAAATAAAAAATAATCATTGAATTTATATAATATATGCAATATATTTTGTACATTAGCATATTATATATCTAAATCTATATAATGAAAGACTTGGCCCGTTTTGTCAAAATCCGCCGAAAGGAAGCTGGTCTTACCCAAGAAGCATTTGCTG
Organism: Bacteroidota bacterium; assembly: GCA_002748055.1. Taxonomy (GTDB): domain Bacteria; phylum Bacteroidota; class Bacteroidia; order Bacteroidales. Next base: position 42,929 of record PDRI01000096.1, on the reverse strand, counting down.
AAAGGGCTGGTGTTGCCCTTGCGGTTGTGCGGAAGATCGAGCAGGGAAAAACGAATCTAAACATGGATACGGTAAACCTGGTGTTGCGCATGTTCGGGCATGAACTGGGGCCGGTAAAGAGCATTGCAGAAGAAGAATGAGACGGGCGAAGGTATATTACGGAGACGAGCTGGCCGGGCTTCTGACCGATACAGGTGACGGGGAATACGTTTTCCAGTACGATGAAGCCTATGTCCTGGCCCATCCCGACCAGCATTTGAGTTTTTCTCTACCTGTAAGTCCTATGCCTTACAGGGAGCGACGCTTGTTTCCCTTTTTCGAGGCCTTGCTTCCGGAGGGCTGGTTGCTGGATATGGCGATAACCCGTTGGGGGGTTAAGAGGAACGACAGAATGGGCTTGCTGCTGGCCTGTTGCAGGGACTGTATTGGAGCCGTGAGTGTGATAGCTGAAACAGAGGGCGATGAAGCGTAAGTGTTTATACTGTTATGAACCCCTTGGGGAGGAGGAGCGCTATCACCAGCGCTGCTCCAGGAGTTTTTTTGGGCAGATCCACCCGCCCATCATGCCGCATCGCTTCGATCAGATCGAGCGACAGGGCCGGCGGATGACGGATAGGCACATTTCCATTCCGGGTGTCCAGGCAAAAATTTCCCTTCATATTGTAAAGGATGGGTTGCGTACAGGGCATAGTCGGCTTGAAACCGGAGCCGGGCCTGGAGCATCCTTTATTTTTAAGCCGCCTGCAAAGCATTTTCGGGAAATGCCCGAGAATGAGCACTTAAGCATGCAACTGGCAAAAGCCTATGGAATTCCTGTGGTTCCTTCTTCTCTGATTCGCATGGCATCTGGGGAGCTTGCCTATATTGCCAGGCGCATCGACCGGGATCCCCGGAGAGGGAAGCTTCATATGCTCGATATGTTTCAGATTACCCAGGCCTTTGATAAGCATAAGAGTTCAATGGAAAAGGTGGGCCAGGCCATCCATTTGCATTCTGCAAATCCCTGGCTCGACAAGGTTTATTTCTTTGAAGTATCCCTGTTCAGCTTCCTTACAGGCAACAATGACATGCATCTGAAAAACTTTTCGATGGTTAAGAAGCCCTACGGCTGGGTGCTTGCGCCGGCTTACGATTTGTTGAATGTGGCCCTGGTCCTTCCCGAGGCCAGGGAAGAACTGGCCCTTTCCATGCACGGGAAGAAGAGCAAGTTTAACAGAGCTGATTTTGAGGCCCTGGGTGCTTCGCTTCAGCTAACGACCAAACAAGTTAAGGCTGCCTTTCATCGTATGCAGCGGAACCGGCCACTGGCCGATGACTGGGTTGAGAATTCATTCCTGACCCGTGAGATGAAAGACGCTTACCTGGCTGTGATGGATAAGCGTTACAAGCAATTGAATCTACATCATTGTGCTTGAGTGCCCGCGTATTTTGATTTTCTCCTCTGAAAACGAGATGCTTAGTTTTTCCACTCAAAAGTATCCCCTTTAGCGATTGATACCGGCAGGTCCAGGCCATTCACTTTCATGGTGAAACGATTGTTGTGGAGGGAATGGATGCGGACGGAACTGGCCCGGCCATCCTTCCATTCGATGTCGAGGCTCATTCCACCACGGGCCTGCAATCCAAGAACATATCCATCCGGCCAGGCCTTTGGCAGGGCCGGCAATATGCGCAGAATATCCTTTTCATGTGACTGGAGCAGCATTTCTGCAAGCCCCGAGCTGAAGCCAAAATTGCCATCAATCTGGAAGGGTGGATGCATGTCAAAGAGATTGTCGCTAATCGATTTTCTGAACATCAGGCCAATGTGTTCATAGGCCATCTCTCCTTCCAGCAGCCGGGCACTTAAGTTGATCAGCCAGGCCCGGCTCCAGCCTGTCCCCGCACCGCCATTGGCCAGGCGATAATCGAGTGTTTTCCTGATTGCTTCGAAGATCTCGGGGCTGGTTTCCGGGGAAACATCTGTGCCGGGATGGAAGCCATAGACCTGAGACATGTGCCGGTGCCCGGGCTCCGGTTCCCTGTAGGCTCTGTCCCATTCGAGAATGCGGCCGTCTTTTCCAACGACAAATCCCGGACGCAGTTTCTTCTGTTGTCGGGTAATGCTTGAGTGCAATTCGCTTTCTATTCCCAGGATCTTACAGGCCTCGAGGTAGTGGGAAAAAACCTCGGCGATCACCTGCTGGTCCATCGCGCTTCCCATGCAGCTGGCTACAGTATCGCCTTTGGCCGTGATAAAACGGTTTTCGGGCGAGGTAGAGGGAGCCGATACCAGGCTTCCGTCGCGTGGATCCTCTATGAGCCAGTCGCTGTAAAAGAGGGCCACTTGCTCAAGTGCCGGGAAGACCCTGTTTCGGAGAAAGCTTGTGTCCCGGTTGTATTCAAAACCTGTCCAGTAGTGTTGCAGCATCCATCCGCCTGCTGCCATGGAGCAACCCCAGTAAGCGGTTGGGGCTCGCAGCCAGGTTGGTGCCCACAGGTCGGTGGCATGCGGGAGGAAGCTCCCGCGGCAACCGAAATTGGTCATTGCAGTCTTCTTTCCCCTTTCGATCAGGCGGTCGATATAGGCATACAGGGGCTCATTCAGCTCGCTTAAACCACAGATGTCGGCCAGCCAGTAGTTCATCTGCAAATTGATGTTCAAATGATAATCTGCATTCCATGGAGCGTTGATGTGCTCGTTCCACAAGCCCTGCAGGTTGGCCGGGTTGCTTCCCGGACGGGATGAGGCGATCAGCAGATAGCGGCCATAGTTAAACAGCAGTTCGCTGAGTGCAGCATCCTCGAATCCATCCCTAAGCCTTGCGAGCCGTTCGTCGGTGGGTCGGTCCTTGTAGCGTTCGCCGGATAAATGCAGCCTGGTGCGATTGTAGTAGCTCTGGTGATCCTGGATGTGCCGGGCGAGCAGCTCTTCGAAATCGCAATGTTCCAGGTCAAGGAGCTGTTTCGCCCCCTTTTCCTTAAAATCCTCGCCGTACCAGGACGAATTGTTTACAAAATACAGGGTGGCCTGCCGGACCCCTTCCAGGGAAAGGCTTTGCCCGTCTGTTGTTAACTGCCCGCCCTGGTGGTCGACCTTAAGCAGGCTGCGGAAGCGCACCCCATGGTCGATATCTACAGCTTCGGAGCGGAACAGTCCACCATGCTGTGTGACCTCCCCCTCCATATAGATGCAGTTTTCCCCGGCCCATGTCTTTACCGTGGGAATGCCTTCATCATCGGGCCTTTCCAGCATCAGTCGTGCATCGAAGCCTTCAGGATCTTCCGAGTTTAGTCTGATTGCGATGACCTGGTCTGGGTGGGAGGCCAGTACACACTCGCTAAAGGCATGTCCGTTTCTTTTGTAGGAGACGGTGCACAGTGCTTTACTTAAGTTCAGTTCCCGGCGATAGTCGCTGATCTGTCCCGAATCCATCTCAATAAAAAGCTCTCCCAGGGTCTGATGAGAGCGCACGATACGCTTGTTAGAAAAGCGTTCCACAAATTGCCGGTCGGCCCCTGCATGGTCTCCTTCCATCAGGAGGCGACGAATCTGTTGAAGGTCACCGGGCCGGCCCAAAGGTTCATCCCATTCAGCCGCTCCGGACCACATGGAATCATCATTTAGCTGGATGCGTTCTTTGTGGGGGTCCCCGAAGACCATGGCACCAATGCGTCCGTTTCCCAGGGGCAATGCTTCGATCCAGGCAGTTGCTGGCGAGCGATACCAAAGAAGATCTTCAGTGTCTGGCTTTTTGGTATCGGGCCGGTCGTTTTGTTTACAGGAAAACAGGGCAAGGATAAGAATGGGAAGGATGGTTGCCGGGGTTTTCATTTCATGCAGTTTTAGACGAAGATAGCTGCTAAAGCCCTGGATTCAAAAATACTGGTCCGACTGCAGCTTATAAAGGGCTTAATAAGGCTTACTATTCTCCTGAATCCTGCTGTTTTGAAGCAATGTAGCGGGTAACATTGTAAAAGCTGTCGACCCAGTAGTCGCCGGAGTGATCGTTGAGGTATTGAAGCAGTTCCCTGAGGGCTTCGGTGGGGATATTCAGGTAGCCTCCACCAACACTGTGGAACATGAAAACAGCCATCGTCCCTTTTTCACGGGCTTCCTCTGCAAAGTGGATCAGTTCCTGTCCTGTTTTATTGTGCATACCACGGCTTGGCACGAAGTGAAGGTCGATCGAGTTCATGGAGGAGGGAAGGCCCTGTACCGTATTTCTGGCTGCCGGGAAAAGGGCTTGAACAATGTCGACAAAGGAACTGTCGCCCGCAACCCTGTAATCTCCACAGCTATAGGCAAAGGTTCTTTCTTCCCGGCCATCTATTGCTTTTAGCAGGGTGTTGGCTGTTCTGAGTTCATCCCGAATTTCTTCCCTGCTATAGTTGGACAGATCGTATTCGGGTCTGACCCAGTTGTTTCGACGGCCATCACAGGGGTGAAACAGTGTGTGATTTCCCAGTTCGTGTCCCTCTGCAGCAGCCTTGCGCCATTCAGGAATACGGGCCCCCAGTGAGCTTGAATAAGCCGTGCAATAGAAGGTGCCCTTTACATTGAAAGAGTCGAGCAGCGGAATGGCCTTGTCGAGATGACAGTCCAGGCCATCGTCAAAGGTGAGGCAGATAGCCGCTTTTTTATTATCGGGCCATTGGAACGTGCCGGTCTGGGAATAGACAGCCTGTGCAAAAAGCACGGTCAGTAAAATCAGGATACGAGCTTTCATAGATGGTTGCCTGGTCGATTTACTATCCGACATCCTGTGTCGGGATGGTTTTTTTGTCAGTCTTTATCCGGGGCATCCGACAGGGGGAGCCGATAACAAACCGGGCCGAAGCTAACGATCAGCTTCGGCCCGGTAGTTCATTTGAATAAATCAGGGCGTCTTACTTAATCGTCTCCTTGATGGTGGAGGTGAACGTAATGTTGTCGGCGATTGGGCAGCGCCTGGTGATTTCTTTCAGGTAGTCTTCCTTTTCAGCCTTGCTCATATCTGCATCGATATCTACATTAACCCTGATTTCTGTAAATCCGGCACGTCCTTCCTGGGTTTTTCCCAGCAGAAAATCCTTGTCGATATCGCCTTCCAGATCTACCTTGATTCCGTTCAGTTTGATCCTTTTTTGGTTCGCAATGATTCGGCCGATGGCACAAATGCATGCGGGAAGAGAGGAGAGGAAAATCTCCATGGGATTCGGGCCCAGGCCTTCTCCACCCATGGCTTCTGGTTGGTCTATAATGAAAGGGTGTGAGCAGTTTACTTCAGTTTTGAAGCTATTGCCCATTTTTGCGTTGAGTTTTAATGTGGATATAGCCATTGTTTTTATTTTTTAGTGAATAACAATGCTGCAAGTTTAGAAAGATTCTAAAGAAATCCAAGGACGAATGTCATTAAACATTTTAGCTGTTCAGGCAGCGATGTTATCAGTTTATGGTGCGACAATGGAGGCCCGAAATATTTAATCGTAAGGTATAATAACTTATAAATAAATAGGAAAACGTAAAAATAAGTTCTATTTTAGAATACTATCCTGAAATGAGTCTTGTTTTATGCTGAAGCTGACGAAAGGGGAAGAGCGTATCATGCTTATATTATGGGCGATCGAAAAGGGTTTTATCAAGGATATCCAGGCTGAATTTCCCGATCCGAAGCCTCCCTACAATAGCGTTTCAACCATCGTGCGCGTGTTGGTGAAAAAGGATATTGTGTCCTACAGGGCCTATGGTGGATCTTACCAATACTATCCCCTTCTGTCGAAGAAGCAATACCGGGATATGCAGATGGACCGGCTACTGAAAAATTATTTTTCCGATTCGCTGAGCGAGGTACTTCATTACTTTTGTCAGCAGAAGAAAGTGGATAAGGCCGAAGTAAACGCTTCCCTGCTGATTCTTGAGGCCATGCAAAAGAAAACGAAAAAGTCCGGGAAGAAAAAGAAGACTAAACGATGAATGCTTTCCAACACTTGCGCATCTTTGCCGCCCTGCTGCTGGCACTGAACCTTTTTATGCCGAACCCGGTCCTTGGACATTCGGGTAAACCAAAATTCCATGTCGTGATCGATACAGATGGAGCCATTGATGACATGCGGGCCCTTACAATCCTGCTTGCCTCAGATGATGTTCGTGTGCTTGCCATCACCTGTTCGGGAGGGACTCTTCCTGCCCAGGAAGTAAGCCGGAAGGTAAGGGCTCTGCTGGGAACCTTTCATCATGAAGGTGTTCCGGTGGGCATCAGCGGTGAACCGGCAATAGATTTACCCCCGTGGGCCGGTTTTGCAAAGGCTGTAAGTTGGGGAACGGAAGAAAGTATGCGGAATGTGCCGGCGCCTGTACCTTCAGATCGGCTTTTGCAACAAGTCCTGGCCACCTATTCGGAAAAGGTCAGCTTCCTGGCCTTGGGTTCCCTGGCTACCTATGCCCGATTGTTCAGCACTTCGCCCGAATTGAAAGACAAGGTTGAGCGCATCCTTTGGTACAATGAACACCAGATTGAGGAGGGATTCAATTATCGTTGCGACCCGGCGGCTTTTAAGGTCATTCAAGGTACTAAGCTCCCCCTGGTTGTTCTGGATGCCGGGGATCGGGACTACGCCTTTAACCAATCTTTTATAGACCGGCTTGTGGCTCATCCATCTTCCTATGCGGAGCATATTCTCAGGGTTCATAAACAGGACCAGGTCGCTTCCAAAGTTGGAGACGGCCACCTGAAGCTCTGGGATGATCTGCTTCCTGTTTATCTGAATGCCCCTGTACTTTTCGATCTGAAGAAAGAAAAGGGCATGGATCTGGTGTCGCTGAACCCTGCTCTTCCGACCGGCTTTCTACAGGAGACCATCGCTCAGATACTGGCCTCGTCGAATGCCACGAATAACCGGGTATTTAGCAGTTTTCCTTTGGATACAGCGCTGTATAAACCGGCTTATGCGGGCATTCTGGCAGAAGTGAGCGGGAAATACGGATTGCAGGAGTGGAAAGCCATCTGCATGACCAACGAGATTCACGGGCATACCGGGATTTATTCTATCATTGGCGCCAAGGCAGGTATCCGTGCGATGGAGTACTTCAATGTGGGGATTAATAACCTTGAGATTCTGAGTTTTGCAGGGAACAGGCCCCCCTTTAGTTGTTTCAATGACGGGCTTCAGATTAGCACAGGGTCTACCATTGGCCAGGGCCTGATAAGCGTGTCCGACAGCATTTCCAGGCGTCCATCCCTGATTTTTAGCTTCAATGGTCGTAAGGCCAGGTTGGAACTGAGCGCTGAGATTGCACAGCGGATGAAGGCAGACATCGCATACGGGGTTCGCACCTACGGGCTTAAGACAGACGCTTACTGGCTGTATGTAGAAGAATTGGCCCAGCACTATTGGGTCGATATGGACCGATTCGAAATCTTCAGCCTGGAAGCCTTGAACTGAGTATCGGCTGAAGCACCGCTTTTGCTTAAAGGAAGATTTTATAGAGTTCTGCTTCCAGTGTCAGGCGTTCTTGTTTGTAGTTTAAGAGCAGGAGCTGATTGCGGAAGTAGAAATCCGAACTGTAATAGTAGTCTGCCGCTGAGATCTCTCCGCTTTTCAGGGCGGCATCCAACATGTCCAGTCCATGGGTGCTTTCCAGGGCGACTTCAAGTTGTCGTATCCGCTGGTCGAGGCTATTCGCTTCAGTAAGCTGTTGCTCGAGCCGGCGTTCCTGTTCGAGTGCATAGCCTTCCAGCCTGGCACCTGCCAGCTCAATTTCGGATATGGCTTGTTTCACCCGGCCCTTGTTTTCCCAGAGGGGGATCGACATCCCCAGTTGCAGGCCCTGGAACTGTCGATTCATAAGCGCTTCCGAGAAGTACCCGGCCGAGAATTGGGGCAGGGTCTCACTGCGAATCAGCTTTTTCCGGCCCTCCCGGATTCTCAGTTCTTCCTGGTAACGGAGGATGCCCGGAGCTTCTTTGTAGGCCATTCTGAGCGAATCGGCCCGGATGGCATGCGAAAGGGGAAGCATGGAAGCATTTTCGCTGATTTCAAAACCTCCACATAATTCTTTCAGGGCCTGATGGTTCTGCAAGATGCTGCTTTTCACCTGGTCGGCCTGTCCCTCCAGCACGGTATACTGAAGAACGGCCTGGCTGTAAGTTAACTGGTCGCATTCTCCCAGTTCCAATTGGGTTCTGTAGTAATCAAGCAGCTGTTTCGCTTTTCCAAGCCGTTGTCGGAACAGGGAACTCTGCTCCCTTAGAAAAACCTGTTCCAGCCATAGGAGGCGGGCCTTGAGGAGGATCTCCTGGCGGACCAGAACGTAATCCAGTTCGGCCTGCTTTGTTTTTAAATCCCGCAGCCGCGTGCGGTGCAGATAGCTTGTCGGGAAGTCGAAGCTTTGGTTCAATCTCAGATTGACCTTGTTTCCGATTTCTTTTGGGGTTCCAAAGAGATAGTCGAATTCGAAGCTTGGGTTATAAAGGGTGTTGCCTGTACCGGCAGCCAGGATGCTGGCCTCTTTTTGTGCACGGGCCACTTTCAGAGCGGGATTGTGTTCCAGGACCGTTCTCATGAGTGTATCCGGGAAATACTGGGCTGTGGCACTTACTCCCCATCCCAGAAGAAGCAGGCCTAGACTGATTTTTTTGATCATGATTTTCCTTTTTCTAGCATATAGTACACAGAGGGGATGACCAGGAGATTCAGGAGAGTGGAACTCACCAGTCCGCCCAGTATGACGATTGCCATGGGGCTCTGAATCTCATTCCCGGGCTTATCCCCGGCCAGGGCCAGGGGAATCAGTGCCAGTGCTGAGGCCAAAACGGTCATCAGGATGGGATTAAGGCGGTCGGCCGAACCCTGTACAATGGTATCGACCAGTCCGAGTCCCTCCTTTCGCAAATGGCTGTACCGGGAAACCAAAAGGATGCCATTGCGGGTGGCGATGCCATAGAGGGTAATGAAGCCGATGATGGAGGGAATGCTGACCGTAGCAGAAGTAATCCAGACTGCAGCCACCCCGCCAATGAGTGCCAGAGGCAGGTTCAGCAAAATGATCCCTGCCAGGCTGCCACTCCTGAATTCCTGGAAAAGGATGACAAAGATGGCCAGGATGGCCAGAAGCGAGGTGATCAGCAGGGTGCTTCTGGCCTGTCGTGCGTTCACAAACTGGCCCCCGTATTCGATCCGGTACTCAGGAGGCAGATCCACATGTTCATCGATTCGTGTACGGATGTCGGCTACTACGCTTCCCAGGTCGCGTCCTGCTGTGTTGGCCGAGATGACCAGCTTACGCATGACCTTTTCGCGGTTGATGGTATTGGGTCCGGAACTTGAAACCAGATCGGCTACGTAGCTCAGGGGGATCTTAGGTCCGTTGGCTGCATCGATTCTTGTGTTGCGCAGGGCCTCCAGGCTGTTCCGGAAGCTTTCTTCGTAGCGAAGAACTACCGGGTAACTCAGGTTATCGTCGTAGACCTCGGCACAGACCTCGCCTGCAATCGCCGTTTCAACAAATGCATTGAACTGGTTCATGGAGATGCCATAACGGGCCAGCATCTCGCGCCGGGGTTGAATCTGAATCTGGGGAATCTCCACCAACTGTTCCACGTTGAGGTCTACCAGACCGTCTATCGTTTCAATTTCTTTCGCTATTTCATTGGCCAGGCGATACATTTTACCCAGATCGGGGCCGAAGAGTTTGATGGCGATGCTTGCCCTGGTTCCGGATAGCATGTGATCGATGCGGTGTCCAAGCGGCTGACCAATATTCAGGTTTAGTCCGGCGATACCCGATAGTCTTTCCCTGACTTCCTTCATAAAATCGGCATGCCTCCGATGGTCAAGGATGTAGGGAACATCAATCTCAGCGGTATTGGAACCACCGTGGCTGTGTTCATTGAGTTCGGCTCTCCCGGTACGGCGACTCACATAGCGTACCTCCGGAATCTGCATCAGTTCGGCATCTACCTGGTCGAGCATGGCATTGCTTTGGGGCAGGGAAACGCCCGGGAGGGTGGTGGCCGAGATGGTCAGTGTGCCTTCATGAAAATCGGGCAGAAAGGCACTCCCCAGCCTGAAGAAGAGCAGGAGGGTCAAAAGGAAGAGCCCGGCCGCCACTCCTATTACAGCTTTTCGATAGGGCAATAACCTTCTCAGAAAACCGGTGTACCAGTGGTTAAGCTGCTGCACGATGCGGTTGCGCCCGCGTTCGTCCCGGGAGAGTTGCTTTTCGGTGGTCAGCAGGTAGCTGGCCAGTACCGGTGTCAGGCTAAGGGCAACCACCAGTGAGGCCAGCAGCGATACAATGAAGGTAATTCCCAGGGGTTTCAGCATACGCCCTTCAAATCCAGACAGAAAAAAGAGCGGCATAAAGGCAATGATGATGATCAGGGTTGCCTGAACAATGGAAGAGCGAATCTCCACAGAGGCTTTGTAGATAACCCGGATGGTGTTTTCCCGCTCTTCGGGCTTCCTGCGATGGTTTTGTTTGAGGCGTTTCAGCACGTTTTCCACATCGATGATGGCATCGTCGACCAGTACACCTATCGCAATGGCCATGCCACCCAGCGACATGGTATTAATGGTGAAGCCCAGCAGCCTCAGGGTGATCAGCGAGAGGAGCAAAGAAAGGGGAATGGCAAGCAGGGAGATGACAGTTGTACGCATGTTTAGCAGGAAGAAGAAGAGGATGAGACTGACGTAAAAGCCGCCTTCCATCAGGACTCTGAGTACATTCTTCACGGCTGTATCGATGAAATCGGCTTGTCGAAAAATAGCCGGGTTGATCTCTACCCCGGGAGGCATGGTAGCCTTTAGTCCTTCAAGGGCAGCTTCTACATCGGCAGTCAGCTGCATGGTGTTTACGTCGGGTTGTTTCAGGATGGTCATAATGATGGCCTGCCTGCCATTCAGGCGGGCCTCACCAATCTGGTCGGGACTGCCTGTACGAAGGCTTGCCACATCGCTGATCTTCACCGGTTGCCCTTTCCGGATCTTGATTACCGAAGCACCGAGCTCGAGAGGATCCTTTGTCTGGCTTGTGGCCCTGATCGTGTATTCCTGTCCGTGTTGCTTGATGAAACCACCCGAGGCATTTTTGTTTGTGTTCCTGACCGTCGTTCTCAGCTCCTCCAGGCTTACATCGCAGTAGTCCATTTTGAAGGGATCGGCCAGGACCTGGTATTCTTTGGGATAGCCGCCGATGGTTACGACCTGTGCAACCCCCGTAACTGAAAGCAGGCGCTGTCTGATCTGTTTGTCGGCTACATCCCGTAGTTCGGCCATTGACAGGGTATCGGATCTGAGGGAGATCAGCATGATTTCGCCCATTACCGAGGTTTGGGGCGCCAGGATGGGCGCTTCAATACCAGCCGGCAATTGTGCAGCGATGACTGGAAGCCGTTCACTCACTACCTGGCGTGCCCGATAAATATCCATATCCCAGTCGAATTCGATCCATACGATTGAAAAGCCGTAGGAAGAGGAGGACCGGACTCTCCGGACATGGGTGGCACCATTCATGGCCGATTCGATGGGAAAGCTTACCAGGGACTCAACCTCTTCAGCAGCCATGCCATGGGCATCGCAAAGTACGGTCACTGTGGGTGCGGTCAGATCGGGAAAAACATCGATATCCATGTCAGGGAGGGTAAACAAACCACCGGCCAGGATCAGAAGCGAAAGCGAGACAACCAGGATGCGGTTATTCAATGCAAATTCTATGATTCTGTTCAGCATGATTTTTCCCTTTAGTGTGTGTGTCCATCTCCGACTGCCGTGCGAACAGTGGATGCCGCTTTGAGCAGCATACATCCGCGTGAAACGAAGCGCTCGCCTTTAGTGAGTCCCGTCTTTATCACTGTTTCTCTGCCATCGCCGGGGCCGATATCAACGGCCCGCTTTTCATAGCTTTCTCCGCCCTTTTGCACATAGACATAGAAATTGCCCTGTTCTTCGAGCAGGGCGGTGTTTGGGACGAGCAGGGCCGAATCGAGGGTGCGACCGATCAGATAAACCTCGGTAAAGGCACCTTCCATCAGGCGGCCGTCGTTCTCAAGTACGAAATAGACCGGCAGGTAGTGTTCGTTTTCGGCTACGGAATGACCCGTGGACAGGTGTTTTCCGTTGAAATCTTCCATACTCCAGGCCTCCTCTGCGTAGGCCGGGCGGAAGTTGGCCGTTTGGATTTCCTTGCCGAAGTGTGCTTGTGGCTGGGGAAGATCTGCCCGGAGCAGGAGTTTCTGGTCCGATGAGATGGTCAGAAGGGCCTGTCCGGTCTCCACAAAGCTCCCGTTGGAGACATTGAGCAAGTGAATACTTCCGCTGTTTTCGGCAAAGATTTTCATGCCACCCGGTCCGGTGTCTTTTCCCAGATCGCTATAAAGAAGGCTGTCGGCCCTGTAGGTCGACTGCGAGGCCAAAAAGGCTTTTTTTGAAGTCGCACCTGCCTTCAACAGCTCCTGGTGGCGAAGGTAATCGCTCCGGCTTTTGGTCAGTCGGTTTTCGGCCTGTTGCAGGCGTAGTTCCAGGTTGTCGCCCGGCAGCTTGCCCGAGCGAATGGTGAACAGGTGTTTGCCGGCATTTACGTAAGCACCCTGAACCAATTCGGGATCGGCAAATTCGATCATGCCCCTGGCCGGGGCGGTCTGTCTTTTTATTTCTCCAGGGCTTGGCATAAGCTCGCCGGTGGTACGAATGACGGCAGCGAAGGGAGCGGTTTCGGCCCTTGAAACCATGAAATCGGTCTTCCAGGCCTGCTCCTTGTGAAAAATGATGTCGCCTGTACCAGACGATTCAGGGTTTTGGAAAGGGGTGTTTTGATGAGCATGATCTGCATCTGCTTTTTCGCTGTCATGATCTGCCGGGTCTCTGTGGCCTGCCGGAGAAAAGGGTTCTGCATGCAGCTGTTTATGGTCTTCATATACTTCCACATGGGCATGGATTCTCTGCAAAAGCTCACCGGCCTGCCATGCTAAATCAAGCTCCAAAAGACCTGCTTTCGGAGCTGCAATTTCCAGCTCATAGATGCCTTCATCCACGGGCTTCGTGCTTTTAACCGTTTCTCCTCCGAGGGTGAGCGTCATGCAACCCGATGCAATTGGGCTGTAATCGGAAAGCCGGGTACAATGGACAATGAAACGGGCCTTTTCCCCGGCAATTAATGGGGGGTGTTCCAGGAAAAATTCCATATCGGCTGTATAGCAGGTGTGGGCAATGGTTTGGTGGGCATGATCCCCGGAAGGGGCGGTTTCGTGCCTGTCTAGTGGCCCGCAGGCCAGGGCACCCGCCAGAAGGAGTGCCGGTACTATGCGATTCATGTGGCTATGGTTTAGATGAACACTGTGAAAGGACACCAAAGCGTCCGTATCAATCCCCTGAAGGGGGTATCATGAACAGTATTCGGGAGGGGCACGAAGGCCGCTTCCCCCAATCGGGGGGCCGGATAGCTCCGGGATTTTTTGAGGAAGGATCAGCCAGCTTAAGCCGGGTTCAGGCCTGCTGAGTGCTTCAAAGGGCAGGGACAGAAGCAGGGCATCCATTTGCAGGGCTTTGGGCAGGGCAATTGCCTTTTTGTAGCGCTGCAGATCGAGAGCGTTAAAGGCATGGCAATGCTGGCTGTCGTGGTGCAAAGCTTTGTGATCCTCTTTTTCAGGCGCATTGCCAGGGCAGCGGTGATGATGAATGGCCCGATCATTTACGGGGCAAAGAATTCCGGCGTGGTGATGGTGGGGTATCAGGTTGTGTGCCAGTATGGACGTGAGCACCAGCAGCAGGACGATGGCAGTATGTTGTCTTCCCTTCATCACAGGATTTCACAAAAGTAGCTATTATTTATCTCTTTCCCGCAGCATCCCGTCATTTCAGCACCACTGCCCGAAGATGAAGGACAGGATTTGATTTTATCAATAATTCTGATTCAATTTGTAGTCCTGAGCCAAAGCAGTTATGACGACAAATTCAAATGGTCCCGACAGGACTGACAATGGGAAACGCTATGTGAACATTGCCATCGACCTGATTCTGAAAATAGGGGCACTATTTCTCCTGGTTTTTCTCTGCTTACGGATACTCAGGCCCTTCCTGAGTATTTTGCTTTGGGGGCTCATCATCGCCATTGTTATCTTTCCGTTTTTTCGCTGGTTGCAGGGAAAGCTGGGCAAGCGAAGTAAACTGACCGCGATACTGATCGTTGTTTTGGCACTTTCGGTATTGGTGATGCCCAGCATCTGGCTCGTGAACCAGCTTATAGAAGGGGTGCGTTTTTTAGCGGAACACATGCAGGCCGGAGTCCTGGAGATACCCGGGCCATCGCCCGAGGTGGCAGACTGGCCCCTGATTGGCGAATGGCTTTATGAGAACTGGACCCGCATGGCTGATCATCCGGGGAAATTGCTTGCGGGTTATCTGCCCCAAATGGCGACCTCAGTTGAGAAAGGACTGGGAGCACTCGCCAATACAGGGCTTGGACTCCTGCAGTTTGCTGCTTCTGTTATTATTGCCGGCATCTTTTTGATCTTTTCTGAAAAGGGAGAGGACTCCGGGCACAAAGTCTTTGAGAAGATTGCCGGGGAAAGGGGTGATGAATTTCTGAAGGAATCGCTGCGGACAATTCGCAATGTGGCCACCGGTGTATTGGGTGTGGCTCTTATTCAAACCACGCTGATGGGAATAGGCCTGATTTTGGCGAGTGTTCCACTGGCTGCCGTCTGGATTGTGGTCCTGCTGATCATGACCATTGCCCAGATTCCTGCGCTGATCTTCAATGTGTTTCTGATCATCTACCTTTTCGCTTTCCGGGAGCCCCTGCCGGCGGCGGCCTGGTCGCTCTACTTTCTGGTCATGGGCTTCATCGACAATCTGCTCAAACCGGTATTGATGGGCAAGGGCTCGGATGTACCGATGCTGGTCATTTTTCTGGGTGCACTCGGAGGCTTCATAGCCTTTGGTTTTATCGGCCTTTTCCTGGGTTCAATTGTGCTTTCTCTGGTCTACAAGTTGTATGTGACCTGGGTCTCCTGATTCCACATTAGCGGGCGTGAAGGCGTATTGAATTATTTCATATTTTTGAATCATCATTGGTTTCCGTTTCGCGAATGCGTCAGGGATGAAAAGGGAATGCCGTTAGAATCGGCAACAGTTCCCGCTGCTGTGAATCCAGGCCCTCTCCGGGCCAAACAGCTTTCGGCAATGTGCCACTGTTCACTCAGGTCCGGCCGGGACTCGAACGGGAAGGCGTCGAAAGCATGGACAAGTCAGAAGACCTGCCAGTGATGAGACGTTTTTTTTGCAGCCCGCGGTGAACGGGAAGCTGGTCACAACATCTATTTTGACTTCAACTCATCTCCGCTTGCTGTATGTTTAATTCATTAAAAAGTACAGCTTATGAAAAAGGTTTACCTTATGGCACTTGGGCTCGTCCTTATGGCGCTGTCCGTGCAAGCACAAAGCATCCTGTCACCCAGAGAGGATTTCAAGGCAGCAGAAATGCTTCCGAATTATCTGATTAACGGAGCTATCGATCTGAATGACACTTGTCTGGTGATTCAGAACGCCGACAGTATTGTGATTGTCGATACCCGTGACGGAAGAGAACTGGGGAAGTTTTTTGAACCCACCGATTACGAGGCCAAGCACTTTATCAGCTTTGTGGCCTTATCCCCCGACGGAAAAAGCCTGTGGACCGGTTTTACCACAACAGGATTTACCGATGACCGTATTTATCAGGTTGATCTGAGCGATGGTTCCTGGACCCAGAAGGCTGCCTTCCAGGCGAACTACGATCTGGAGTTTTGGAATGACCAGATTCTGGTTTCCGGCACCAATAATGCTGAGTTCGGTGCGCCCAGTGGGATCTACTTACTAGACCTCAGTGGAAACAATCAGCATCGTGAACTGATCAAGATTGGTGGATACTCTACGGGTATGTCAGTCGATCAGATGGGAGACCTTTATTGCGGGACTTCCTATTCGATGGACCCCAATGTTCTGGTTCAGTGGGACAGTGTCGCCCTTTCTGCTGTAATCAATGATACGGATGCCCTTCCGCTGGATCTGGATGATGCCGTGAAACTCTCCGATTTGCCCGCCGGGGCAGGTGATTGTGCGGTGGATGCGAATGGTGATGTGTTTGTCAACCTGAATATCTGGGGAGGTTCGAATCAGGCGCTTACCCGGTGGAATGGAACAGCAGGGGATGGTATTCAGCTCGATACTCTGGCCACTTCTGCATCCTGGCTTATGAGCATTGAGACTCGAGGTTCATTTGCAGAACCATCGCCCGGGAATGCAGTTTATACCTATGCCGGGGGCACCCCACTCAATGAGCTTCACATGGACTACCTTCCAATAGTGGCCAATCCCATGGCTGACATCGACCTGACAGATCCGAGTGCTGATTCCCTGCTGGCGCTTGCCGGTGTTTTCAGTGATCCGGACGATCCCGATGAGGATATCGATTGTAGCGTGCTAAGCAATAGTGATGAATCACTGGTCACTGCAAGTATTTCCAACGATACCCTGCATCTGAGTTTTGCCACTGAGCGCAGTGGAAATGCCTGCATTGTCGTTGAGGCGCAATCCAATGGCAAGATGGTTAATGATACCATCATGATCAGCCTGACTTCAACGGTGGGCATGGATGTGAACAGTCTGACACACATTAAACTGTATCCGAATCCGGCCCGCGAGCTGCTTTATGTTCGCTCTGCCGGTGATCGTGCCAGTGTGAAACTCTACAATCTCCAGGGGACCTGTCTGCGCAGCATCGACCTGAAGGGATCAGAAGCCAGCCTCGATATCTCCGCGCTTAAGCCGGGATCATATCTCATCCTGGTAGAATCTGCGGGTGAGGTTCACAGGCAACTGATTCAGAAACTTTAGGATGAGAACTTCCCTGCAGGTTGCGTTCCTGTGTCTTTTTCTGCCGCTGACGGCCAGTGCGCAATACATCGATACAGTTTGGTCTTACCTACCTGCTCCGGGACAGTTTATTAATACACCGACCGGGGGGCAGCCCCGGTCGGTTTTTTCAATTTGTGATGGAGTTTCAGGCTTGTTAAGCCTGGGAGCCTTTGGGGGTTCCGTTGTGTTTTCCTTCGATCGGCCGGTGGAGAACCATCCCGACCATCCTTTCGGTGTCGACTTCAGTATTTTTGGAAACGCCCTGCCCGACTGGTCGGAGCCTGGTGTTGTTTGGGTGATGAAGGATGAGAACCAAAATGGCCTGCCCGACGACCAGTGGTATGCCCTTGCAGGCAGCGATTATTTCTTTTCGCATACCCAAACCGGGTACAGGGTCACCTACTACAACCCGGGAGGAGATGAGGCCAGGGATGTGCCCTGGACCAGCACTTCCGGTGACAGTGCAAGCATTCGGACCAATGCTGCGCATACCCAAAGCTATTATCCCCTGCCCGATTCTTTTCCGTCGATCGGGTCCGACAGCTTTAGCTTGGAGGGGATCCGGATAAGCGGGATGCGCGACGATCGTAATCCAATCAGGGAGCGTTCCCTGCACCGGGCTTTTGGCTATGCCGATAATCGGCTGCGGGGGAAAGCACCTTACGATTATCCGGACAATCCCTATACCCTGGAAAGGGAAAATGCCGGGGGCGATGCCTTTGATATTTCCTGGGCGGTGGACAGCAGCGGGCGGTATGTCGATTTGGACGAAATCCACTTTGTAAAAGTGCAATCGGCCATGCAGGCCGATGGTGGCTGGCTTGGAGAGGTCTCCACCGAGATTACGGGTGCTGTCCTCGTGAGCCCATCACCTGGTTGGGAAGGGTGCATGGAGATTCTGCTTATCCGCGACCTGCCACTTCAAATCGATACAGGCCGGCACCAGCTCGAACTCTTTTATTTTTCCAATGGCCGCCTGCAAGCTCTGCCGGAAGTGGACTGGACCGTCAGTCAAGGTGATGCAAAGGTTGATGAACATCTGGTTCTCTCTGTGCTTAGTGAGGGCGAGTTGCAGCTGAGGGCAAGCCTGCGTAGCAATCCCGATATCTTTGCTGATGCCATTACAAGCGTAGTTGCGCCGACCCGTATCCACTCTTTTGGAAGCGACAAAGCGATTGCCGTCTACCCGAATCCCCTGACCGATGTATTGTACGTTCGTGGGGCTTCCGGCCGGGGGCTTGCTCTTTACTCCTTATCGGGCATTTGTTTGAAGCAGTTCCGCCCACAGACTTCACCTGCCCTCCTCGACTTAAGCGATCTTCCTTCCGGGGTTTACATTGTTTCGATTGACGGAGCTGCCGGAACGCATCGGATTAAAGTTATCAAGCGCTAAGATGAAGCCCCCGAGACAGGTTTTTCGGATTGTGCCGGTATTGCTGCTTTGTATCGGAAGCATTTCCGCCCAGGAGCTGCAGGATACGGTGCAGATTGAGCAGGTCGAGATCAGGGCCAGTCGGGTTGAGGATGCAGGGGCAAAGGCTACCGTTGTCGATACCACGATTCTCCAGCACCAGATGAGTGCTTCCCTTTCCGAACTTCTGTCCCAAAACACCTCTGTTTTTATTAAGAATCATGGCCGGGGGGCCCTGGCAACGGCCTCCTTCCGGGGGACTTCGCCTTCCCATACCCAGGTACAATGGAACGGGATCGATTTGAACAGCCCGATGACCGGGATGGTTGATTTTTCGCTTGTGCCGGTGTACATTATTGATGAGCTGAGTCTTCGTCATGGTGCGGCTTCTCTGGCCGATCGCAGCGGGGGAATGGGCGGATCGATCAGGATCGGGAACAGTCCGGGCTGGGACCAGGGAAGATCACTGAAATACAGCCAGGGCATCGGAAGCTACCGAACATTGGATGAGTATCTTTTTGCAGGCTTCGGGAAGAAGGTTTTCCGGAGCAAGACCCGAATGTACCACAACAGCTCGGCGAACAATTACACATTTGTAAACTACGGGATCGGGGAAATCGATCCCCTGAGCGGAGAGATTGTGCATCCGATCGATACCAATGGCAATGCCTCTTATCGGCGTTACGGGCTTCTGCAGGAGTTTTACTATCGTCCTGCTGCATCACAGCTGCTTTCTATCAAGTACTGGGCCCAGGCTGCCGCGCGTGTAATTCCGAAGCCAAGCAGTTATGAAGGGCCCGATAATGCCAACCTGAACAAGCAGACCGATATTGACCACAGGCTGGTAGCCGACTGGAAGGGCTATGGCGACAGGGGACAGCTGCTGCTTCGTACGGGCTATGCCAGTAAGCGGCTCGATTTCATTCAACGAAACCGGATCGCCGGGCTCGGGCTCGATACCAGTATTTACGCTATTGGCAGGCAGCAAAGCTGGATGAATACCCTTTCGCTTTTCCCCGATGTGGGAACAAAACTGGAACTGGAGGCTACCATAGATGCCCGTTTCCACGATGTTTCGTCGCATGACAGGGTCACAGGGCTGGCTTACGAGCGGCAGCGGAATGAATGGTCCTTTCTGCTTTCGGCCCGAAGAAAATTCCGGGAGCGATTTACGATTAATTTGATGCTGAGGCAGGAGTGGATCGAAGGCAGGCGGGTACCGGTGATTCCTTTTGTCGGGGCCGATTTCAAATTGATCAGAGACCGAAATCTGTTCCTGAAGGCCCACCTGGCAAGGAATTATCACCAACCCACACTGAACGACCTTTACTGGCAGCCGGGAGGGAATCCCGGCCTCTTGCCCGAAGAGGGGTTCAGTATGGAAGCGGGGCTGGCCTGGAGCGGAGGGATTCCGCGATTGGAATGGGAGAGTGAATTGACTGTTTTTCGTTCCGACATTCATAACTGGATTCTATGGATTCCTTCGTTCAAGGGCTATTGGGAGCCTATGAATATTCGCCGGGTTGAGACCACCGGATTTGAGGCCGGTCTGAAGCTGAATGGGACTGCAGGCCCTGTAGCCTATCGTTTTGGGGGCCAGTATGCGCTGAGCCGTGCCCTAAACTATGGCGATCCCCTGGTCTGGGGAGATGAATCCTATGGCAAGCAATTGGTTTATACTCCGCTTCATTCCGGAAATGCCTTTTTCCGGGTGGCTTATCGCAGCTTCTTTTTAAGCTGGCAGCACAATAGCTATAGCGAACGTTTTACCAGTTCCAGCAATGATCCGACAAGCAGGCACCGGCTTTATCCCTATTTCATGAACGATCTTTCGGCAGGAGCTGAGTTCAGGCTTCTGAAGATGGACTTCCGGCTCGAACTAAAAGTCCATAACCTCTTCGATGAGGCTTATCATTCCGTCTTGTTTCGTCCCATGCCCGGAAGGCACTATTACTTACTTCTTCAATTCGAGCTGTGAACCTGAGATGGCTATACATTATTGGCGGGACGATGACCCTGCTCCTGTTCCGCTCCTGCATGGACGACAGTGCCCTTTGGGATTACGAACACCTGCACTATAAGAGGCCCGCAGGGGGGGTCTTCATCCTCCATGAGGGTAATTTCACATACGACAATGCCTCTTTGAGTTACTATGATCCGGGAAGCGGCGACTTGCTAAATGAGGTTTTCTACCAGACCAATGGCCTGCCCCTGGGTGATGTGGCGCAGTCTATGCTCATCCGCGACAGCCTTGCCTATATTGTTGTGAACAACAGTGGAAAAGTGATGGTGATCGATCATCGCAACTTTGCTTTCCGTGGCAAGATCACCGGTCTGACATCGCCCAGATACATGCATTTTTTGAGCGATGAAAAGGCTTATGTTTCGGATCTCTATGCCCGGGCCATTTCCGTGGTGAATCCGCGCAGCTTCGATTTGCTCTCATCGATTGATGTGGAACTGGAAGGAGGCGCTTTCAATCGACATTCTACGGAGATGATGTTACAGCAGGGTCGCTATGTCTTTGTGAATTGCTGGAGTTTTGACAACCAGATTCTGGTAATTGATGCTGTTGAGGACCGGCTGGTTGATTCGATCCGGGTAGGCCTGCAGCCGAATTCCATGGTTATGGATCGTTATGGGAGTATATGGGTACTATGTGACGGCGGCTATGAGGGCAATCCTTTTGGACACGAAGCACCTGGACTATACAGAATCCGTTCAGGTGAAAAGGCGGCTGTTCAGATCCTTCGTTTCGACCAGGCCGATAATCCTTCCGAGTTGCAGATCACAGCAGGGGGCGATACGCTTTACTTCCTGAACAGGGATGTGTACCGCATGTCTGTGCTTGCTTCCCGGCCCGAGTGTTTTCTGCCCAGTCCATACGGGAATTCCATGACGGGCGGGTATTACGGCCTGGGTATTGACCCCTTTTCCTCGGAGGTCTATGTCGCCGATGCGATCGACTTTATACAGCGCGGAATGGTTTATCGGCTCAGTCCCCGGGCCGGGCCTCTGGATACGCTTAGGACCGGGATTGTGCCATCTTCCTTTTGTTTCGTAGCCGATTGAGGGGAGAATTGCAAAGAAAATCGTAATTTGAAAACTCAATCCCCAAAAGGTCTTGTTCATGACGATTCACCAGTTCCAGAAGCAGTGTTTTACAGACTACTGTCAGAGCATACAATTCCCCTCCGAACTAAAATACGTGTATGGCAATCCTGTGTCTCCGGTTATTCCGATTGAAACAGCGGTTGGAAAAATCATGATTATTGCACCCCTGCCCGGTGTGCGAATGAACACCATAGACGATATTCCGGATGTTCCGGTAGGCAATTCAAATGCTCCTTTTTCTACAGAAGCCTATTACGATGGATCGCAGGTACGCAGTTCCCTGGTCGGGCAGGAGCTCGACGAGGTCATTCTGGAAGCCCTGGGAATTGAGCGGGACGAATGCTGGCTCACCTCCATGGTAAAGGTGCACTTATTCGACGAGTTGCAGGTGAAGAAATATCATCGCCTCGGGGTAGAAATTCAGGAACAGCGTTCTCATTTTATGGAATATGCCAACAACAGCATGAAGTGGATTCGTGACGAAATTGAGATTGCCAATCCCCTTGCAATTGTTTTGATGGGGGCAGAGGTCATTGCCAACATGCTCCTGGTAAGCCTGGAAGAGGCCCAAAGCTTTATTACCGGGGAGATTGTTGAGAAAACGATTATCTGGAAGAACAGCAACTTCATCTGTCTGCCGGCACCCGGTGAAATGATGGATCGCTCGGCCCGGAATCCCTGGCCCAGGCAATTTGCGCTGCGGATTGCACCGGCAGCTAAAAAGGCCATTGCCCATCTGAAGGCGCAACCCCGTATCTGAAAGGAAGCGAAGGGATGAAGCAGATCATCATTGTCCTTGCCATGGCAGTGTTATTGGGATCCTGCACGGAGGAGAATACGAACCCGCCTTTTGTCGAGGACCAGACCTTTAGGCTTGATGAGAACAGCCCAGCCGGCACCATTGTCGGGGTTGTTTCCGGCTATGAACTCGACGAGGGCCAAAGTTTCAGCCTTCGCATTACAGGGGGAAATGGAGCGGGCACCTTCGATTTGGATGCACGCAGCGGACACCTGTCTGTTGCTGATCCGCGGGAGCTCGACTACGAAGCGCATCCGGAGCTGAGTCTGGAGGTGACTGCCACCGATGATCATCCGAATGATCCCATGGAAACGGTTGTTACTGTTTCCATTCAATTGCGCGATCTGAACGAGTTTCCGCCGGTCTGTCCCGACCAGCAATTTTCCTTCGGTCCAATGGCAGCTCCGGGCGATACGATTGCTTTACTCGAGGCTTATGACCCTGAGCCTCAGCAGGCATTGCTGTTTCGTATTTACAATGGAAACGAAGAGGGTATTTTTGGCCTTAGCCAGGCAGGAGGGGTTTTAACCATGGTCGATACGGCTGCCCTGCATGCCTCTGCCTTTAGCGTTTTTAATCTGGGAGTAGAGGTCCGCGACCAGCATCTGGATTCGAAGGCCGACAGTGCAGGGGTCACCGTTGAGTTTCTGAGAAATTAGCTTTGTTTGTGAATAACTGCCTAAATATTAATTAGATGCGAAATAAAATTTCATTTTTTCTGGTCGTTGTTTTAGTCCTCTCCCTGCCTGCCTGCAAGACATATAGTCCCGGCTTGGTAAAGCCCAGCTCCAGACAGCTTGCCTACCAGCAATTGGAGCAGGTTGGCTTTATTCATTTCACGGTGAATACCTTTACCAATAAGGAATGGGGATATGGGGACGAGGACCCCGCCATTTTTAATCCGACCGAATTGGATGCAGAGCAGTGGGTCCTGGCTGCCAAGGCAGGCGGACTGAAAGAATTGATTCTGACGGCAAAACATCATGACGGTTTCTGTTTGTGGCCGAGTGAGTACACCGAGCATTGCATTAAGAACAGCCCCTACAAGGATGGGAAGGGTGATATTGTCGGGGAGTTTGTCGCGGCCTGCCGGAAGCATGGGCTCAAGGTAGGGCTTTACCTTTCGCCCTGGGACCGGAATCATGCAGACTATGGGAGCCCGGCTTACATCGATTATTTCCGGAATCAGCTACGCGAATTGCTTACCCGCTATGGCGAAATAAACGAGATATGGTTCGATGGCGCAAATGGTGGTGACGGTTACTATGGCGGAGCCAATGAAACCAGGGAGGTCGACAAGAAGTCCTACTACGATTGGCCGCATACGGTGGCGCTGGTAAAGGACTTACAACCCGGGATCAAGATCTTTTCTGATGCGGGCCCCGATCTGCGCTGGGTTGGCAACGAGCACGGCTTTGCCGGTGAAACCTTCTGGTCGACCATAGACAGTAGCCAACTGTTTATCGGAGCTTCGGATCCGGAATACCTGAATACCGGCGAGCCCTGGGGCAACTGCTGGATAATCGGGCAATGCGACGTGTCGATTCGCCCTGGCTGGTTCTATCATGCCGATGAAGACAGCCTGGTGAAAACGCCGGAAGAGCTGATCGACATCTACTATAAGTCGGTTGGCCGAAACGCTGTCCTTTTGCTCAACCTTCCTCCCGACCGACGGGGCCTTATTCACGAAACCGATGTGGCACATCTGGCCACCTTCCGGAGTATCCTGGACGAGACCTTTGCAAAGGACCTGGCGGCCGGTGCCGAATTGGAAGAGTCCAGGACGGAGGACTGTCATTGGATTTATGATCTTATCCTCCCAGGCGAGTCTGCCTTCGACCGCATCGAGATTCGGGAAGATATCAGCAAGGGTCAGCGAGTGAGCCGCTTTCGAATCGAACTTCCTTCCGAAGGCGACTGGAAGACAATCACATCCGGAACCACCATCGGCTACAAGCGTCTCTTGCGCACCGACCTGTATAGCTGCCGGTCGCTGCGCCTGGTGATTGAGGATGCCCTTGCTGAACCCCAGGGCATCACTATTTCTCTTTACAGGTCTTCGGAGCGGGAGCCCTGAGGGCTGTGCTCACAAAAGAATCCCGCCGGGGATTGACTGCCGTCGGCGGGATGTGTGTATCCGGGCACGCCGGGTTCAGGCGGCCATCAGATGCCGCTGAAGTCGATGTTAGCAAAGACCATGCTGGGCATCATCCAGGACGACCCCGTGTAGACGTCATTGCCTACAGCGATCAGGTCTTTCCATACCTGGCGGTAGTTGCCGGTGATGTTCATTTCTGACACCGGCCTGGTTAGTTTTCCGTTCTCCACCAGAAAGCCTTCAATCCCGTAGGAGAAGTCGCCGGTTACCCCATTCGAGTTGCCACCATTGAAGCCGGTAACCAAAATGGCACGGCTCTGATCGGCGATGAGTTCATCAAGGCTCTTGCTTCCCGGTTTAAAGACCAGATTGGAGGTACTGCCCGAGGTAGGAGCCATGCCGAGCTTCTTGCCATAATAGGTGTCGATGTAATAGGATTTCAGTACGCCCCTCTCAATGATGGAACGCTTTTGCATGGCCAGTCCCTCGCGGTCGAAATGCCTGGAACCGCGTCCGGAAATAATAAAGGGATCGTCCACCAAATCGAGTAGATCGGACCCAATTTTCTCACCCTCCATATCAATCAGGAAGGAGTTCTTTTGTTGAATGCTGTATCCGTTCAGCGCCGAAATAAGTGGACTGAGGGTGCGGCCCGCTTGCCGGTTTTCCACAATCATCGGCATGCGTCCCGACTCGATCTTAGCCTGTCCCAGTTTGTCGAGGGCCCTTTTCAGTGCCATCTTCCCGATCCCCTTTGAGGGCAGGTCCTTATGGAAAATCGAGGATTCGTACCAGTAGGACTGAGGCCGGGCGTCGTCGCTTTTTACCGATACGGAGGCCACCATTGAAAAATAGGTGTTTTCGGTATCGCCCTCAAAACCGTTGCTGCTGACCATCACATTCCCACTTTGTCCATCGCTGTAGGTGCTGGAGACCGAGACGATGCGATCATCGCTGCCGAGGACCTCTTTTTCGGTGTTAAAGGCATGTTCGATCTTCTGAGCCGGATCGACCGAGCTGAAGCCTTCGTCGACAGTCTTCAGGTCGGGTCCGTCGCCTTTGTAGTAGAGCGAAGGATCGGGCAGGCTGCGGAACTCATCTTCCGACAGGTAGCGGGTACCGGCGATGGCTTCTTCGATAAAGCGGCCGAGTTCGTCCTTATTGTTGATGCGGCTCGTGGAGATGCTGGAGTACTTATTGTCTACGTAGAGGGCAATGCGCATATTGTTGCGATTGGCTTCTTCCAGCTTGTCGATTTTTTCCTCCCTGACCTCAATGCGGGAACTGTTGTTGTTGTAAATAGATACGCTGGCCTCCTGAGCGCCATGCTTAAGCGCGTGCTCCATGGCCCATTTCGCGATGCTGTATTTTTCTTCTTTCGTCATGATGCAATGTTTTTAATCAGGCATTTGTTCCACCTACCGTCAGTTTGCTTACCAGTACCGTGGGCAGTCCCATGGTAACTGGTACCGACTGTCCGTTTTTCCCGCACATCCAGGTTCCATTGTCGGTTTTGTAGTCACCGGCAGCCATGGTAATGTCGGCCAGGGCCTGGGGGCCGTTCCCGATGATGTTGATGTCCTTGATGGGCTGGGTCAGTTTGCCATTTTCGATCAGATAACCCGATTTCACGAAGAAGGTAAAATCGCCCGCACCAATGTTCACCTGGCCATTGCTGAAATTATCGACATATACCCCGTAATCCACCGCGGAGACAATGTCGTCTTTGGAATGTGGCCCGGGATCCATATAGGTGATGCGCATGCGGGGCATGGGTGCATGGCGGAAGGATTCGCGACGCCCGTTTCCGGAGGCTTCTACACCATAGAATTTTGCACTGATGCGGTCGTGAATGTAGTTTTCCAGAATACCGTCTTTTACCAGATAGGTTTTTTTCACATCGTTGCCTTCATCGTCGATGTTGATCGAACCACGGTTGTTCTCGATGGTCCCGTCTTCGGCAATGTTAATGAAATTCTTTGCTACGGACTTGCCCATCTTTTCGCTGAAGATGGAGGTGCCTTTGCGGTTAAAGTCGGCTTCGAAGGCGTGACCCATGGCCTCGTGCAGCAGAATGCCGGATCCACCTGCACCCAGCACAACGGGCATTTCTCCGGCTACCGGCTTGATGGCCCCAAAGAGGATGTTGGTGCGTTCGACCGCCTCGTTGGCAATCTCTTCGATAATATCGTCGCCCAACCATTCAAAGCCTTTACGGAAGGAACGAGAGCTTCCGGCATTTTCGATCTGTCCGTTTTTTTCCATGACGCAGCGTACCCGGAAATTGGCCATTGGGCGGTAGTCATAACTTATACGGCCATCGGAGTTGTAAAACATTACGTAAGAGCTTTCATCTGAGAGTGAAGCACTCACTTTGGTGACCTTCTCGTCGAGTTCAAAAACCCGGTCATTGATTCGCTGTACAAAGGGGATTTTGTCTTCTACCGAAGCATCTTCCCATTTGCGATCGATCTTGTAGTAGTTGGGTGGCACCTTTTCCAGGAGGTCGTCCTGTTTGAAGGTAACCGGGTCATTGGCAATATTGGCCGCCGTGGTGGCCACCTTGAGCATATCCGCTTCGTGGGTAGTTTCGGTATAGGCAAAGCCTGTCTGGTCGCCTTTCAGGACCCTGATCCCCATGCCATAGTCCACATTGGAATAAGCCCTGTTCACCTTTCCGTCTTCCAGGGCAAGGGTATTGGAGATTTTATGTTCGAAAAAGAGATCGGCATAGTCTGCACCCTTCGACATTGCGCGGGCGAGAACTTTTTGCAGCATCTCGGGAGTGACTTCAAAATGGTCAAGATAGTTTTTCACGTCTGCTGAGAGTTGAAGGTTCTTGCAAGAAGACAGCAGCGGTGGAAGTACCATGGTTCCTGCCATGGCTGCACCGCCTGTCTGAATGAAACTGCGTCTGGTTAATTTCATTTTTCTGAATTTTGTATGCCGACGCAAGTTATGAAAATTCAGGTGAGTGATCCATGAAAACGGAGTCCATTAACGGAGCTTTAACGCATTCTCCATGCTTTTATGTAATTTAGACTGCAAAACAGTTTTTACGAAGATTGAGTCTATGAAAAGCAGCATTTTTAGTTTAACCATTGTCAGCCTGTTGCTCTGTACCGCTTGCGATGACCGTAGCGATGAATGGATTTCCCTTTTCGATGGGCATAGCCTAGAGGGATGGAAAGCCAGCGAAAATGAGGCCTCCTGGAAGGTGGAAGACGGGGCTATTGTGACGGCCGGACCGCGTTCTCATCTTTTCTATGACGGGAAGGTGAACGGACACCGGTTCAGGAATTTTGAACTGAGTCTGGAGGTACTGACCACGAAGGGTTCAAATTCGGGCGTGTATGTGCATACCGCTTTCCAACAGGATGGTTGGCCCGCTAAAGGGTATGAATGCCAGATTCTTAATACCATGTTACCTGCACAGGAAGGGGCCTATGTCGAGCACAAAATGACGGGCAGCCTTTATGCGATTCGGAATGTCTGGAAACAGGTGGTGCCCGACAATACATGGTTCAATTTTCGTATTCGGGTCGAAGGCAAGACCATCAGAACCTACATTAATGGCATTTTGGCAGCTGACTATACCGAACCGGAAGAAGCCTGGAGGCCCGGGGGCTTTGAAGGCAGGTTGCTGGGAGAGGGTACCTTTGCCCTGCAGTGCCACGATCCTTCCTCTGAGGTCCGTTTCAGGGATATTAAAGTAAAAGTCCTGCCCGATGACCTGGCCTCGCCGGGGACAGCTCCCTCCGACCTGGATTTCGAGAAACAGCTCCTTACCCTGTCGGCTGCTAACTTTCCCCTGGTCGATTTGCATACCCACCTGAAGGGTGGATTAAAGGAAGAAGAAGCACTGGCGAATGCCCGTAAATATGGGTATACTTATGGCATTGCTGTGAATGCCGGCCTGAAGATGGGTTTCGAATCGGATGCTGAACTGGAGGCCTATCTGGCCGAGGTTGATCCCTCTCCCCTGGCCTGGCACGCCATGCAGGCCGAAGGCCGGGAATGGCTTGAGCTCTTTAGTGAGGAGAATGTAGCCCGTTTCGACTATGTCTTTACCGATGCCCTGACCTGGACCAACCGAAACGGAACCCGTCAGCGTTTGTGGATTCCGGAAGAGACCGAGGTTGGCGATCCGGAAGATTTCATGGAGCAGCTGGTTGCAGCCATTGAGGCTGTATTGCAGGAGCCTGTTGATATTTATGTGAATCCCACTTTCTTACCTCCGGAACTGGAGGACCGCTACGAGGAACTTTGGACCGAAGAAAGGATGGACCGTGTCATTGCTGCTGTGCTTGCCAATGATGTAGCCATGGAGATTAACAACCGGTTCCTTCTGCCCGGCCCCGCTTTTATTAAGCGAGCTAAAGAAGCAGGGGTGAAGTTTAGCTTTGGAACCAACAATGGCGCTGCAGATGATTTGGGCAGAATGGACTATGCCATTGAGATGATCGGCTATGCCGGATTGGAGCCCGATGATATGTGGCTGCCCGGTGAGTAGCTGAGTCTGCTTGCAATATGCAGATCTAAACGTCTGATTTTTATACAATAGCTGAATATGGGATCGTTTGACATGAATCGCCGGGCCTTTTTGGCTGCGCTTGGACTTGGTTCGGCCCATCTCCTTTTTGAAAACCCCCTCTATGGCTCCTCACCCCGTTTTTCCTCGGTCGATCCCCTGCAAAGGGTGCGATTGGGAAATTCTGGTCTGAAGACGACCCTCCTTGGAATGGGAACAGGCTGTCATGCGAGTGGGCGGTCTTCTGCGCTGACACGCCAGGATCATCAGCAGAGCATAGCCCTGTTGAGCTATGCTTATGATCGGGGGCTGAGGCAGTTCGATGCGGCAGACAGCTATGGTACCCACCCCCTTCTGGCGAAGGCCATGAAGGGGATGGAACGGGACGAACTCACCCTGGTATCGAAGATCTGGTTTAGTTCCGGGGGGATTCCGGAACCGGAACGCCCCGATGCCAATGTCGTGCTTGAACGCTTTCTCAGGGAGTTGGAAACCGACTACATCGATCTTGTGCAGATTCATTGTATGGTTGAGAAGGGATGGACCTCTGCCATGAGGCGGCAGATGGACATTCTCGAAGAGCTGAAAGCAAAGGGTAAGATCCGGGCTCACGGGGTTTCTGTACATTCTCTTGAAGCCATGAAGGAAGCGGTCGAAGAGCCCTGGGTGGATGTGATTCATACCCGGATTAATCCCTATGGACTTGTTATGGACAGTAAGGATCCGGAGGAAGTGGTGAAGGTGATCCACGATCTTCACGCTGCCGGGAAAGGCGTAATTGGAATGAAACTTGTTGGAAATGGCATGCTGAAAGACGACAGTGATAAGATTGATCACAGCCTCCGTTTTGTTCTGGGTTTGGGAAGTGTCGACCAGCTCATTGTAGGTTTTGAGCATGCCTGGCAGATCGATAACTATCTCGACCGGATGAGCACGGTTTTGAAGGAGATGCATGGTGTATGAAGCGGATATTTATCTTTCTATTAGCCTTAAATGCTGTTTTTACCCAGGCCCAGAAGCCTGCCTTTTACCTGGGTTTCGACGAGATTTTTGACAACAGGGAGTTTAATGGCCGCTATGGCATGCCGCAGACCATTTTTGCCGAACGGATCAATTCCGGTCTGCGCTTCAGCTTTGATTCGGTCCATTCGATCCGTACTGGAATCAACTATATGTACGAAAATGGCCATGAGCTCTTGGCTGTCCGGCCTCAGATTGATTTGAGCTATCACTACAGCGGGTCGCGCTTCGAAGCAGCTTTCGGGTCTTTTTCCCGAAGACAGCTTATGGACTATCCCCTTATTCTTTTGAGTGATTCTCTGGACTACTACCGGCCAAATCTGGAAGGGGGGTCGCTTGCCTGGAACTGGACGGTTGGGAGGATAAAGGGGAGAGCCCACTATTGGATCGATTGGATGGGGCGCCAGACAACCCAGGTTCGGGAAAGCATTCTGACAGGCCTGGATCTGAAGGTGGAGGCGGGTATCGTTTACGCTAAACTGATAACCGTCCGCTACCACCTGGCAAGAACCAGGGCCGAAGATGATCAGAACAGTGTTTACGACGAAGGTGCGTTTTTAGCGATGCTCGGACTCGAGCTTTCTAAGGTCTTCGGTTTCGATGAACTGGATATATCAAGCGGGTATATGAAGATCTATGAATGGCCGCGCAGAACCCGGCTAAACTGGTTTCAGGGGTGGTATTCCGAGATCAGAGCCGGTCGGGGGATCTTCGATTTCAAGGCTGCGCACTATCTGGGAGAAGGTTTTGCTTTACGCTTTGGGCATCCTTTGTATGCAGCTGATCACTATGGTCGTCTTGATTTTTTCATTGACCCCTTCCGAAGTTCCCGCGTCAGATCGAAGATTGGCTGGAGCATGCATCTCTTTCCGGGCGAGGGTGTTTACCATTCCCAACAGCTGTTGATTTCGGTTTTCCTCAGGCCCCTTTCCTGAGGGTCCCGGTTGCCTTTATTTTTCAGCGAATGGCGGCCGCAAAACAAGCCCTGTGTGGCTCTGCTGATCAGAAACGGCTCGAGCAGTCCCAGCAATGCGTACAGAGTTTTTCCCTGGGCAGGCCGATGGCTTCAATCAGGTCGTCAAGGTCTTGAAAAATGAGTGAATCCAGTCCCAGATTCTCCGCGATCTTTTCGACCATAGCCTTGTAGCGATCCGACCCAGGATCGGCGTACTCTTCGAGATGTTTTACTTCACCCTCCAGTTGCACAATGGCCTTTCGGGTGGCAAGCTCCATGGTCGATCTGGATTGCGAAAAGTTGAGGTAGTTGCAGGGAAAGGTCAACGGGGGGCAGGCGATGCGCATATGGACTTCCCCGGCTCCAGCCTTGCGTAAATCGGCAGTATTGTCTTTGAGCTGGGTCCCCCGTACGATGGAATCGTCCAGAAAGACCATGGATCGGCCTTTAATCATGGAGCGATTGGGAATCAGCTTCATCCGTGCAACAAGGTCGCGCATTTCCTGGTTCTGGGGCATGAAACTCCTTGGCCAGGTGGGTGTGTACTTGGAATAGGCCCGTTTGTAGGGGATGCCGTTGTAATTGGTATAGCCAATGGCATGGCCAACTCCCGAATCCTGAACCCCGCATACGAAATCGGGCTTCACCGGATCTCGTTTGGCCAGTGCTGCTCCGCAGCGATAGCGGACCTCGTCCACATTGATTCCTTCATAGTATGAAGGTGGATAGCCGTAGTATACCCAAAGAAAGGAGCAGACCTGCATTTCTTCCTGTGCGGGCTGAAGAACCTCATAGCCCTCTTCTGTGATCTCAACAATCTCACCCGGCCCTAAATAGTACGCAATCTCGTAGCCGGTGTTTGGAAAGGAGCAGGTTTCGGAGGCAACGGCATAGGCCCCGTCTTTTTTTCCGATAACCGCAGGCGTTCTTCCCAGTTTATCGCGTGCCACAATCAGGCTATTGGGAGTAAGAATCATCAGGGTATAGGAACCCTTCACCTTTTCATGAACCCGGCCAATACCTGCCACAAAGTCTTCCTCTTCGCAGATGAGATTGGCCACAACCTCGGTCGGGTTAACATTCCCCTGGAAGTTTTCGGTAAAGTGTTTCTTTTTGGCCAGGAAATGACTTTCCAGTTCGTCGATATTTACCAGGCGGCTAACCGTGGTAATGGCAAAGCGGCCCAAATGAGAATTGAACAGGACGGGCTGGGGGTCGGTATCACTGATGATGCCCATGCCCTTGTTTCCGGAAAAGTCCCGGAGATCGGCTTCAAATTTTGTTCGAAAGTAGCTGTTTTCGAGGGAATGGATGGCACGCCTGAAGCCCTCGTCATCGTTATGAAAGACCATGCCGGCCCTCTTCGTGCCCAAATGGGAATGGTAGTCTGTTCCGTAGAAAACATCGTAAACGCAATTTGCTTTTGAAATTGCCCCAAAAAAGCCGCTCATATTCAGAGATCGTTTTAGTGTACTGACGGGGCGACTAAACTAACTATTCTGCTTTGCTCTGGCAATACCCGGGGGAAGTTTTAGGAATCATCTTCGCCTGCGATTCCTGCAGCTTCGCTGATCGGTCCAAAGCTTCTGCCGGCTTATTTCTGTGCAAAGCGGTGCTTTCGCCAGTCTTTCGAGAAAATTTCAGGCGACAGTCTTCAGTTCCTGGAGCGTATCCCGAGAGCCTTTTGCCCTATTCATCTGGTAAATTTAGTTTATCTTTATGCGCTTGAATACAGTCTAAAAACAAAACAGATATGAAAAATAAGAAAGCAATGCTGATGATCCTTGATGGATGGGGCATCGGAAACGGCGAAAGAAGTGATGTAATCAGTCAGGTTCCTACTCCGAATATGGACCGCCTGCAAAAGGAATATCCCAGCTCACAGCTACTTGCTTCAGGTGAGAATGTGGGCTTGCCCGACGGGCAAATGGGTAATTCCGAGGTTGGCCACCTGAATATTGGGGCCGGACGCATCGTCTATCAGGATCTTGTGAAAATCAACATGGCGGTAAAAGACAATAGCATGACCGAGAATCCTGTATTGGTTGAGGCACTCAGTTACGCCAGGGATCAGGCTAAGCAGGTCCATTTTATGGGGCTGCTTTCCGATGGGGGCGTGCATTCTCTCGATAAGCATCTGTACAAGCTTTGTGATATGACGGCCGATTATGGGCTTGAGAAGGTTTTTGTTCATGGGTTTGGCGACGGACGCGATACCGATCCCCAGAGCGGGAAGGGCTACATGGCAGCCCTGCTCGATCATCTCAGGGGTTCCAGGGCAAAGGTGGCCTCGTTCATTGGCCGCTACTATGCCATGGACAGGGACAAGCGCTGGGA
This sequence comes from Bacteroidota bacterium, assembly GCA_002748055.1. Classification (GTDB taxonomy): domain Bacteria; phylum Bacteroidota; class Bacteroidia; order Bacteroidales. The sequence continues at coordinate 9,810 of PDRI01000096.1, read as the reverse complement.
GCGTATCAAGGATGCTTATGACCTGCTTGTGCACGGTAAAGGAGAGGCCTGCACCGATGTGCTGAAAGCCATTCAGGATTCCTATGATGCAGGGGTGACCGATGAATTTGTAAAACCGATTGTCGTGGTTGATGAGGCAGGCAATCCGGTGGGCAGGATTCAGGAAGGAGATGTGGTTATCTTCTTTAATTTCCGGAACGACCGGGCCCGGGAGCTCAGCATTGTCCTTACCCAGGAGGACATGCCCCAGGAGGGGATGACAACCCTTCCCCTGCACTACTGCACAATGACCCCTTATGATGCGACTTTTAAGGGGCTTCACGTGATCTTCGACAAGGAAAACGTAGCCCATACCATGGGTGAAGTGCTTGCTGCTGCTGGCCGGAGCCAGTTGCGAATTGCCGAAACAGAAAAGTATGCCCATGTGACCTTCTTTTTTTCGGGTGGCCGGGAGGCTGAATTCGATCGTGAGGAACGCATCCTGATAGCCTCTCCCAAGGTGGCTACCTACGACCTGAAGCCCGAGATGAGCGCCTTTGAGGTGAAGGATGCGGTGATTAAGGCAATGGATGATCTGGTGCCTGAATTTATCTGTCTGAACTTTGCCAACGGCGACATGGTGGGGCATACCGGTGTGTATGAAGCCATTGAAAAGGCCGTAATGACCGTGGATCAGTGCACGGGCGAGGTTGTTGATGCAGCCCGCGCGCATGGCTACGATGTGATGATCATTGCCGATCATGGCAATGCCGATTACGCAGTAAACCCCGATGGTTCGCCCAATACGGCACATTCATTAAACCCGGTGCCCTGTGTTTTGGTGACGGATGACTACAAAGAACTGCAGAACGGTATTCTGGCCGATGTGGCACCTACATTATTGAAAATTATGGGTTTGGAACGGCCAGAAGAAATGACCGGAAAGGTTCTGATCTGATTCAGGGCATGATTTTGTTTCGGAGGCCAAGCACCGAGGAGCAGATTTCAGCCAGGGTTTCGGGGCTGTATCGAAGGACGGCATTTTGCGCCCGGAAGCTGTTTTCCCCTGCTTCCATATCAAAGTTGTCTGAGGCGTAGAGAATTTCTACCTCGTTGAATAAGCTGCGGAGCTTCTCCAGGTCGTGAACATATTGCCTGATGAAAAGCGACTCCTGGTAGTTGTTCAGCAGGCCCAACAGGCTCGTCAGGGCATACTTCTGATGGAGAATCCTGTCCCCGACCTCCAGGATTTTCTTGTCCTGGTAAATATTGACCCCGATGTACATCGCTTCGAGCCAGCCTCCCAATAGTGACAGGCTGGCCAGAGCCTCTTGCCCTACCGATTTAAAATGTGCATCGGCCGAGGAGTATATCTCTGTAATCATGGACGTCATTGAGTCGGGTTTTTCGATGATGGCCTCGATATCGTTCCGGGTTCGGGTAAAAACATCCTCTGGTATTTGAAGCCTCTCGGCCAGCATTTCAATATGCCGGTAGAGACCGGCTGCGTGTTCGGCCTGCCCGTATAACTTGCAATAACTTAAATCGACACCCAAGGCACCCAGCAACAGTGCCATCTGCTCAGGGGCTTCATAAACTGCCACATTTTCGGAATGGATCAGCAGGGCAGCGTTAAAGCCTGTGCCGGTTTTTTCGAATAGTGAGACCACGTCCGTAGGCAGGTTCATGGCATAGATTACATCGATGGCCTCCCTGGTCTTTGAACGATCAGTTTCCGGGATGTAGTCTTCCTGTTCGCTGTTTCCGGCATGGCGACAAGAAAGGACTGTCAGAAAAAGGGCAGCGATCCAATAGTAGGATTTAGGCATACTGGGGGGGTTTGGGTTTTCCGACCCTAAAATAGCAAAAGTTTCAGATCATGGCACGTGTTTGGAGTCCGCCGATGACAATGTCGGTTATTTCGTTGATATCGAGCGTCATACAGTTGATTTTCAGGTCAAAGCGGGTATAGTCGTTACCCTTGCCCTGGAAGAAATCTCTGAACTGCGACCTTTTTTTATCTGTATTCTGTGCATAGCTGCGGGCTTGTTCAATGGCGAAATTTTGTTTCTCTGCAACGCGCATGGCCCGCCACTCCAGCGGGGCCTCCAGATAAACGTGAAGCGATTTGGGAATATCACGGGTAATGGCTACCCCACCCCGGCCCACAATGATGGCATTTCCCTCATTGGCAAACCGGCGGATCACCTTGGCGATGGTGCTACGAATCTTCAGGTCTGATTTGTAATAGTCTTTCGAATGGGCCAGCAGAAGGTCTTCCAGGGTATTCCGGGTTTTGTAATCAAATACATGCCTGATCTGGCTCGAATCTACATTCATTTCCCTGGCCGATTCCATCATGATTTCCTTACTGATCCATCGCCAGGGCAGATCTTTGGCATGGACCCGCTTTAGTTTGTTCAGTTTTTTGGTTAGTTCGGCAGCGATGCGCTTGGCCGGACATCCGACCTCGCGGGAAATGCTGACCACCGGGCCCGGATAGAAATCTTTTGCAGTGTCTTCCTTGTACCAGTCGGTCAGGTACTTTGAGATATCGATTTTCATGGCGTCGGAGGGATGGGTTTCTGCTCAAATTAGCACTTTTTCGTGCCAAAGTCAAGGTTTGAACCTATTTGGCTTTAAGATGTTATCTTAAAAAAGCTCCGGAGAATGAACAAGATTACCATCATTGGTGCCGGAAATGTCGGTGCCACCTGCGCGAATGTTATAGCGCATAAAGATCTGGCCAATGAAGTTGTTTTACTCGATGTGAAGGAGGGCCTGGCCGAAGGCAAGGCTTTGGATATCTGGCAAACCTCATCCATCAACCATTTTAATACCCGGGTGGTTGGCTCAACCAACAACTATTTGAAGACCAAGGGTTCGGGGATTATTGTGGTTACGTCCGGTATCCCGCGCAAGCCGGGTATGTCGCGTGATGATCTGATTCGTACGAATGCCAGTATTGTGAAGGAAGTGACCCAAAAGGCCATTAAGTATTCGCCCGATGCCATCATCATTGTGGTATCGAATCCGCTAGACGTGATGACCTATGCGGCCTATCTGGCCGCCAGTAAGGATCCTCACAAAGTATTTGGAATGGCGGGCATTCTTGACACCGGACGTTACAAGGCTTTTTTGGCCAATGCCCTTGATGTGAGTCCTTACGACATCCATGCCATGCTGCTTGGGGGGCATGGAGACACCATGGTTCCTTTGCCGCGCTACACTTCGGTGAGTGGCATCCCTGTGACTGAATTACTCGGAAAGGATGTCATTAACAGCATCGTGGAGCGTACCAAGAAGGGGGGAGGTGAGTTGGTAAGTCTGATGGGAACTTCAGCCTGGTATGCCCCTGGTTCTGCTGTTTCACAGATGGTGGAAGCCATTGTTGACAACCAGAAACGGGTCTTTCCTGTTTGCGCCTATCTTGATGGGGAATACGGGCAGAAGCACATTTACCTGGGTGTACCCGTGAAACTGGGTAAAAACGGAGTGGAAGAGATCATTGAGATCAGCCTGAATGAAGATGAGAAAGAGATGCTAAGAACCTCTGCAAAGAGCGTGAAGGAGGTTATGGACAGTCTGGACAATCTGAAGCTTTTCGAGGATTGAAACAGAAGACTCATAATATCAGGTGATTATACAATTGTATTTGCGCTGCGGGCAGAGAAGCCCGCGGCGTATTTTTTTTTAATACTTGCCCCCAAAGTGCCGAAAATAGTTGCTATATTTGCGCCCTGATTACTATTGACAATCAAGTAACTATCCAATAAATAAGTACAAAATGCAGAACAAAGGTGCTATCAGGTTTTTTACGATCGTCCTGGCCCTCGTTAGTGTTTACCAGCTGCTTTTTACCGTTTTCACGCAAAAGGTGGAAAAGGATGCACGGAAGCTGGCAAATGGTGATGTGCGCATTGAACGCTCGTACCTGGACTCCATGAAAGGTGAGGTGATCTACAATGTTTTGTTGAAGAAATACACTTACCAGGAATGTAAAGAGAGGGAAATCAACCTCGGTCTCGACCTTAAAGGCGGGATGAATGTGATCCTTGAGATCGCAGTTGAAGATGTTATTAGGTCGCTTGTAGCACCTCAGTATCTCACAGATCCGGTGTTTACAGGAACCATGGCACTGGCGAATAAGATGAAGGCCAACAGCCAGGAGGATTTTGTAAACCTCTTTGCTGCAGCCTTTGAGGAACGCAATCCCGGGGCCCAGCTGGCTCAGTTCTTCATGACGCCGGAAACCCGCGGTCAGATCGATTTCAGCACTACCAATGAGGATGTAGTGGCCTTTTTGAAGGAAGAGGCAGAGAGCGCGATTGACAATTCCTACAATGTGCTTCGGAACAGGATTGACCGTTTTGGTGTGGTTCAGCTGAATATTCAGAAGCTGGAGCGTCAGGGGCGTATTCTGGTGGAGCTTCCCGGTGTTAAAGAGCCCGAGCGCGTATCAAAACTGCTCACAGGAACTGCAAATCTGGAGTTCTGGACCACCTATGAAGCTGCTGAGGTATGGCAGCTTCTCGACCAGGCTAACAGCTTGCTGGCAGGGATGCAGGTGGCCGATGAAGCTCTTGAAACCGAAGCGCTTCCCGAAGAGGATGTGGCCGAAGAAGCTGCTTTGCCTGATACCACTGAGAATGACCTGCTGCTTGATACTGCAGGCCTGGATTTGCTTTCCGATCTGGATACCACTCAGGTGTTTAACGACCAGGAGGCCGCCTTCATACGAGAGAATCCACTTTATGCGGTACTGACCCCCTACCTTGACAACCAGCGTCAGTTTATCCCCGGATCGACCCTGGGGGTTGTCATGTTGAAGGATACTGCCAAGCTGAACGAATACCTTTCGATTCCGCAGATCAGGCAGCTCTTTCCCTCTGATCTGATTTTTGCCTGGCACTTTGAGCCCGATGGAGAGGCAGGGCAGTATATCCGCCTGCATGCCCTGAAGGCCAGCCGGAATCACCAACCGGTGTTGGAGGGTAAGTATGTGACAGATGCACGTGTAAATACAGATCCCTATACCGGTGAATTTGAGGTAAGCATGAACATGAATGCAGAGGGAGCGAAGCGTTGGGCCAATATTACCAGAGAAAACGTCAACAAAGCGATTGCCGTGGTACTCGACGGACTGGTGTATTCAGCCCCCAATGTTAGTGGTGAGATTAAGGGGGGTAGTTCCTCCATCTCGGGTCGGTTTTCACAAACCGAAGCCGAGGACCTTGCCAACATTCTGAAGTCTGGTAAGATGCCGGCCCGTGCTCATATTGAGTCCTCAGAGGTTATTGGTCCTTCACTGGGTGCCAAATCGGTGCGTGACGGGCTGAATTCCTTTGTGATTGCCTTCATTGTGGTGCTGGCCTACATGGTCTTTTACTACAGCCGCCGTGCAGGTTTCGTAGCCGATCTCGCCCTTCTGGCCAATATGTTCTTTCTGATTGGTGTGCTTGCCTCACTTCAGGCGGTTCTGACATTGCCGGGTATTGCGGGTATTGTTCTTACCATCGGTATGTCGGTGGATGCCAACGTACTGATTTACGAGCGTATCAGAGAGGAACTGGCCGCAGGAAAGAACCTCAAGACGGCTGTGAAGGATGGTTACCGCAACGCCTATTCGGCCATTTTCGATGCGCAGTTGACGACCTTCATGGTTGGATTGATTCTGTTCTTCTTCGGATCGGGTCCGATCAAAGGTTTTGCGACGACCCTGGTCATAGGTATCCTTACTTCGCTCTTCAGTGCCATTGTGCTTACGCGCCTGATCTATGAGCGCATGCTCGAGAAGAATATCAAGCTTACCTTTGATACCCGGATCTCCCGGAATGCCTTTAAGAACACTAGGATCGATTTTCTGGGTAAGCGGAAGCTCTTCTACATTATTTCCGGAGTTATTATTCTTGCCGGTGTGGTTTCTCTGGCCACGAAAGGATTGAACCTTGGTGTTGATTTCTCCGGAGGCCGAAACTATGTTATCACCTTTAAGCAGGATGTTGAAACGGCCGATGTACAAAATGACCTGGCCGCTGCCTTTGGTGAGGCACCCACGGTCATTACCTATGGTAGCAAGAATACAGTTCGTGTAACCACCAGTCACCTGATCGATGATGATCGTCCCACTGTGGACTCTCTTATTAAAGCTGAAATGTATACCGGCCTCCAGCCCTATCTGGGTCCGGATGTGAGCCTCAACGAGTTCATCAACGGACAGGAATACATCGTTTCCTCCCACAAGGTGGGACCAACCATTGCCGATGACATTCAGCGTAGTGCGATTATTGTCGTATTTGGCGCTCTGCTGGTCATCTTCCTGTACATATTGATTCGATTCCGCAACTGGCAGTTCGGGCTTGGTGCACTTGCAGCCCTTGTACACGATGTGATGATTGTGATCGGATTGTTCTCCATCCTGCACGGCATCATGCCTTTCTCCCTGGAGCTTGACCAGTCCTTCATTGCAGCCATACTAACGGTGGTGGGTTACTCCATCAACGATACGGTGGTTGTGTTTGACCGGATCAGGGAGTTTGTCGGCCTGCAGAAAAAGCGGGACCGCAGTGAGATCTTTAATACGGCACTGAACAGCACATTGAGCAGGACCTTCAGTACCTCGCTTTCGACCTTCTTTGTACTCCTGGCCATCTTTATCTTTGGCGGGGATGTGATCAGGGGCTTTACCTTTGCCCTCCTCCTGGGGGTGGTTGTAGGTACCTACTCTTCACTCTTCATTGCTACTCCGGTGGTTTATGACAGTGTAAAGGGTGATGAGAAAACCCGGATACTGAAAGGAACCGTCAGGAAGTAAGACAGCAATTTACACTATACAGGGGTGTGGGTATCGATTCTCAGGATGAATCCCACGCCCCTTTTTGTTTCCAGGCTGACGGAGGGTTCACTTTTCAGGTATTTGCGCAGGCGGGAGATGAAAACATCCATTGAGCGGCCCATGAAGTAGTCGTTTTGTCCCCAGAGTTCCTCCAGGATTTCTTCCCGTTTCATGAGTTTATTTGCATGCTTGATCATATAGCTCAGGAGGCAGGCTTCTCTGGGGGTCATATGATGCTTTTCATCGGGGCTTTCGATACAGAGTTCGTCGAAACGGATGGTCAGGCGACCAAGTTGCCGGGCAGGGACCTTCTGACTTCCGCTTCGTTTCAGGATATTTTGAATACGCAGGACCAGCTCTTCGGCTTCGAAGGGTTTGGTAATGTAGTCATCGGCTCCGATCTTCAGGCCCTTTAGGCGATCTTCCTTCTGGTTTTTAGCAGTCAGGAAGACCACAGGCATGTCGGGGTCGAGCCGGCGAATTTCGACAGCCAGGCTAAGCCCATCCATTACAGGCATCATTACATCGAGGATGCAGAGGTCGATGTGTTGTTTTCGAAACAAATCCAGCCCCTGCTGGCCATGGCTTGCAGTTGTAAGGTGAAAGCCCGATAGTTCGAGGTACTCGGCCAGGACCTTTCGCAGGTCAGTGTCGTCTTCAACCAGAAGTAGATTGATCATGATGTGGAATCTTAATGATAAAGGTGCTGCCTTCACCAGGGCTGCTTATAAGGCTTATTTCTCCGCCGTGTTCTTCAACGATTTGCTTTACATAGTATAGCCCAAGGCCAAGTCCGCGGATGACATGGGTTTTTGCTTCCCGGCCGCGGTAGAATTTTTCAAAAATATGCTTTTGTTCTTCCCGTCTGATTCCGGGGCCATTGTCACTGACACGCAGTTCTAATGCACTTTTCGTATGCTCTGCCCGAAGGGTGATCTTACAATCTGCCGGGCCATATTTCACGGCATTGGAAAGCAGGTTGTTCAGGGCTGTGGACATGTGGACCTCATCCAGCATAGCCCTGGGAATGTCGAGCCTGAGTTGCAGCTCAAGCTCAGGTGCGTGATCGCCCTGTTCCAGGCGAAAAGCACGGCACAGCTGGTCGAGCCAGGCGGAGAGGTCCAGCTCGACAGGTTTGAGTTTTACCTGGTCCTTTTCAAAGATACTGATATCGAGGATGCGGTCGATGAGACCGGAGAGGTGTTTGTTTTGTCGTTTAATGATGCCCGAGAGTTCTTCGACCCTGGCCGAATCGCTGGTGATGCGCTTGTTCCCAAGTGAACTTGAGGCTACTGCGATGGTCGAGAGCGGTGTCTTGAGCTCATGGGTCATATTGTTTATGAAGTCTGTTTTCATCTCCGATAGCCGCTTTTGGCGCATCATGTTCCGGATGGTCATGTAGAATACATAAAATACCAGCAGGATGGTAGCCAGAGAAAGGCCGAGTATGCCTTTCATCTCGCGAAAGATTAAAGCCGAACGCCTGTCGAAATTGATGTATACCGAATAGGACATCCTGAAGAAATTCCGGACATGGGTGTAGCTGGCTGCGGGGAGAGCCTCCGGGGGAGGGAGGGGTAAGGACTTCAGCTTGCTGTTGGGATAGTATTTTGTCTCGAGATTAAGGTCCTTCAGGTAGAGTTCTGTAAGAAGGATGTGCCAGGTAAAATGGGCTTCCTCTCCGGCTTCCTGAAGGTAGGCGGTAAGAAAGCCTTTCGCCTCCTCATAGTTATTCAGGATCTGGTAGAATTCCTGGTCGAGGGTTCTGACCAGCGTATCGGGGTTCGCATACTGATACTCGAGGGCCCGTTCGTCGAGTTCGTAAAGCAGGGAATCGTAACCATAATTGAAATCGATGCCATTGAAGGCCTTCATGCCTTCCTGTACCAGCTCTCCAAAGCGGGCATCGAACTGGTTCGCTTTTGTTCGGTAGGTATCGGTGATGAAGATGTACTGCACCCAAACCAGCACCACCAGAGCGAAAGCCGACAGCCATATGAGGTAACGACTTTTCATGTTCTACTTTCGGGCTAAGATAGGACCTTTCGGGGAGCATTAACCCAGGCTTAACACTGCATTAACCAAGTTCTATGGTCTCAGGGCTTACATTTGTTGCAGAATCAATAACACGAAAAAGGGATGAAAACGATGCAGGAAATAAAGTGGTCCATCTTTGTGCTGGCCTTATGTGCGGCTCCGGTCCTGAATGCCCAGGTGGATGAGCGCAAGATTCCGCAGGAAGAAGAACTGCGGATGAAGAAGGAGATGCTCGATGAGCAACAGAGAATGGTGATTATTCAGCGTGAGCATGCAGATCGTGAAAGGGATTTGGCCAGGCGTCAACGTGAGCATATCTTTTTTGATAATGAGGACGACAGCTATTTTCTGGCCGATGATGGCAATGTATTTTCCTTTATGGGGCACCAGCATTCTTCTCAGCTTATCCTGCGCAACACCTTCCGCGGGGGCTCCGACGAGACGAAAGGCGAGTTTGAGATAGATGCAGAAGCTCACGTCTTCAAGTGTATGATCCATGGCCGGGTCAGGTCGGGGCATATAAGCATTCGGGTTTATTACCCCGATGGCAAGCTCTTTAAAGAGCTCGGCATTTCCCCGTCTGCACAGGTGACCTTCAACCAGTCGAATACGATTGATGAGGAGAGCCGGGCGCGTTACAAAGGGGCCTGGAACTATGAGGTTGAAGCGGATAAAGCAGAGGGCAGTTACACCTTGCAACTCTCAACGCATTAGCCCTCAACATAGCTTCCCCCAAAAGGCCGGGGGGGGATGAACGAGGAGACCTACAACCTTTGAGGTTTCAGTCCCGAGTCATCCCCCCCCCGGCCTTTTGGATGGGGATGAACGAGCTGGCGCTATCATTGGAAGGGGGATGAATGAGGAGACCTACAACCTTTGAGGTTTCAGCTCCGGGTCATCCCCCCGCCTTTTGGATGGGAACGAAAGAGCTGGCGCTATCATTGGAAGGGGGATGAACG
>PDRI01000051.1 GCA_002748055.1 Bacteroidota bacterium | reverse complement strand
TTTTGGGTGAATCAGCTTTCTTTGCTGCGGAGGATGTGGAGGAGTTCTTTTGGGCGGATCAGGCGGGTGAGGAATGCCGAGACTGCACAGCTTGCGGTAAGGGAGATGAGTCCGCTGATCGAATGGTCCAGGAAGTAGCGGAGGCTAAAAGCGACAGCCGTATTGATCAGAAGAAAGAGGGCCAGTTTTGCAAAGAGGTCGAGGTTTGATCCAAGCCCCAGCAAGCGTGTGGCAATGATGACTTGTGCAAGGGCATAAAAGGCCTGAGCGCTCAGGCTGGCCACGGCTGCTCCCAGCGCCTGGTGTCGGGGTATTAAGATAAGATTCAGCAAGAGGTTCAACAGGACGGTGAGCGAGGCGAGTATGTTCAGTTGTTTCAGGTTATTGTTCGCAGTAAGCAGGGTGCCATAGATGTAGCTCGTGGAAACAAAGACAAAACCAATCATCAGCAAGCCAAAGATTTGTATGCTGTTGGCCGATACGGAGGTGTACAGCAGGCCAATGATTTCTGAATTGTAGAAATTTGCCACCAGGGCTACAGAAATGGCAACAACCAGCAGGGGGGCGAGGGCCAGCCGGATGAGGCTGTTGACCTCCTGATTCAGTCGCAGCATTCGGGAAAACATGGGGAGTAAGAGCCCGGCAAAGAGCAGGGGAAACTGCGATGCAGCATCATATATTCTGAAGGATTGGGCGTAGATCCCGGCCTGCTCCTTTCCATCTACCAACATGCGCTCGAGCATCACCGAGTCGGCCCGGTTGAAGAAGGCCATCAGCAGGATGAGCATGGCGAAGGGGTAGCTCGATTTGAGGGCCAGCATTGATTGCCTGAATCCAGGCCGGGGCAGAGGCCTGCCTGCCCGGTAAAAGACAATGATGGCTGCCGTAAGCAGGGTGAGGCTGTAAGAGAGTGTCTGTGCGTACACAAACCACCTTATCCTGAATGGGCCTTCTACGAGCTCTCCCCATAAGAGCAGCCCCGTGAAGATGATCATCAGGCTTCGGTCCATAACCGAGAGCAGGCTGTCGGTTCTGAAATATTGCAATCCACTGATATTGCTTCGAAAGTAAAGGATGAAGGCCAGCAGGAATTGGTTCAGGGCAAGGAGCCAGAGCATCTGAAATTCAGCCGGGGTGTAGCCCAGGGTCTTGCCAACGAGCAGGACAACGATTGCATAAACCAGTGCCAGCGCAAATTTCAGCGGTACAATGGCCGAGATCCGTTCCCGGATGAGTTCGGGATACCTGGCAATCTCGCGATTGTTATAGTTGTTGAGGCCCAGGTCGAGCAGGATGTTCAGGATGAAGGCCAGATTGAAAAGGGAGAAATACCCCCCGTAGGCCATCTCCCCAACCCGGTTTTGAACGCCTACCTCAACGCCCAGGAACCAGAAAGGCTTGATGAGCACGTTCAGGACTAAGAGCAGGACAAGATTGGAGATAAATCTCTTCTTCAAAACCGATTTTTTTTTGCCCTGGCCAAGGGGAAGGAGCGGGAAATATTTTTTAAATCACTACAAATGTAATAAGTTCGCCACAAAATTACGGGGCTACTTTGAGACAGGAAAAATACAGCCGTACCATTGCCGTAAATACCCGCTTGTTGATGCCGGGCAAGCTGGATGGCATCGGATGGTTCACTTTCGAGACCTTGCAGCGAATCACCCTGGCACATCCGGATACGCATTTCTATTTTCTTTTTGACCGGAAATTCAATCGGGATGTTGTTTTTGGGGAGAATGTTACTCCTGTAATCCTCAGGCCTTTTACCCGTCATCCCATCCTCTGGTATATTTGGTTTCAGTGGCGCATCAGGGGCTTTTTGCACAGGAAGAATCCGGACCTTTTCCTGAGCACAGATGGCTTTATTCCCCTGCGCTCCTCTACCCGCTCGGTTGCGGTTATTCATGATCTGAATTTCGAACACCGGCCCGGCGACCTGCCGGCCCTGGTCCGTTGGTACTATCGTCATTTCTTCCCGAAGTTTGCGCGAATGGCCACCCGAATTGTGACCGTGTCGGAGTATTCGAGGCGCGACATCATAAACCAGTATGAGGTCGATGAAGACAAGGTCGATCTGGCCTACAATGGTGCCAACGACAGTTTTACCCCGATTAGCGATGAAAGGGCCGGGGAGGTGCGAAAGCAATATACGGGCGGAAACCCCTATTTTATTTTTGTGGGAAGCCTGCACCCCCGGAAGAATATTTGCAACCTGCTTAAGGCTTTTCAGCTGTTCAAGGAAGAGAACAAGGGGAACTACAAGATGGTACTGGTAGGCGAAAAGTTTTTCCTGACCCGCCCCATGAAGGAGCAGCTCGAGAAGATGAGCCACCGTAAGGATGTAATCTTTACGGGCAGATTGGGGCCCGGGGAATTGAATGAGCTGATCGGGGCGGCTTTCGCCATGACCTTCGTTCCTTACTTTGAGGGTTTTGGCATCCCTTTGCTGGAGGCCATGAAGTGCGATGTCCCCGTTATAGCTTCCCGGGTGACAAGCCTGCCCGAGATTGCAGATGAAGCGGCCATTTACGCTTCACCCGACAGTCCGGCAAGCATTCGCGATGCCATGATGCGTCTGCTCAGAGAACCCGGTTTGCGCGAGCAGTTGATTGAAAAAGGCCGTTCCAGAAGGACGGGGTACAGCTGGGATCATACTGCGGAGATGCTCTGGACCTCGATTGAGAAGGTGCTGAAGAGTGATGCTTGAGCCGGCCATGCATAAAGCCCTGGTGGAGGCCGGTTGCGATGAGGCCGGCAGGGGCTGTATCGCCGGGCCTGTTTATGCTGCTGCGGTTATTCTTCCCGGCGGATTTAACATTCCCGGGCTCGACGACAGTAAGAAGCTGAGTGCAAAGAAACGCGAGCACTTGAGGCTGTTGATTGAGCAGCAGGCACTTGGTTTTTCCATTGGGGTGGCCAGCGAACGGGAAATCGAGGAAATAAATATTTTACACGCCTCCATTCTTGCCATGCACAGGGCACTTGAACAGCTCGATCCCCCACCCGCCCACATCCTTGTCGATGGAAACCGATTCAAACCCTTTCGGGATATTCCTGCCACTTGTGTGGTTGGCGGAGATGCCAGGTTTGCCTCCATTGCAGCCGCATCAGTTCTGGCCAAAACTTACAGAGATGCCTATATGAGGGAATTGCACGAGGCTTTTCCCGACTACGGATGGGCAAAAAACGCAGGCTATCCGACAAAGGCTCACCGCGAGGCCATTGCACGGATAGGAGCGAGCAAGTATCACAGGCGAACCTTTCGTTTGTTGGACGAGCAAATGCGGATAGACTTTTCTTAAACATGTATTTAGGGGCATAAAAGGGGCCGAAGCACTGCTCCGGTCGGCAAAGAAAATTGCATATTTGCACTGCGGGACCACATGGTCTTAAATGAACAAAACCAAGTTAGTATGAAAAAAGGAATCGTTATTGCATTGGCTCTTCTTCTCTTCCCCGGGGTTTACCTGCGTGCAGATGAAGGGATGTGGCTGCTGAGCCTCATTCAGAAAGTAAACATCGCAGAGATGAGCGAGAGGGGTTTTGAACTCACCGCTGAAGACATTTACAGCATCAACCAGGCCAGTTTGAAGGATGCCGTTGGTGCACTTGACTATGGCTCATGTACAGCCGAACTGGTTTCTGCCGAAGGTTTGCTGCTTACCAACCACCATTGTGGCTATGGAGAAATTCAGAATCACAGCTCGGTAGAACATGACTATCTGAAGGATGGCTTTTGGGCCATGACCCGGGAAGAAGAACTTCCCAATGAAGGTAAAACGGTAACCTTCCTTGTGCGTATGGAAGAGGTGACCGACCAGATTGTGCCGGAATTGAACGATGAGATGTCCCTGGAGGAACGTGGGGCCAGGCTGCGTGCACTGACGAAGGAGATTTCTGAAAAGGCCACCGAAGGAACCCATTATGAGGCCCAGATCAAAAGTATGTTCTATGGCAATCGCTATTTCCTTTTTGTGCTGGAGACATATCGGGATGTGCGCCTGGTAGGTGCTCCGCCCGAGTCAATCGGAAAATTCGGACACGATACCGACAACTGGATGTGGCCCCGCCATACCGGTGATTTCAGCATCTTCCGGGTGTATACGGGCCCGGACGGAAAACCCGCCGACTACAGCCCCGACAACATTCCGCTCGTCCCGAAACACTATCTGCCCGTATCTCTTAAGGGTTACGAAAAGGATGATTTTGCCATGGTGATGGGCTTTCCCGGAAGTACAGACAGATACATCACCTCCTGGGAGGTAAAGGAACTGCTCGACATTGACCATCCGAACCGGATTAAGATCCGCGGCACCAAGCAGGACATCCAGATGGAAGATATGCTGGCCAGCCAGAAGGTACGGATTCAGTATGCATCGAAGTATTCCCGTTCTTCTAACTACTGGAAGTATTCCATTGGCCAGAGCAAGGGACTGAAGAACCTGAATGTGGTCGCTAAAAAGGAAAAGGAAGAGGCTGAGTTTACCGACTGGGTGAACGAAAATGCCGATCGTCGTGCAGAATACGGAAACGCACTGGAAGATATTCACAGAGCCATTGAGGGGCGTAAGGAGTTACGGCATGCCGCACAATACTTGGTCGAAGGTGTATACTATGGCATGGAAACCATACTCTTTGGTCGGGGGCTTGTCGCCCTGGAGGCAGCCATGTCGGCCGATACCATCGATCAGGAGAAGATTAACCAGATGCTAAGCGATCTGAAGGCGATGGGAACGGAGTTTTACGCCGAGTACAATGCACCCACCGATAAGAAGGTGATGAAGGCCATGATCGGCCTCTTGTTGGAGGACGTTGATGAGCAATATCTGCCTGCCAATATTCTCGACGTGAAGCGCAAATACAAGGGAGATATCGGCAAGTATGTCGATAGTTATTTCAAAAAGTCCATGCTTACAGACGAAGCCAGGTATATGGCATTTCTGGAGAATCCCTCACTGAAGGCACTGCAGAAGGACATCGGCTTCAAGGCTGTCAAGGATGCCCAGAAGTATTTCGAGCTCAGGGGCAAACTGGCCGGGTTTGCCGAAAGTTACCAGCGCGGTTCCAGGCTTTATCTGAAAGGCCGCATTGAGATGAATGCCGAAAACAATTACTACCCCGATGCCAACTCCACCATCCGCCTTAGCTATGGTGAGGTGGGGGACTATGATGCACGGGATGCTGTCCGGTATGCACACTATACCACGATGAAGGGGATTATGGAGAAGGAAGATCCGAATAATTACGAGTTCGTGGTGGATCCCAAACTGAAGGAGCTCTATGAAACAAAGGATTTTGGTCCGTATGGTCGGAACGGTGAGATGATTGTCTGCTTTACCACCAACAACGATATTACCGGAGGAAACTCGGGTAGCCCT
>PDRI01000050.1 GCA_002748055.1 Bacteroidota bacterium | reverse complement strand
ACACAGTCCGGCCAAAAAAGGCGCTCAGGGCTGTAAGTGCCTGTTCACCACCCGATAACCCATGTCCTGCATTGGGCACATAGTGTATGAAGTTGAGACCTGGGATTTCATCGATATAGTGCTTAATGGCATCTACGGGCCAGTATTCATCGTTGGTGCCGATAAATATCATTTTGGGCATCCCCAGCCGGTCACGATAGGAATAAGGGTCGATCATGGTATTGATGGCACTCCCGCCTTCGGTATTCGCTTCCTGGGGAATACCAAGCCTCGTGTAGTCTTCAATCTGGATGCTGTATTCCTTCCAGACCTTCACCTGGTAATCGAGGTTGACCGGCATATTCAATACATCGATTACCATCGGGCCAATGGCAGCCACCCGGGGGTCATTTGCGCCTGTCAGCCAGGTGGTCCACCCGCGCTTTGAGGCACCACTCAGAACAAAGCTATCAATGGTATGCTGAAACTTCTCCTTCGAAAACTCCTGTACAGCATCCATGGCCCTTACGGCGGTCTTTACCATGGGGAACAAGAGAGGCCAGGAATAGTCCCCGTCATTCTTAAAATTGTGCAGGGTAAAGGAGATCAGGGCATCTTCGGTCAAATCATCATAAAGGGGCTGGTTGGGAATTTGCCAGATAATAGCAACCACTGCGGCATTTTTCTTAGCCACTGCAGCCAACTCCGCAATAAACTCATCATCACCTCCCCTTTTGATGGGTTCGCCGTCCTTGATTTTCCCACCGGTGATAAACAACAGGGCACCACCATGATTCAGCTCCTCGGGCACAATAACCGTAAGGGTGTGTTTCCATGTGTATTCGCGCCATTGCTGTGAGGTGAGAAGAAGATCGTAAACCTCCAGCCCTTCAAGCGGGTAAGCATCCTTCAGCTCCCAGGCATAGGATTGATCATCATTTTGCAAATAGTGCTGTAAGGCCGTTTCGGGGCTCAGAGGAAGGGGGGGCTTTACACACGAAATACACGTTACAAGAACGAGCAGAGTTAGAATCATGCGCATCAGTCCGACCTCATTTTGTCCTGTTTTTTTCATTGTCTTTTCTTTTTGAATCAACCTAAATATAGAGCAGATCGACCAGGATATCAATCTTTCTCCGCTTTTTTCAACTCACTCAGGCTTCAATCCCCTGCCCTAAACATAAACTAGTCTTCTAATAAGGAATGCTTGTACCCTGCAACAGCCAGAATCTGGACCTGACAGTGTTCTGAATTGGTGTTGAACCTTTAGAGGCTTTATCGAACAGCTTTCTGGCTGCTATAAAACTTAAAAAACCTGACAAAAAACCGGTTCCTGAAAGCATTCGTCAAGCGCGCCCTCCATCCAGCCCTAAACCACAGCATTGACCTTCAGATTTATTTTCGAATCTTTCGGCAAAGGTTCGCAGGCGTGAATGAAAAAGACTCAGGTCAATGCCACATACTTACCTGATGAATGCAACTGATCGTTTTCCCCCACACTGGCATGCGAACCACAAGTATGAAAAAGATGCTGTGCTTGGAGCCACTCCTTTATCCGTAAGATGAACCCTCTTCAATCAGTCCGGGCAAATTCGTCGGCCAACTGATTGATTTCCTCATCATCCAGTTGCCCGGCTACAACCAACCTGTACCTGAAGTTTACGGACTCATCCTTTTTCAGGCTGAAATTCAGTTCATTTTTCCCACCTGAAAAAACTTTCTGTCCCAGTGTGTTTGCAGCGAACAAGCCATAACCCCTGGCGTGCCAGTAGGTTGGATACCCGGGATTTGAGGGATGATCAATGATCACCAGGGCGAGCTGTTCACCATTTATTTCACTACTCAGCTTCATCCAGCGGCAGCGGGTCCCCCACACCCCTATTCCCTCTATTCCATCGGCGCTCCTGTAGTTTCCTTTCACAAGGGTATTGTCCATTTGCACAACTTCTGTGACATTCCCATGCGAATCCAGGAGTTTGGCGGGTTTGTCTGAGGGAAGCTCCAGTTCACGTGCCACCCGGATGGCAAACATTCCTTCCTTGTTGTCTCTGAACACGACATCGTCGCCAAGTGCTTTCAGCGTAGTGCTGCGATCGATAATGCGCATGTTTTCACGCACAAGGAAAGTGAAGGTGCTGCTTTCCTCAAGTAAAGGGCTATGGTCGGGGGCTTCCCAGAGGGCAGTGGTTTCAAGCAGCCCAGATCCTTTCCCCCCCCTGGCTTTTACAATGGATTGATGAAAAATGGTGCCGTAACCATCCCTTTTATCCAGGGGGATGGCCTCGGAATTATTCCAGAAATCAAACCCATTTACATCTCCATAATTCAGCCAAATACCCACATGATGCGGATGATCGGAACGATCTCCCTCCTTGTCGATCAGGGGATAACTGCGTGTCAGCATATTTCCTCCCGGGGAAATGAGTGGCCATAAAACCGGCTTTTTGATTTGTTCCGGATAGATGTAGGAAGTAAAAAGCGCTCCGTCTACCAACACATCCACTTTCTTCTCCGCTTCATTTACTTTCAGCTCCAGGACTGCTTTGTTGTTGCACTGACTGATCAGCAATAGGCTGCCACAGGTGGCAGCCAGGCAAATAAATGCGCTGAATTGACGGAAGATGCCTCTCCCGTACATACTCGTGTTCTTCCTCATGTTTTTCTCCTTTCTGCGTTACCAAGACGTTTTAAGGAGCCCCTTTCAACCTCTTCCAGCGACTCCTTGAAATAATTACACTTTATCCGGAACAGTATAGCCTTCCCGATAATTTCGACTCAGCATAAAATCAGCTTCCGGATCATTTACAAATTTCTCGGAATCGGGATTGAAAGTAAGCACGCGATCCATTCTGTATGCAATATTCCCCAGATGTGCCAGTCCGGAAGAAAGGTGAGCGGTTTCAACCGGCGCATTCAACACAGATGCATCATGCTTTCTGACTGCATCGATAAAATTAGCAAAGTGTCTGTCTGTCCCGCTGTTGCCCCGGGCCATACCAGTAGCCCTTTCTCCGCCATCTTCCCTGAATTGTCCGGGTGTTCTGTCCTTGCCCATGAAGGTTTTGTAGCGATCATAACCATCAACAACCAGGATGCCTTTATCGCCGTAAAAAATATTTCCAACCGTCGCATCCTGTTCGGTATTGGTGCACCAGGGGCGAACCTCAAATTGAATGATTTTACCTTCATCGGGGTACTTATAAACCGATGTAAGCACTTCGGGCACCTCTTTACAATCATCCCAAAGAAATTTCCCACCCATGGAAGTAATTTTCGTGGGAAGCCCCACATCCAGCCCCCACATGCAAAGATCGGTTTCGTGAATGCCCTGGTTGCCAACGTCACCGTTTCCATAGTCCCAGTGCCAGTGCCAGTTATAGTGCACCAGGTTCCTGGTAAAAGGTCTTTTTGGGGCAGGACCGGTCCACAAGTCATAATTAAACCCTTCCGGAACAGGAGAGAAGCCCTTATCGCCAATATCTGCCCTCCAGCGGAAAACAAGGCCACGCGCCATATAGACCCTTCCAATATATCCATCCCGCAACAGGCCTATGGCCTCGTTTACAGCCGGTGAACTTCTCAGTTGCACACCATGCTGAACGATACGGTCATATTTTTGAGCGGCCTCAACCATTTTGCGACCTTCCCATATATTGTGGGAGCCAGGCTTTTCCACGTAAACATCCTTGCCTGCCTGACAGGCCCAGATGACCGAAAGCGCATGCCAGTGGTTTGGCGATGCAACACCCAAGACATCAATGTCCTTGTTGTCCATGATCCGGCGAAGATCCTGTTCCAGAGCCACCTCCCGATGGTAAGTCTCTTTAAACTCCTTCCGGCGTTTGTTCAGAACATTCATATCCGGGTCACACAGGTGGGTAACCTCAACATTGTCCTGAACCATAAAGCCTTTAACATGACTTTTTCCCCGGCCATTCAGGCCCAATACTGCTGCATTGATGCGGTCATTTGCACCAAAGGCCCTGGCGGGAATAATGGTTGGAGCAACAATCATAGCTGATCCTGCAGCAGCTGTCTTTTTTATAAAAGCCCTTCTTGATTCCATAACCAACGATGTTTGGTTTACATTAGATGTTAAAAATATCCTTCCCGACTGCCTGAACACACCTCACCCGAAGGCGCTCAGCACCAGGCCGGAACTGGCAAATTTGAGCGATAAAAGAAAAACCTTTCATAGGAAAGAATGCACCCATAAAGTTACTCAATATCAGGATAAATCAAATTCCCTTGATCAATCCCTCCAAAACGGCCAAGAAATTTATGTGCTCAAAGACCATAGCGCTGTCAATTTATTGAAGTCACCCAATAGCTGAAGGTTTCTTGGAACTTGCTTTAGGTCTATTTCAAAGCTATGGCAATGCTATGCTCCGGGCCGGTTATGCCCCGTACATTTACTGTACGGAAAACCAACTCGTGCCGCTTTTTAGACAATTCAATACACACCTGGTCGTCAACCTTTTTCCACTTTCCTGTCGCCGACTCCTTCATCTGATATTCTCTTAGGTTCGGGATTTCCGAAAACAGCCTGATGCTTGCCTCATTGCCCTCAATTGCAGTCTTTGAGGCGAGGGTATTCGGCGTCCACTCAATGGCATCCCTGCTTTTTACCAATCGCAAAAAGTCAGTATCATAAGCCCAGTGTGGGCCGTCTCCCCATATCCAGGTATGGTTTTTAACGTATTCATCCTCATACATACTAAGCAGGGTCTTATGATTTGGCCAGGCAGTGAACACATCATTCCAGGTGTGGTATTCGATCCAGGTATAGGTCTGGGCACTCCGCTCTTTAGTGGTACCCGTTTCCGGATCCTTATCGATCGGGGTCCGTTCCGGTCCTTTCACCTTTACGATATCTGCGGCCTTATTCTTCAGGTAATGATCCCTGACTTCGAGTGCCGATAAGGGAATCCCATCCTTTTCAAAATGATGATCGTACTTGGCATCCGAAAGAAACCATTTGCCGTAGTCATTCAGCCAGATCTCATTGATTCCGTGATGACCGCTGGGACCACCCTCCACTCCGGGTCCGGCACCCAGGGTACGGGTCACATATCCGTAGGCATTCATCACCGCATTCTGGACCACCATGAAATGTCCGCAGTGATACCCCTGCCCTTTCAGGGCTTCATCCAGTATTGCCTCCGCAAAACCATTTCCCGGATACGGATCGCCATGGTCATCAATGGGGATGACCGACTTAATCCAGTGCCTTAACAACAGGATCCGTTTAAACTCATCCGTCTCACCATGAAAGACCGTATCGAGCTGGTACTTTTCGATCAGATGCTGAAAGCCGGGATGACTCATGTCTTCATATCCCATGAACTCAGTATTTGGCTTATAGGGAAGATTGTTGGTCGCTTCAAGAACATACTCTTTGTTCCCGCAGGAAGCAAGCAGCAGGCAAAGCGTCAGACACAGGA
>PDRI01000049.1 GCA_002748055.1 Bacteroidota bacterium | reverse complement strand
CCGCGACTCCGGATGCCCTTTGTATTTAACATTTATGGGAACGGATTGCGAAAGTTCTTTTCTGCAGCAGGTGCAACAGAAAGAAAATCACCAGGACTGATAAACCTTTCGCGGTTCCGGCAATAATAAGTTCCCATTTTGCGCCGGAATTCACCAGATGAGAGGAAAAGAAATCACCGAGTCCCATTAGACGGAATAACAAGATTGTCACCAAGCCCAGAAGATAGTGCCGGAACATGGTAATACTGATTTCTCGCATCCGTAGCTGTCTGTTTTGTCGATACAGAAGAAAAATGGATAACCCCAGATGGATATTGATAGCCAAGGTCGAAGAAATAGCCAGCCCCATGACCTTCAAGGGGCCTACTAGAAAGAAATTTCCTAGAACATTGGTGCCGATATACTGCACGGCAAGCCAGATTTTCAGTTTCAAGAGCTTCAGGGAATGGAAAACTCTGGCGGCAATCAGGTTGATGAGCAGAGCCGGCATGCCTAACATGTACATGGAGAGGGCTGAGGCTGTCCGCACACTGTCCTCGGTGGTGAAGGCATCCCGCTGAAAAAGAACACCGACAATTTCGAAGCTGGCTAGGCTGATGGCGATGGAAACGGGAACCACCAGCTTGGCTAGTTTCCGGGTATTGAGCTGTATATACGCTCCACATTCCGCCATGCGCTCAGCCGCGATCAATTCCGACATTTGTGTGAACATTACCGCAACGAGGCTGAGCTGAAAAATCTGACAACCAAAGTCTACTAAGGTGGCCGAGTAGGCGATGGAGGAGATACTTCCGGGTGCCAGCCCTGATGCGAAAAATTTGTCCATAAAGTGGTTGACGGCGAGGATCGCAGACGAAACAAGCACCATCCAACTCCGACTCCAGAGTTCTCTACGGAAGCCCTTGGGAGCCAGCGGGCGGGCAATACGGAAATGGCCTCTATACAGGGCATATCCAAGTCCCACAGAGCCTCGAATGACCATGGAAATGGAATAGGCAATAGGGAGGGCCCAGATACCCCAGGACTTATGCCCGGCGATCAGGACCAATAGCATGGTCATGCTATTGATTATGGGCATCGCTGCCGGCAGCCGATGAGCTTTGTTGAGGTTCAATACGGAATTGATGACCCCGATAAAAACGGTGATGAGCCCCGGCACCGCCATCAGCAGCAACATTTGAGTCGCGAGGGCTTTTGTGTCACTCGCAGCATTCGGGACGATAAGCCGCACGGCCAGGTTTCCCCGGGTCAGTAAAAAAATGGAATAGGCCACCATCGGGGCCATGAACATTATCAGAGCTGCGTTCATCAGCCGGAAAATTCGTTCTCCACTTTCCTGAGAACGCAATTCGGTGATGTAGGGGATGGCCACAGCGGTAAACACTCTGGTTAGGGTGTTTGCCAGAAAGTTCACCAGGAAAAAACTGATCAAGTAAGCATCATACTGGGCCCCTGCGCCGAAGTATTTAGCCATCAGAACTTTGGAAATCAGGCCGATCGGCTTGGTCAGTACGGATAAGCTCATTAGCTTTAAGATTTCACCCTCAAAGGTAAAACTTTTGAGCCTGTTCAGGAAGTTACGCACGCCCAAGGCCTCCCTCAGGAATTCCCTGTGTCATCGAGTTCATTGGCTCAGCGGCTTTCTTGGGCGGATTTTAGAATGTTTAACATTTCCGAGGACCGGATGTCCCAGGATTCCTGGCTCATCCTCTTGATGCGTTTCTGATGCATTTCTGGGGAATCCTCGGTTAGGGCTTTCTCGATCTGGGCCAAGAATTCTTCTGGGCTTGAGGCGAAGTAGACCAGATCGGCATGGTATTTTTCCAGTTCATGGATGGGGATACTGACCACAGGTAATCCCAAACTGAAATATTCCTTAGCTTTCAAGGGGCTGCAATGCCGGATCCAGTCTGTGGATTTCCAGGACATGAAACCCACATCGAAGTGGCGCCCATAGTATGGAATTTCCGCATAGGGTTTGAAACCTAGGAAGTGGATATTTGGCAAGGCTTTCAAGTGGGTATAATCCCCGAATACCTTGCCGATCATCACGAATTGCAGGTCAGGGTTTTGAGTGGCCGCGTGAAGAATCATTTCTTTATCATTGTTGTCGGCTATAGACCCATAGTACCCGATACGCGGATGAGGAATAGCTGCGATGTCGGCAGGTTCTGGATCATCGGCCTGCAAGGCAACATGAAAGCGCTGAAAATCCACCGCATGGGGGAGATAGTGAACTTCTTTCCGTTTTTCTTTCAAAGAGTCCGTGATCATTTCCGAGGCACAAAAAACGACATCCGCAGCCTCAAAAAGCATGCGGTCCCGACGGGCCAAGGCATCCTGGGCCGAAATGTCGTCATAACTGGTGTATTTATCAGAGTAGTAGTAAATCAAGCCCCTGTGTGGCAGCTTTAGGACAGTTTCCGCATAGGAGGGGATGGATGCGAAAACCAAAGGTTCCCGGAATTTTAGGATTCGTTGTGCCAATTGGATTTGCATTTTCGTTGAAATATCCGTGAGCTTTTCCAATAGGGGGTAGCCAAAGAGCGGCAAGGCGATAGGTGTGAGAACATGGAATCCGGGTTCTGCTGCCTTCAACCAGCGGCTCCAACTCTTTATTCTCTGTAATACCTTGCGAAAAAAGCCCTTGCGGCGGACTGCCGGCATGTTCATCCCTAAAGAGTTGACCCACAATACCCGGTAGCCTCGCCGATGCAATGCGTGCATGAAGTGATATCGGCTGTGGGGGTTGCTGTGCCAGTAATCATCGCCGGCATAACAGATTACTGTGGGCTGATCATTGGGCATGGTCATACCTTTCCGTTAGATTCAGATCTCCGTGGATTTTTAACGTTCTTCGGCTGTAGTTATTTGAGACTTGAGAAGAAGGAAGCAAGCTTGTTTCCGACATCGGCAATGTTGAACTCTTGTTCAATTTTGCGGCGACCACGTTCTCGGAGCTGAGCCACCAGCTTGGGGTCTACAGCCAGTCGGCACAGCCCTTCCACAATGCCTGCCGCATCCCCAGGCTCCGTCAGGATTCCTGTTTCTCCATCCAGGATCAGTTCAGGAATTCCACTTACTTTTGTGCTGATGGATGGACACCCGACCGCCATGGCTTCCATCAAGGAGACAGGTATCCCGTCAATGTCTCCATCGTCAACGGGAACAGAAGGAAGGACGAAAACATCGGCCCGCCCCAGAAGATCTCGGATCTCCTCTTGAGAAATATTGCCCAAAAAACTGACATTTTCACTAATGCCCAATCTGTCGGCCTGCTCTTTCAACTCTTGTCGCAAAGGACCATCTCCTGCAATAGCAGCACTCCAGGAAAATCCCTTTTCCTTAAATTTGCCCAAAGCTTCAAGCAAAACATGAAAACCTTTCTTGGGAACTAATCGCCCGACTCCGAAAATGAATAGACTATTCTTGGTGCTTTGGGGTTCGCGGAGCGAGAATTTCTTCAAATCAATGCCGCAATGCACAATACAGGTTCTGGCTAGGTTCGGAACCAACTTGTGGTAGTAGGCTTTGTTGTATTCAGAGATGCACACGATCCCTGTCGCTCTAGATATTTTGGGTTTTAGACAGGAGCGATCCCGAAATAGGTCCGCTCCATGGCCCGTGAATGTGTAAGGAATACCTGTCAGGATATGCAGGAACATGGCAAAAGTGGTGGGAGGGGAGGCGAAATGGGCATGCAGGTGCTCGAATCCCTCGGCCTCCACCCACGGCACGAGAGTCGTGGTGACCATCAACTGATACCCCGACTTGAATTTGGTCATCAAACTATCTTCAGAGTCAGAGAAGGCTGTTCGTACGGCTGACAGTACGCGGACCGGACGCCGAACCAACATGCCGAGAAATGACAGGAGCACTCTGGCAAACCCCACCGGATAAACGTACCGACACTGGGAAACGTCGCAGAGAGGATTCCGGGTTTCATCCTCCGGCCTTATTCGTCGTAATGCCAGCAGGCCGACAGTGTTTCCTGCAGCTCGGACCTCGTTAATTTCACGTGTGATAAAGGTATGGGTCAGGGCAAGGAAATTCGTGGAAATATAGAGAATTTTCATTGGAATCTGGCTCTTTCAAGTACATTATTGTGCTGTTGAGGGAAGTCAGGTAAGGCCGGGTTTGCAAATTCCTGACTATTATATTGGACTTCCCGGGCTTCGTCAAATGATGAATCCGCCTTGACCAGGACCCGAGCCGATACCTGAAACCAATGCTGAAAATTTGCTATATACTCAACGCCTTTGCCGTGGGAGGGGCCGAAACCGTGGCCCTCAATTTGGCTCGCAAGCTTCCCTCCGGCCGTTTCGACGTCCATGTTCTTTCTGTGCTGGAGCCGGATCCCGGGTCTTGGACTCCGATGCGGCTACGCTTCAAAAATGAGGGCATCCGCACAACGGCTATGAATGTGGGCCATATTCGCAATCCGCTAGGATTTCTTCGCTTCTTCTTGTTTTTGAAAAAACACCGCTTCGATATTGTTCATGGCCATAATCGTCCCTCGGACGCTTGGGGAGTCCTCATGGGGCGCTATGCAGGGGTTCCTGCCTGCCTCTGGACACGACATTCGGTATATCGGGATATGTCCCCCAAGCAATTACGACGCTACCAAGCGCTTGCCGCCAAGGTCCCTGCCGTACTGGCCGTGTCGGAGTCTGTGCGTGACAATTGTGTTTCCTATGAGGGTGTTCCCGCCACGAAGGTCCACACTTTTACCAATGGGATTGATACAGAGCGTCTTGCGCCTCTGGGGGAGGAAGCCGTGCGGGAGGCCCGCTTGTCCCTGGGCTGGGCCCCCAGGGATATTGTCCTGCTTTTTGTGGGCAGGATGGCCGAGCCCAAAGCACCTGAAGGGTTCGTAGAGCTTGTTGCCCGGCTCAACAGCCGAAATCCGATCATCCGGGGTGTCATGTGCGGTACAGGGCCCCTGAAAGATAAAATCCAACAACTGGCAACGGATTCCGGAGTTGTCGAGATGCTGGGTGTGCGCGATGATATCCCTCGATTACTGGGTGCAGCGGATCTTTTCGTCTCGACATCCCGTAATGAGGGATTACCTCTGAATGTCATGGAGGCCATGTCGGTGGGGGCGACCATCGTGGCTCCCAGTATTGGTCAAGTTCGCTGTCTTTTTTCTGGCTATGATGCTTTGACTCAAGGGTACCTTCCTCCTCCCCCCGATCAGGGAGATCTCCCGGCCTCTTTGATTGAACAGTGGGTGGAGATTGTTGAAGGCCTGCTTGCCAACCCGGATCAGAAGGTGCGCATGGGAAGACAGGGACGAGAGGCTATTCTCAAGAGTTTTTCTCTGGAGCAAATGGTGAAAAGCCATGTCGATTTGTACGAGGATATCCTTTCCTCCTGATTACTAGTACCTAAATTGAGCGATTCCCTTCCAGCAACCCCGATGCCCTTCGAGTTCCACGGTCACCACGACTTAATCAACGTTACCAAACGTCCGCCGCGTTCAC
>PDRI01000089.1 GCA_002748055.1 Bacteroidota bacterium | reverse complement strand
ATCGTTCTTCCGGGATTTTTCATGATAAGTCCTTACACTCCTCCCGATTAGCAGAGTCGCATACCAAAGCCCGCTGCCCGTCCTCAATACCCCTGCACTGGCAGTTGAACCTAGCGAGACATGAGGAAAATACCCACCATATTCCCAGTGATAGTCACCTGCTTAGTTTTCCTGCTTTCCTGTGATCAGGACGACTATCTGTTTGAGAAGATGCCAGCAGGTGTTACCGGCATTGACTTCTCTAACAGGCTGCAGGAAACCCCGGAGTTCAATATCATGAGCTTTGAATATGTTTACAATGGTGGAGGGGTTTCGGTGGGGGATTTCAACAACGACAATCGGCAGGACCTGTTTTTCACCGGTAACATGGTGGACAATAAATTGTTCCTCAATCAAGGCCAGTTCCGTTTCGAGGATATTAGCTCGACAGCCGGCATCGCTGCAGAGGGCCGGTGGTGTTCCGGATCCTGCGTGGTCGACATCAATCAGGACGGCTGGCTCGATCTCTATGTCTGCGCCACCTCAAGCAAGGTCGCGGAAGAAAGGGCAAACCTCCTCTTCGTTAACCAGGGGCTGAACAGCGACGGCAAACCTTATTTCAGGGAAATGGCCGGAGCCTATGGCATTGCTGATACCTCACATACCACAACTGCAGGCTTCTTCGATTATGACAGGGATGGCGATCTGGACCTCTTTTTGGCCGTCAACCATTTTTATCCAGGCGTACTCCCCAATGTTTACTGGAAAACCGGACATTGGCGCTTAGCTGTAAACAGAGACAAACTTTATGAAAACAACTTCGATGAGGAACGCGGACATCCCTTTTTCCATGAAGTATCGGACAAAGCAGGTATTGTTACAGGAGGCTTTGCCCTGGGCATGAATATCTTCGATATCAACAGGGATGGGTGGAAAGACATCTACATATCGAACGACTACCTTTCGAGGGATAAGCTGTATATCAACAACGGGGATAAAACTTTCAGCGACAAATCGGATGACTACCTGAAGCATACCTGCTACTCGGCCATGGGGATGAACACCGGCGACTTTAACAACGACGGCCTCGTTGACATCTTCGTGCTCGATATGCTTCCGGAATACAACGGCCGGCGCAAGACCATGTTGCAACCCAACAACTACAGCCACTATAACCAGATCGAGAAATTCGGCTATCCTTACCAGCATGTAAGAAATATGCTCCAGCTGAATATGGGAGAACGACCCGATAATGGCGAACTGACATTCAGTGACATTGGTCTTCAGGCCGGCATTCATGCCACGGACTGGAGCTGGTCTCCACTGATTGTCGATTTTGACCACGATGGTTTCAACGACCTTGTTATCTCAAATGGCTTCCCCAAGGATATCACCGACCACGATTTCGGGGACTACATGGCGATCAACCAGAACTATATTACAGACGATGTCTCGCTCATGCGTATTCCTTCCGTAAAACTGCACAACTACGCCTACCGCAATGCCACAAAGAATCCGGGAGACATCCCTGCTTTTAAGAATGTATCCGAGGAGTGGGGGCTTAAAATCCCTTCATTCTCGTCGGGAGCAGTGTACGCAGATCTCGACAATGATGGTGACCTCGATTACATTGTTAACAACATTGACGACAGCGCCTTTGTCTACCGGAACCATGTTTTGGAGCGAGAGCTTATATCCAACAACTGGCTGAGGGTGGAATTCAAAGGGAATCCGGGAAATCTGGACGGACTTGGCGCAATTGTGGAGATATACTACGCCGGAAACCAACAGATTCAGGAGCATTCACCCTACAGGGGCTATAATTCCTCTGTACAGATGGGGGCACATTTCGGGCTTGGGGCTGTCGAGCAGATCGACAGCCTCAGGGTCGAGTGGCCGGATGGAAAAGTAGAAACCCGTTTCGATGTGCCGGTCAACCAGGTCCTCGTCCTCGAACAAGTTAACGCCGCTATACAACCCCGCCCCGTGAAAGCAGTCCGGAATCTGCTGTTTAGCGATATAAGCAAAGAGATGGACATTGATTTCATCCATCCCGAAAGCGACTATATAGACTACAACGTCCAGCCCCTGTTGCTGCATAAGCTTTCCCAATATGGTCCCGGAATAGCTGTTGCTGATGTCAATGGCGACGGACTGGATGATTTCTATGTAGGGGGCTCCCATTTCAATAAGGGCAGCTTTTTCCTGCAAGAGACAGACGGCCATTTTTCGGCCCGTGATCTACTGCCGGGAGAAGCCGGTGAGATGAAACGGGAAGAGGAATTGGGCATCCTGTTCTTCGATGCAGATGGCGACCTCGACGAAGATCTCTACCTGGTCAGTGGGGGCTACGAATTTAGCCCTTACGACAGTTCTTATCAAGACAGACTCTTCCTGAATGAAGGCGGTCGATTCGTACTGAGCAAAACGGGACTCCCCTCCTTCCTTTCGAGTGGATCTTGCGTGAAAGCAGCAGACTTTGACCGGGACGGCGACCTGGACCTTTTCGTCGGTGGCCGCGTTCAACCCCATGCCTACCCACTTCCAGTCGATAGTTACCTTTTAATCAATGACGGCTCGGGAAACTTCAGGATCGCCAATGATGAGCTTGTACCCGGACTGAAACAACTGGGCATGGTGAGTGATGCCCTGTGGACCGACTACAACAACGATGGCTGGGTCGATCTAATGCTGGCAGGAGAATGGATGCCGCTGACCATTTTAAAAAATGAATCCGGCTCACTCAGGGAATACATTGAGATCGGAGACGGAAAAGCCATTGGCTGGTGGAACAGCCTGGCAGCCTTCGATTACGACCTTGATGGAGACATGGACTATGTGGCCGGAAACATGGGGAATAACTCATTGCTTCGGGCAAGTGAGTCTCAACCGGTGCGGCTGTTTGCCGGAGACTATGATAAAAATGAAAGCCTCGACCTCATTCCCTCCAATTATTACCTGAGTGAGGAGGGCGAATGGGTCGAATACAGCTTCTTCGGTCGAAAAGACATGGAAAAGCAGCTCCGGCAAATCAGAGAACTGTTCAAGGAGCACAAAGCCTTTGGTGAGGCTACCATAGATGATATCATTTCTGCATTGCCCGATGCCACCCGGATTGAGCTCAAGGGCAATTACCAACTCAGCGCTGTCATCGAGAACACGGGAGAGGGCTTTCGGATACATCCCTTACCCCCTGAAGCACAGCTTGCCCCTGTTTTCGGAATACTAACCGGCGATTTTACCGGCAATGGCCTGCCCGACATCCTTCTGACGGGAAACGATTTCGGAAACGAAGTAGGAAACGGTCGTTATGATGCCCTAAATGGGCTTTTGTTGGAAGGAAATGGCCTGGGAGGGTTCAGTCCTCTGGCCATGCAAAAGAGTGGTATTCTGATACCGGGCGATGGAAAAAGCCTGGTTAGTCTTCAGTTAAAGAACAGCACCCAGGTGGTGATAGGGGGGCAAAACAGGGGGCCTCTCTGCATCTTCAAACTCAACCGTGACAGACTTAGCCTCGCGCTGGAACCCCTGGATTGTACTGCAGTGATTCATCTTAGCAACGGCAGCTCATATAAAGAAGAGCTTCCCTATGGTCACAGCTTCCTTTCCCAATCGTCGCGCAGACTTTGGATTCCGAAAGCAACTAAAAAAATAGAACTATTCAATTCTCTGGGAGAGCGAAGGGTCATAGAACCGTCAAACAAAAGGAAGTAAGCAAACAGGCCCGGGCATACGACATATTTATGTGCCCTCACAAGAATCTGAATTGATCCGGTTATAGGCGACAGGCCAGAAAAAAAAGAGGCTGTACCTTTTGATACAGCCTCTTAACATGCCTTGCGGAGAGGGGGGGATTCGAACCCCCGGTACCCTAATCGAGTACGCCAGTTTAGCAAACTGGTGGATTAAGCCACTCTCCCACCTCTCCGTTAAACGAAATACGGTACAAGACCTGTGCTTAAAGCGTGACAAAAGTAAACAAATCCACGGAAATCCACAAGGCCTGAATAAAAAGCTGTCTTGAGCATATTTATTTATATTTGCGCCAGCGATCCAAAAATAAAAGCCCATGCTAAGCACAGCGGACTATGTGATTATTGCTGCGTATTTTCTGGTCATTCTGGTTATCGGCACCCTGACCGGACACAAGCAGGAAAAGGAAGAATTTCTGATCTCGGGCCGAAGACTCAAATCGCTGCAGGCCACAACCACCATCTTCTCGAGCCGCATTGGTGCTGCTATCCTGCTCACCTACACTGCCTTGGTTTACATGTATGGCATGGGAGCCCTGTGGTATTTCGTGGGGTCGGTCTTCGGCCTCTTTGTCTTTTACTTCTTCGGTCTCCGGGTAAAGAAACTGGCCGATAAGGAGAAATTCTACACCATGCCGGATTTTTTCTTTTTCCTGAAGGGAAAAACGGCCGGCTATCTGGCCACAACGGTCACCATTGTCATCATGTTCGGCTGGGTGGTCCTGAACTTTACAGCAGGAGCCAAACTGGTGGCTGAATATACAAGCATTAGTTACGACCTGTCTGTGGTCATTGTCGGAGTGATTATCCTGCTCTATCTGACTGCCGGGGGCTTCGATGCGGTGGTTAAAACCGACATCGTCCAAACCTTCGGTATCTTCCTGCTTTTCGTGCTGATGATGTACCTGCTTTCGACCGGTGAAACGAAACCCGATCTGGTTGCGGCTGATCTCTTCAGCATTCCTGCCATGCAGCTGATCAGCTTTTTCCTGGCAGGCTTCTTCATCCCCCTGGCCTCACCCGAGCTGTGGCAGCGGGTATATGCCATCAAAAATAAAAAGCACTTCAGGCGAAGCATTGTGCTTTCTTCGGTGTTCTATATTGTTGTCGGATTCATTCTGCTGATGATAGGGCTCGTGATCAGGGTCGAGATCCCCGGTATTCCTGCCGATACCTCCCTCATCGTGGGCTTCAGCCGGCTACTGCCCGTAGGTATGGCCGGACTTTCGGTGGTTATTATCTACTCCTCAGTGTCCTCCTCGGCCGACACCTATATGTTTACTGCAGCTGCCTCTGTTACGCAGGATTTTCTGGAGAAGACCAAACTTACGAAATCGGAGAATCTCAGAACAACCATGCGTTGGGTTCTGGCAGTCCTGATGGTTCTTGGTATTGCCATGGCACTGGTCTTAAGGGACATCGTTGATGCAACCTTCTTCTTCGTTTCCCTGACGATGTCAGTAGGCTTCCTTGTTCTGGTCATGTGGATCTATCCAAAGGTAAACCGCTACAGTGTCAATCTTTCCATTGCAGCCTGCCTGATAGGAGTAAGCGTCCCGGCCTACTTCGTGGGAATCTCAGAGGCGCTGGTTCAATGGGCTATCGGCTTCTGCATTGCAGGCCTCGTTCTGGGTTACTTTGTATTTCTCTGGAAGAAGAAAAGAAATAAAAGGTAGTGGCCCCTTCTGGAGCAGGCGAAAAGAAAACAAGCCGGAGAAAAAAAGCCAACCAACAATTCATTAACACAGCTTATTAAGATTTTGTTAATAACATAA
>PDRI01000088.1 GCA_002748055.1 Bacteroidota bacterium | reverse complement strand
TGTGGGTTACCTTACTGGATATAGCATATATAACAAATTGGGGTTTACAACACAGGTCGGAAATATCATTCAAATTGGCAAAAATGAGACCCGCCCTCAGTTTAAAAGGGGTATGTACACCATTGCTTTTTTGAAGCAGAAGAACACCATCACTAAGGATAGTATTCCTTTGCTCCAGATTCTCGATACTATCAGAACAATCAGGAAAATTCCGGATGCAAGATTGGAAGAATTGTGCAAACGCTTGCTGTTGGTTATCAAATCGGTAACAGATAAACCAACCCTGGCTCGATTGGCGATGAAATACCCGCCATCCACAAGGGCATTGCTTGGGGCTCTATTGGAAGAATTGGGTAGTCCGACAATAACCATTCCTCTGCTTAAAACGCTTAATCCGATTACAACCTACCGGTCGGGAAGATTCTCAAATCCTCGGGGAAATGGAACATCGGATGAAACTACACGAAAAAAAGAGCTATTTCGGCAAGCCCTCCAGGCAACTTCAGACCAGTTGCAAATATTGCCAATTTATGTTGAAAAGGACTATTGGGTAACCATGGTGCCCCATGAGCTGTTTCATGCCGATGATATTGGCAAGGATATCATTTTTTAAGGAGGAACCGCGCTGTCCAAGTGCTTTCAGATGATTGACCGATTTTCCGAGGACAGGCATTTAGCTCTTTTCTGACAGCAATTATTTTATCTATTCGGCGATTTAAGCATTGTTTGTTTAAAACGTTCAATTCTGTTTCTGCCATCGTAAGCCAACTACCATGTGTGGGAGCATAGACAAAAACAGGGTGTCCGTCCGGTCTTAGCGGGGCTCGTAGAGCCAGGCCTGATCGTGCATTGTGTAGAGCCTGAAGCGGTCCCCCTCGGGAACGAGAATCGGGCTGGAATGATCGCCTTCCACGATGGGGTTGCCGGGATACTTGGTCCAGTGCAGCAAATCATCGGAAACGGCCACATTTGAGGTCCAGATCGCCGTTACATCGGGATTGACCCAATCGGGATTGGCGGACCCATGATAGTAGAGATAGTAGCGATCCCCGTAACTTACCACCTGATTGGCTGCCACGGCAGCTTCGTCGTAGGATTCGGGGCCTATTTCTAATACGGGCTCATCCTGAACGTTCTTCCATGTAAGCCGGTCTACAGGCTCTGCCAGCCAAATTCCAAGGTCGTTACGCTCGTAGAAAAGGTACCAGTGTCCGTCTTCGATCCATACCGTAGGTGTTCCATAAGGATAAGGAATCGCTACCCCACTGGTATCGAGTATGACCAGGTCACCCTGCTCTTCCCATTGAATTCCGTCCTTGGAAGTCAACAGGTGTGCAATATCATTCCTGCCCTCGGCAAACATGTAATAAAGGCCATCGTGCCTGATCACAAATACATCCTCCGTCCATTTATCCGAGAATATGGGTTCGTCCGAATAGCGGGTCCAGTTGATTCCATCCCCGGAGGTGGCATAACCCAGGCTCATAGAATCCGATCTTTCCAGGTTATAACCCGTGTACCACATCTTGTATATCCCATCCTCGACAAGGATATAGCCTCTCTCCCGGATCTGCTTATCCCAGGTATCTGTACCCGTTCCCCTAAAAACCGGATTGTTTTCCGATGGGGAGAATTCAACCATAAGGGATGCGAACTCAGGCTCATCCGGGGGAAGCTTATCCTCGTCTGCAACATTTTTCATCCTCTTTCCCAGAAACAGGAAAGCAACGAGCAGTGGCAAAACTGCAATTACCAGGAGCATTTTTGTTTTCATGAGCAATCGTTTAGTCAATAAAAATACGCTTTTTCCTGCCCTCTCTTCCAGACTGCTCCTTACATCCCGGGGACAGGAATGAGGGAAGACAGCATCCGGTCTTCAATGAGAACTCATTTGAACGGAGAGGTCATATAGCCCTCGATATCTGTCCAGTGCGCCAGCATAATCTTTCTTTTCATTCTCAATTGATCCACAAGATCGGGGCCTAGCAGGAAGGTATCCTCATGTTCAGGGTCTTCGGCATGTGCAATGAATTTCATCCCTCCGGCTTCGAGCAGATCGATCAGTTCCTGGGTGTTATCCAACTCGTCTCGCATGACCGTGACAAAGGCCTGCAGTTCGGGGTCTCCTTCCCAGGTGGGAAGTTTTGAGGGCCGGTGGGGAGCTACACTCAGCTTGTCGGCATTGCGGTCGCGGATGGCCTGCGCCTCCGCAAAATTGCCGATGCTCCTGAACAGGCTGCTGTGTATCTTCAGTGCCATGGCCAGATCCGCCAGGTAGGCCTTCTCGGGAGCCTCATCACCGATCCCCTCCAACAGGCTGATAACGCGGTTAAGCCGTGAGACATAATTCCTGGCAGCCCCCGGGGGAATTTCCCGGTGCATTCCATGAATATCGGTATAGTCCATCCGGGCTTCCTGCTCCGAGGGGTTGAACACATAGGGAAGAAAATAGGCCTCCTCAAGGGGTGAAAGCCTGTCGGGGGCTATCACCAGCGGCCTGTTGATATGC
The DNA here is from genome assembly GCA_002748055.1 of Bacteroidota bacterium. Classification (GTDB taxonomy): domain Bacteria; phylum Bacteroidota; class Bacteroidia; order Bacteroidales. The sequence goes on along the minus strand of PDRI01000088.1, from coordinate 3,019 downwards.
CTGACAGAGACGCCCCAATATATTCCGGAGGACCCGGGCATGGCTGCAACCCGGTATTTGTTCGCTTCATCCAGCTGAATAAAAGCTGCAAACAATTGCCGGGCCGATTCCTCTCCCGCCCAGTCCACACAAATGGATTTCAAGGCTTCGCGCACTTCCTGCTCGTCCTCAAGTGGAGACCGGCCCAGGTGATCCACCAGCAAATCAATGAATCGCTCCGATGCTTCCAGGCGCTCAAAGGCCCTGTCATAGGAGCTCCTGAAGCTGATGAATACGGTTCCGGGAGCATCCCTGTCGAGGGAACTAACAGACCTGAGCAGATCCAGAGGCAATACCATGCCCCGGATGGGATAATAGCTGGATACCGAGCTGGTGATGGCCTCCACCTCATCCGAACCATAGCTCTGAAAATAGCAGTTCCGGGGCAAATGCGCACGAATATCTGCCCCCTCCTCATCCGAAAACATTGAACCGGTCAGATAGATGGAAATGTCCCGGCCGGCTTTATCCGCACCGGCCATGAAGGTATTCATCAGGGTGGCCACCCGCTCCCCCATGCTGAGGCCCCTACAATGAGTGGGTCCATTGGGGCCAGTATATTGCCAGTCGGACCAACAGATTCCCGAACCTGCGTCATTGGTTTTAAAGAAGAAGGTATGAAGCTCCGGCACCTTCTCCAGCAACTCGGCAATCATATTTACATACATCTCCTGTGTCTCCTGTACACTAATACAGGGCGCAAAAGCCGGGGTGTTGCCCCTCCTCGGATGATCGACCCTGGCCCCGCGCATGTGGGGATAAGCCTCGAAAAAGGCCTCCGGTAAATGGTTGGGCTCGTAGGACCAGAAAGCAGCGCCCAATCCGAACTCACGCAGAATTTCGGCCTTGGCAAGAATCAGTTCTCTGTTCCTCCTGACAAAGGCTTCCGGAATGTAAGGGGCTATCTTCCGATCGGGGAAGAACTTATAAACTGTGGGGTTGCAACTGGCGTATTCATGCCAGAAATTCCTACCCTCGGGAACGTCATAAAACCCCTTATCGGCCAGGGTACTAACATTCAGTTCAACCCTGCCAAAGGGTTTCAGGCGAACCGCCTGCGCGGCCAGTTTACGGTAATCGTCCAGATTCCGGATTGGGGCATGGATGACGAACACCCTCTCTTGATCCTTTCCGCCCGATGCCCATAACGGACACAGCTGAGCGAAAAGGGCAATGGAAGCCATTGAAACAGCCACTGCCAGTCTCCATCGATTGCTTACTTTCATCATTGTCTTTTTTCTGGTTAACCTTTGCTCATGGCTTAGTCCTCCCGGGAAAGTGCACTTATAATATTTTCAAGTGTCAGCTGATAGGCGTTCGCCTGGTGATAAAAACCAAGATCAGTAGGATGGGTTCCGTCAACAGTCCCCTCCCCGTCAAGTCCGAGCTGTCCCTCGGCAATCTGGTAGTACAGATTCTTGTATCCATCTGCAAGCAGATTCTCATAGGCCGTTCTGAGGGCTTTGCAGCTTTCCGCATTTTTTTGTCTCCGCGGACCAACCAAAAAACCATTATTGTAGATCACCCCTTCGGCCAGTACAATGGGTGTATCGGGATGGGCTTCCCTTAGAATGGCCACAAAAGGCTCTACCCGCTCTTTCACCTCCTCGGGTTGCAAATTCGGGAGACAATCCAGAAAATAGATCAGGGGATCCAGCTCCGCAAGCAAATGGGCCAGCTCCGGCTCCATCCTTCCGTTTCCCGAAAACCCCAGGTTAATCACCTCCCGGTTGAGCCTTCTTCCCAGTATAGCCGTGCTGCACATTCCGGGTCTTGATGCACAGCCTCCCTGAATAATGGATGTTCCGTAAACCACGATGGGTTTCTCGTTTTTTGCTTCAACACCCCGGATGAAATACCCCTCTTCCACCCCAATCTGCACCGAAGTGACACCATTGTACAGCGGAAGGTACAACATGTACTCCCGTGTGCCCTCATCCATGTCGAGCACAAGTGATACGTCATTCGCAACAGAATCGGGCCTGCCCACACCCAGCCAGTGCCAGGAACCATCTTTGCATTTCACATAGAGATCGAGACCGCTGACCCCGGTTGCTGCAAAATGATTCATGGAAAGCTGCGCATAACGCAACTTCCAACGTGCCCTGAGGGCGGTTGCATTGCTCGTAAAACGGACATAAAAGCCCGCCGTATGTGTACTCAGGCTCCAAACGGGATCTCTCACCATCCCTTCTGCCTTGGCAGGGAGCCGGTTATAGAGAAGGGTATCCTGCTTCCAGCCTTTACCCAGAATACCAAGGTCACGAATATCGGTCCAGTAATAAGCATCATGCCCTTGTTTCGCTTTCTGTCCATATCCGTCAGGAAGCCATGCCGACACGAACAGAACAAAAAGGATGGAGAGTTGCCGGATGTTCGTCTTGGAGATTCTCATGAATAGTGATATTTTAGAGGATTGACATGTTCAAAGATTTGAAATTATCACCGACTTACAAAGAATTCCCGTCAAAATTTGTAGGTTTTTTATTTATATATACTTTTGTTTTGGTATCACATCCCTTCGTTAGGCGATTTTTTCCTTACGTTAACTTATGTTCATACATCTCCCATGACACAAAATACAAACATGCTCAGCAGATTTCAAATGGCTTCACTGGTGCTTCTCAGGATACTGATCGGATGGCACATGCTCTATGAGGGGCTTGCGAAATTATTGATGCCCAACTGGAGCGCGGCTTCCTTTCTCGTTGAATCGAAATGGATTCTGTCCGGTTTTGCCCAATGGATTCTGTCCGACAACGGGATCCTTCAGGCCGTGAACTTTATGAACACCTGGGGGCTGATCGCCATCGGACTGGGTCTGATCCTCGGACTGTTTACGCGACCAGCTGCCTATGCCGGAGCCTTGCTATTACTCATTTACTACCTGAACAATCCACCCCTGATCGGCCTGGAATACAACATGCCATCCGAAGGAAACTACCTGATTGTAAGCAAGACCCTGATCGAAGCAGCTGCC
>PDRI01000006.1 GCA_002748055.1 Bacteroidota bacterium | reverse complement strand
CTCGATCGCGAGATGGATGCCGATGCCTTCGCCATCTTCAGCCTGGATGAAGAAGGAAGGGCTGTTGGCCTGAAAATGAAAGGTATATCACCCGATATTGATTTCAGTTACGATTTCCAGGACTTGAATTTCAGCCGTTCAAAGAACTAACCCCACTGCTTCATAAGCACAGCATCCAAGGCATTCCCGGCGGAGTTGATTGCTCAGGTGCGGGAACTTTGACTGAGGCACAATAGCTCTTAACAGAACTGTCCGGTACAAGAAGCGTAGCCTGCCGATCAATGGCTATGATTGCTTATCAGTCAGATAAAGAGGCTTAAACCCGTGTTTCTGGGGATATCTCCCCTTTGTAAACAACTTTCACCCCATTCAGGTGTTATTCATTAAGCTAAACGATCGTTAAACGCACAAGAGATGAATAAAGCCTTCCTGATTTTTACCCTGGGCATCCTGATGATAGCGGGCTCATGTTCGAACAAACAGCAGCTTGTCCGCATAGCTGTCTCGACAGATGTGCATGGAAGCATTTTCCCCTACGACCCCGTCCAACAGCGCGAAACCCAAAACTCGCTCGCACACATGTTTTCCTACATCAAGGCCCACGATGACAATCCCGACACCCTGATGCTGGTTCTCGACAACGGGGACTTCCTCCAGGGCAGTCCTGGAATCTATTACTACAATTTCATCGATACCCTGCATCCCCACCTGGCTTCCAGTGTGCTGAACTATATGGGCTACGATGCAGCAAGCGTCGGAAACCACGATATAGAAGCCGGGCCGGCTGTTTACCGAAGGCTTGAAAAGGACTATGCCTTTCCCTGGCTGGCAGCCAATGCTGTATTTGAAGCCAATGGTGAGCCGGCCTTTGAACCTTACGCCATACTTCATGCAGGAGCCTTTAAGGTTGCGGTACTGGGACTCATTACACCCGGCATCCCCAACTGGCTGCCAAAAACGCTTTGGCCCGACATGGTTTTTGAGGACATGACCGAAACGGCTCAAAAATGGATCCCACGCATTCAAGAAAAGGAAAAACCCGACCTGATCATTGGACTGTTTCATTCGGGAACCGACCTGAGTTATGGGGGGAATCCGGAACCCTATCTGAACGAGAATGCCTCCCTGCATATCGCCAAAACGGTCCCCGGTTTCGACGCCATATTTGCCGGACATGATCACCAGACAGGGATCTACTGGGTGCTTAATCCGGAAGGCGATTCCGTAGTGGTCATTGATCCGGGCAGCCATGCGCGTTTTGCCGGTGAGCTGCTTGTTGAACTGGCGCCTGCCGGAGCAAAGATTAAGTCGGCCAAAAATGTGGATCTTTCAGGTTATCAGCCCTCTGCTGAATTTATAAAGGCCTTTGAAAATGAAAGACTGGCCATTGACAACTACCTTGAAGATACGGTTTGCTGGCTTGCCGCAGACATTGAGGGGCTTGATGCGCTCTTTGGACCTTCCTCCATATCGACCCTCATCCATCAGCTTCAACTGGACCTGTCGGGAGCAGACATTTCCTTTACAGCCCCCCTCTCGCTCAATGCCCATCTCCGCGAAGGACCGCTGAGGGTGGCCGATATGTTCAGCCTCTATCGTTTCGAGAACATGCTCTATGTAATGGAACTCACAGGCCGGGAAATCAATGGCTTTCTCGAACACGCAGCAGACAACTGGTTCGCAACCATGAAAAGCAAGTCGGACCATATGCTCCGGTTCAGCGAAAACGAGCCTGGCCGACTGGCTCATCCCTATTTCAACTTTTCATCGGCTGCGGGAATCGATTACACCGTCGATTTGCGTGAGGAGGCAGGATCAAGGATCAGCATCCTGCAGTTTTCCGATGGCCGCTGCTTTCATCCGGACAGCAGCTATCGGGTAGCCCTCAATTCCTACAGGGGAAACGGAGGGGGTGGCCATCTGACGGCAGGAAGCGGCATAGCGTCAGAGGACCTGAGCAAAAGGGTACTGTGGTCGAGTACAAGTGATTTACGCTTTCACCTGATGAAGAATCTTGAGACCCGGGACACCCTCTTCCCAGACCTCCTGAAAAATTGGAACGCCCTACCTGAGGGATGGGTGTCAAGCGCCTCATTATCTGATCGTAAACTCTTCGAATGAGGCCTCTTAGCGATATGAGGATTTTTTATAGTTTTGTGGCATAAACTGAGGGTGCTGTGTTATAAAACATACTTATACGCCCCGAATTGCAATACAGACAGATGGATGTAAAAGGCAAAAACTATATGCGCTTCATTGAGCGTCGGACTGAACACGAAGCGCAACACGATAAAAGGGCTGAAGAAAAGCAGCATTCCAAAGGAAAGCTCACGGCCTGGGAAAGGATAGACATTCTATTCGATGAAAACAGTTTTGAAGAGGTCAATGCCTTTGTTACAGCCGAAAAAGCGGACACGGGCTTCGGAAAGGTTCAAAGAGCATACGGTGACGGCGTCATCATCGGCCACGGGACAATCCATGGGCGGCTGGTCTTTGCCTTTTCCCAGGACTTCACAGTAATGGGAGGTTCCTTGGGATCGGTCCATGCAGCGAAAATCATGAAGATTCAGGACATGGCCCAGAAAATGGGTGCCCCGATGATCGGGCTGATCGATTCGGGTGGGGCCCGGATTCAGGAGGGTGTGGCCAGCCTGGCCGGTTATGCCGGAATTTTTTACCGCAATGTTCAGTCTTCAGGGGTTGTCCCCCAGATCTCTGTCATCCTTGGCCCGGCAGCAGGTGGTGCAGTCTACTCCCCCTCCATTACCGACTTTGTCTTTATGTGCAAGCAAACCAGTTATATGTTTGTGACAGGGCCAAACGTCGTTAAAGAGGTCTTGAACGAAGAGGTGACTTTCAATGATCTGGGTGGAGCCGGGATCCACTCAAAAAAAAGCGGAGTGGCCCACCTGGTTTATGAGGACGAGGAAAACACCCTGCTGGGTGTGCGTCAATTGCTCTCCTACCTGCCCTCAAACAATATGGAAAATCCGCCCCCGCTTGATGTATCAGGGGATGAGACACCCGACTTCGAGGAAAAACTCAGGGACATCGTCCCGGATGACGCCAACAAACCCTATGATGTGAAAGAGGTGATCCATCACATTGTTGACAAGCGATCCTTCTATGAGATTTCGGAGAACTATGCCCAGAACATTGTGATCGGTCTGGCACGTATCGACGGAAAGGTCGTGGGCATTATTGCCAACCAGCCTAAAGTCCTCGCCGGAACCCTCGACATTAATTCATCCAACAAAGGGGCCAGGTTTATTCGCTTTTGTGATGCCTTCAACATCCCCCTGCTCGTTCTTGAAGATGTACCCGGTTTTCTGCCCGGCATCGACCAGGAGCACAACGGAATCATCCGGCACGGAGCCAAAATGCTCTACGCTTTTGCCGAATCAACCGTCCCGCGAATAACCGTTATTCTCCGCAAATCCTATGGTGGGGCCTACTGCGTAATGAATAGCCGAAACCTGGGCGGCGACTTCAACTTTGCATGGCCAACCGCCGAGATTGCGGTAATGGGCCCCGAGGGCGCCGTTGCCATACTCTACCGAAAGGAACTGGCCGGGGCTGAAAACCCGACCCAGATGAAAAAGGAGCTGACCGCCCGCTACCGCAGCGAAATTGCCAATCCCTATGTGGCCGACGAAACCGGGTTCATCGACGAAGTCATTGACCCCGCCGACACGCGCCGCAAACTTATTCGTGCCTACGAGGTACTGGAAAACAAATTCATCGACAATCCATCCAGAAAACACGGTAACATCCCGCTCTAGTTTTCGCCTATGAAGATTAAAAGTATCCTGATCGCCAACAGAGGCGAAATCGCCATCCGCATCATACGGACTGCCAGAAAAATGGGCATCCGCTCTTACGTCATTAAAACCGCAAAGGAACCAGGAGCCTGGTATCTGGATGAAGCCGACGAGATCATCGATTTCTCGGAATGCTTCGACGACACCCCTGAGTTTCTCGACATTGAACGCATTATTTATCAGGCCCGGGAACATGGTGTTGATGCCATCCACCCGGGCTATGGCTTTCTGGCCGAAAATCCCGATTTCGCCCGTCGCTGTGAGGAAGAGGGAATCGTATTCATCGGCCCGTCACACGATGTCATCTACCGGATGGGACACAAAACCATTGCCAAGGAACTGGCCGCCGAGAGCCGGGTCCCGCTATTGGGGGGCAGTAAGGGGGCCGTTTCCGACCCCGAACATGCAAAAGAAATCGCAGCTGAAGTTGGCTACCCTGTCATTCTGAAAGCAGCTGCCGGTGGTGGTGGTCGGGGCATGCGTGTAGTTGAAAGGGAAAAGGACATTGAAAGGATGTTCAATCTGGCCACCAAGGAAGCCGAAAAGGCCTTTAATAACCCGGATGTCTTTATTGAAAAGTTCGTTCGCGAACCCCGCCACATCGAATTCCAGATTCTGGCCGACCAACATGGCAATGTGGTTCATCTGGGTGAGCGTGAATGCTCGGTACAACGCAAGCACCAGAAACTGCTGGAAGAATCGCCTTCGCCTGCCCTGGATGATGCCCTCCGGAAAGAAATGGGCGAGGCGGCTGTTCGCATTGCAAAGGCCGTGAACTATTCCTCGGCCGGAACCGTCGAGTTTTTGCTCGACGAGCAGAACAACTACTCCTTCATGGAGATGAATACCCGGATACAGGTCGAGCACCCTGTTACTGAGATGGTAACCGGCATCGACCTCATCGAACAAATGATCCTCATTGCCGAAGGAAAGGCATTGTCCTTCAGGCAAAAAGACATCAAACTCAAGGGCTGGGCCATAGAATGGCGCATCAATGCCGAGGACGTGCAATCCGGTTTCTCCCCGAGTTTGGGAACCATCGAAAAGATCTCCTGGCCGCAGAGTGAACATATTCGTGTCGACACCGGCGTCAGGGACGGATCGGTCATCACCCCCTATTACGACTCCATGATTGCCAAACTCATCGTCCATGGGGAGGACCGTGAAAAAGCACTGCAATTGTCGAGCCAGGCCATCCGTAAATTCTGGATCAGGGGAACCAAAACCACGCTGGCTTTCTGCCGGGCAGTGCTCCAGAACGCCAACTTCCGAAAAGGCATCTTCAACACCTCCTTCCTGAGCAAGGAGCTTAAAATCCACTACCATAAGGAAGCCGAGGAGGAAATGCTGGCAGCCTTCTTCGCGGTCTATGACTATGCCCGTGAGCTGCAGGAAATAGAAGAGCAGGAGCTGCAGGTGGAAAAAAGCCGGCAAATCACGCCCTGGGTTCTAAATAAACGTTTACGCTAAATGGCACATACCAGCAAATCGAAGAAAAGCGACAAGTTGATCGCCCTCAACACCGGGAATAAATCCTTTGAGTTTAAGAAACCCCTTGAGAAGAAAATCAAATTCCAGGGCAAAACAATTGATATCAAACTGAGGGAAGATCCCGACGGCTTTTCCTATATTGTCTGGAAGAACAAGAAATATATGCTCGACGTCATTGAAAAGAACCAGAACCGCTACACCATCATGCTCAACGGAGTCTGGTATTCCTTTACGGTTGAGACCCCCATTTCGCTCAAGCGAAGGCGCTACCTTGAGCAGCAGGGAGAGGCTTCTTCGACCCTTGCCATTGAAGCGCCCATGCCCGGAAAGATCATCGACATCCTGGTGGAAGAAGGAGGCGAAGTTAAGGAAGGGGAACCCATCATCATTCTTGAGGCCATGAAGATGCAAAATGAGATCGCCAGCCATGCAAGCGGTATCGTACAATCTGTTCAGGTAAAAAAGAATGACTCGGTTATGAAGGACGATGTTTTGATTGAAATCAAGAAGGCATAAATACGATAGGACCATGAAAAAAATTGCAGTTGTATTATCAGGTTGCGGCGTTTACGACGGCGCCGAAATCCATGAAGCCACGCTTAGCCTGCTTGCCATCGCCAGAAAAGGCTGTAGTTACGAGATCTTTGCCCCTGACATTGCGCAGCACCATGTAATCAATCACCTGAATGGTGAGGAAATGAACGAAACCCGCAATGTACTGATCGAATCGGCCCGCATCGCCAGGGGAGCCATTTCCGAACTGGACAGCTTCGATCCGAAGGCCTTTGACGGTCTTCTGCTGCCAGGTGGGTTCGGTGCTGCCAAAAACCTCTCATCCTGGGCCTTCGACGGCCCCCAAGCCTCCGTTCTGCCCGAGCTGGAACATGCCATTAAGGGCATGGTAGCCCTGAAAAAGCCTGTTGGTGCACTCTGTATCTCCCCTGTGATTCTCGCAAAGGTACTGGGAGAGGTTAGCCTCACCATCGGCAACGACAGTGCCACAGCAGAAGCCCTCGAATCGCTGGGCGCCACCCATGTGGATACGGGGCATGGCGACGTAGTTGTTGATCCGGACCTGAATCTGGTCACCACCCCCTGTTACATGCTCGACGCAAACATCCTACAAATTGCTGAAGGCGCCGAAAACGTAGTCGACGCCATGCTCCGGCTGATGAATGAATAGAGCCCGGTCTGCCGATTGATCGCGTATTTGGGTATGATTTTTGATGGCTCCTCAACACAGAACGTGTCAGACGATTAATTTGTTCGACTATTGGAAAAGCCTGGCCCATATCTGCTTGCTTTCTTCCTGCTCCTTGGCTCTGCGATCTTCATGTGCCCGGCCCTGGCGCAGAACAGCAGGCCGGATGCTTCGACGAAAGAGCGCACAAAACCATCCGGGCAGGAAAGAATCGTTAAGGGACAGGTCGTTGAAGGCGACACACTGGCTGTGGTAGAACTCCCGGAAGTCCGCATATATGAACGGAAAGACTTCGAATATCTCTATCTTAAACGACGTTACCGGCGACTGATACGCAATGTCAAAAGAGCCTACCCCTATGCCCGGATTGCAGCTGGCCGCCTGAACAAATTGGACCAGGACCTGTGGGGCATAGACTCCAAAAAGGAACGCAAGGTTTATATCGAGCGGGCCGAAAAGGAGATCATGGATGAATTCGAAAAAGAAATCCGCCAACTGACAATTACCCAGGGCATCATTCTGGTTAAACTCATCGACCGGGAAACAGGACGCACATCCTACACAGTAATCCAGGAACTCAAAGGACGGCTGACGGCCTTCTTCTGGCAGGGGATTGCCCGCCTGTTTGGCAACAACCTCAAAACCGAGTACGACCCTTATGGACAGGACCGCGTAATAGAAGATATCGTGAGAGGAATTGAAGCGGGATTTATTTAGTCGGGCCGTCCACGAAGAACATATTCCACAGATCTATTACCTTTATGGCATGTCAGCCATTCAGCTTTACTCAGAAACCGGCCCGCTCCGGGGCGTCATCCTTCATCCGCCAGGACCCGAGGTGGAGAACATGACCCCTAAAAATGCAGAGCGTGCCCTTTACAGCGACATACTGAACCTTGCTGTTGCCGGCAGAGAATACAAGCAGCTGGAAATGGTGCTGCAGAAACTTGTGCCCTGCTTCCGCATCACCGATTTGCTAAGCGACATCCTCCGTTCAAATGAGATCCGTGAGAAGATTGTCAAAAGGGCTTGCTACAACGAGAAACAACCTGGTCTGATCGATCGCTTGCTGGGGCTGAATGAAAAGGAGCTTGCCCGAAACCTGATCCGGGGGGTTCCCCTGGAAAGAAGCACCCTCAGTTCCTTCCTGAGCTCAGAGTACTTCTCGCTCAATCCCCTGCACAATTTCTTTTTTACCAGAGATGCCTCGATAGCTATCGGAGATCAGGTACTTATAAGCCGCATGGCCAAGGGGGTACGTGACCGGGAATCTCTGCTCATGCAAGCCATCTTTAATTACCACCCGAAATTCAGGGTCAAGACAAATAGTCCGGCCGACCTTCAGCTCTCCAGGGCAGAACTGTCGATAGAGGGCGGTGATGTGCTAATTGCTTCAGAAGACATCACCCTGGTTGGCCTGGGCACCAGAACCACTTCGCGCGGCATCGATTATCTGGTCGATCATTTTGCAGCAAAGAAAAAACCCCACCACATCCTGGTTCAGGAGCTCCCGGCCAAGCCCGAATCCTTCATCCATCTCGACATGGTTTTCACCCTGCTCGACAAGGACAGCTGCATGGTCTATGAACCCCTGATCCTGAAATCGAATAAATACCAAACCATACAGATCGACATCGACAATGGCCGGGTGGTTTCAATAAAGCATGTCGATAACCTGCTTGTTGCCCTGTCGGCACTGGGAATGGATCTTGAGCCGTCCTTCTGCGGCGGACAAAAAGACAGCATGGCACAGGAGAGGGAACAATGGCACAGCGGTGCAAATTTCTTTGCCATCGGGCCGGGAAAGGTCCTGGGATACAGCAGAAACGTACACACCCTCGAGAACCTGAACCAGCATGGTTATGAGATCATTCGAGCACGCGACGTTAGTGAACAAAAAATCGATCCTGCGCACTGCGAAAAATACGTACTGACCATCGAGGGCGCAGAACTTGCCCGGGGCGGAGGAGGGATCAGGTGCATGACCATGCCCTTTTACAGAAACCGATAATTCGACAGAACATCCCGGATTACAGCCTTCAGCTTCTGAAGGCTGTTCAGCAGCTTTTCGGCGCACGAGCTGATCAACAGCATTTCAACACATCAAGGGGAGAGAAATGCTTTATGAACATCGAGAGAGCCCTTCATCTTGCATGGAGAAGGGCTGCCTGGCTGTCGCTTTCCTTTGTAAGCAGCTGCGGGAAACACATCAGGCTTGTTTCGGCAGGGAGCGAAAATATCCATGCCGGTCCTGACTTTCTCCATGCCAGAATATATATCAACGGCCGGCTTTGGGTGGGCAATGTGGAGATTCACAGAAAAGCGGCCGATTGGTATCGACATGGCCACCATCGTAATCCGGCCTTTGACAATGTCATTCTGCATGTGGTGGCCAGGTCTGGCCCCCTCACCCTCAACAGCAAACAGCGCCCTATTCCTACCATCGAATTGCCCACAGGCCTGCAAGGATTCCCGGAAGCCGATGATCCTCCCTTCCGGGCCCCATCCTGCGGGATTACGAAACATGCAGGAACCAGGTCTTCGCTTGCAAAACTCGGAGAAGAAAGACTGAGACAGAGAAGTCAGACAATCAGCTCATCCTGGCATCTTCCCGAGAGTGACTGGAATACCAGGCTCTATCAAAGCCTGGCCTCGGGCTTTGGTCAGCCGGTCAACAGCCTGCCCTTTGAGTGGCTTGCCCTCAGAACCCCTTTCACACTACTGCATAAATACCTGCCGAACCGCTTCGACATCGAGGCGCTGTTATATGGACAGGCGGGCATGCTTGGCAGATTGCCTTCAGCCAGGGGCTATCCTTTGCAGCTTCAAAAACGCTACGAAGAGATCGGCCACTCGCTTCAGTATGAAGCACTCCCGGAACATCTATGGAAATACCTTCGCTTGCGACCAAAGGTATTTCCCTGCATCAGAATTTCGCAATTTGCCGACCTCTTGTGTAAACAGCGGCCCGGACTCAGAGATCTGCTTTCGATCAGAACACTTCCCCAACTGGAAGCCTTGCTGTTCTGCAAAGCCAGCCCCTATTGGCATACCCACTTTCGATTTCAAAGGCCTTCTGTTTACCTGCCAAAAAAGATGGGGCTCGCATCCATCCACATGGTGATTATCAATGCCATCGCTCCCTTTCTTCTATGCTATGGGAAACAGACCAGAAATCCGAAATTCGAAGCCCTGGCCCTGCAATTGCTGTTGGAAATTGAAGCCGAACAGAACCATATCACCAAAAAATGGACTAAATTTGACTGTCAGCCTGTGAATGCACTGGAAAGCCAGGGGATCCTCCAGTTGCATCAGGTCTATTGCGAACAACACAAATGCAGTTTATGCCCGATTCAAGCGGAATAGAAGCATGAAGTTAACCAGTACCAGACAAGCCTACTTCATCCTGATCCTGCTGGCCAGCGTCATCGTTATTGGTGCCACCGGCTATTCCCTGCTGGGCTATACCTTTTCCGAAGCGGTTTACCAGACCATAATTACGATTGCCACCGTAGGATTCGAAGAGGTGCACCCTCTCGACAACAAAGGGATGTGGTTTACCTCCCTGTTGGTGATTTTCGCTGTGGGCATTTTTGCCTATGCCGTAACCTCCTTCTCCCGATTCATCGTGGAAGGTGTATTCAGAAACTCATACAAGGACAATAAAGTGAAGAATAAAATTGACAAGCTGAGCAGTCATGTAGTGATTTGTGGCTTTGGGAGGAATGGCAAGCAGGCCGCCATCGAGCTTAGGGAACACAAGGAGCAGATCGTGGTGGTTGAACAAAATGCTGAAGTGGTCCAGATGCTCAGAGACACCCCCGGCATTCTCTATGTTCAGGGAGATGCGGCCGATGAAGAGGTGCTAAAAAAAGCCAACCTGACCAAAGCCAAAGCCCTGATCAGCACACTTCCACAAGACGCCGACAACCTTTTCGTGGTGCTTACAGCCCGGGAAATTAATCCCGATCTCACCATCATTTCAAGGGCATCGGCCGACAACTCCGACGTAAAACTGAAGCGGGCCGGAGCAACGAATGTGATTATGCCCGACAAGGTTGGCGGAAAGCGTATGGCTAAACTGGTTGCCCAACCCGACGTGGTGGAATTCATCGATTTCATGCTCCTGCAAAGTGCCGAAAGTGCTGTCCTTGAAGAGATTCCCTGTGACATACTATCGAATTTCTTTACAGGAAAATCCATCGGTGAACTTTTCTACAGAAACAATTCAGGAGCCATCATCATCGGCTTAAAGCACAGCGACAACAGCTACATCATCAACCCGTCTAAGGACACGGTATTAGACAGAAGCGATAAGTTCTTTGCTCTGGGGTCCCGCGATCAGATCGAGCAGCTGATCCTCACAATCACCCATCCGAACGGCTCCCCTGTTTAATGCAGGGACTCATTATTGATAATTTCAAAAAAATAAATACCTTTGCATTTCGAAATTTGAAACAGGACTATATCAAGCACGTTACAGGATGTATTTAACTACGGAAGACAAGAAGGAAATCTTCAAGAAGTACGGTAAATCGGAGGCCGATACAGGTTCGGCAGAAGGCCAGATTGCGATCTTTACAACCAGGATCAATCACCTCACACAGCACCTGCTCACCAATAAAAAAGACTATAGCACCCAGCGCGCACTCCTCAAACTGGTAGGTAAGCGGAGGAAATTGCTGGATTACCTGAAGGAAAAAGATATTGAGCGCTATCGCTCAATCATCAAGGCCCTTAAAATCAGGAAATAACATTATTTTACTATGAAAAAAGGCAATTGTTCCGATTGCCTTTTTTCGTATTCATACTTATTCACTACGGATATGTCAAAACCAAAAGGAATTCAGGAGACCATACAATTGGGTGATGGTCGAAGTATCAGTATAGAAACCGGCGTGCTTGCCAAGCAGGCCGATGGCGCCGTCATGCTTAAAACAGGCAACACGATGCTGCTTGCCACTGTGGTAAGCGCTAAAGAAGCCAAAGAGGATGTGGATTTTATGCCTCTTTCCGTCGATTACAAAGAGAAATATGCCGCCCTGGGAAAATTCCCCGGCGGATTTCTGAAAAGAGAAGCAAGGCCCTCGGATTATGAGATCCTGGTTTCACGTCTGGTTGACAGGGCTCTTCGTCCGCTGTTCCCGGATGACTACCATGCAGAGACCTTTGTTAATGTAACCCTGATGTCGGCCGAAGCTGACACCCCGCCCGATGCACTCGCGGGCCTGGCTGCTTCAGCTGCGCTGGCCGTATCTGATATTCCCTTTCACGGTCCCATTGCGGAATGCCGGGTAGGTCGTATCGACGGGGAGCTTGTTGTAAACCCGACATTCTCCGAACTGGAACGCGCCGACATTGAGCTCATCGTGGGCGCCACCTACGACAACATCCTCATGGTTGAGGGCGAGATGAAAGAGGTTTCTGAAGCCGAAATGCTGGAAGCTATCAAGTTTGCCCACGAAGCCATCAAGCCCATGTGTGAGGCGCAAATGGCCCTCAGCCGTGCAAGTGGCAAAGAGGAAAAACGGGAGTACTGCCATGAAGTCAACGATGAGGAGCTCAAAAAGCGCATCTGGGATGAAACCTATGATGCCGTCTATAAAGTGGCCAGCTCGTGCAATACCGATAAGCATGCCCGCAGCGAAGCCTTTGCGCAGATTAAGGAAGACTTCCTTGCCAAACTCACCGGGGAACTTGGTGAAAATGACGAGCCCAATGAAACCCTTGTCGGAAAGTACTACCATGATGTAGAAAAGGAAGCGGTCAGAAGACTGATTCTGGATGAAGCGGTTCGTCTCGACGGCCGAAAAACAGATGAAATCAGGCCCATCTGGAGCGAAGTCGACTATCTGCCCTCCGCGCATGGTTCAGCCCTTTTTACCCGGGGCGAAACCCAATCGATTACCTCCGTTACGCTGGGTACGAAAATGGATGCCAAGCTGATCGACGATGTATTAAAGAAGGGAAATGACACCTTCCTGCTTCACTATAACTTCCCGCCTTTTTCGACCGGAGATGCCAGGCCCTCAAGGGGAACCAGCCGCAGGGAAGTAGGCCATGGAAACCTGGCACATCGTGCACTCAAGGGCATATTGCCCCCGGCCGATGAGATGCCCTACACCCTTCGCATTGTTTCCGACATTCTTGAATCGAATGGTTCTTCGTCCATGGCCACCGTATGTGCGGGTACACTGGCCATGATGGATGCCGGTATTCAAATTAAGAAACCGGTATCGGGAATTGCCATGGGACTGATTACCGACAAGGACTCTGATAAGTATGCCGTGCTCTCCGACATCCTTGGCGATGAGGACCACCTTGGCGACATGGACTTTAAGGTAACCGGCACAGCCGATGGCATTACCGCCACCCAAATGGACATCAAGGTAGAAGGCCTTTCTTATGAGGTACTGGAACAGGCACTGGAACAGGCAAAGAAAGGACGACTCCATATTCTGGGTAAGATGAGCGAGACCATTGCTGCTCCAAATCCCGATTACAAGCCGCACACTCCGAGAATCGAACGTATCGAGATTCCCAAGGATATGATTGGGGCTGTGATTGGACCCGGTGGCAAGGTTATCCAGGAAATTCAGGCCGAAACCAATTCGACCATTACAATCGAAGAGATTGACAATGTCGGCCTTGTCGATGTTTTTGCCGTCGACAAATCCTCTATCGATGCAGCCATGGATTGGATCAATGGCATCGTAGCCGTACCGGAAGCAGGTAAAGTCTACAGGGGTAAGGTAAAAACCATTGCACCCTATGGCGCTTTCGTTGAGATCCTGCCAGGTAAGGACGGACTTCTGCACATCTCTGAAATTGAATGGCGCCGCCTCGAAAAAGTAGAAGATGTGTTAAAAGAAGGTGATGAGGTTGAGGTTAAGCTGCTGGCCATTGACGAGAAGAGCGGCAAGCTCAAATTATCAAGGAAGGCGCTTCTGCCCAAACCCGAGAAAAAGAACAACTAATTTGCAAGGGGGTGTAGAACAGCCCCATTCTGACGCATCTGGAGGGATGTCTGTTTGGAGATTCCGAACAAACATCCCTTCGTTTTTTCAGGAGGCCATCTCCTCCCCTGCTTAAACGACGAAAAAATGAAAAACACATTCCTGCTATCCTTAAGCCTCCTGCTCATGGCCTGCACACAACAAGGTAAGTTTGATTATCCTACGACACGCAAAGACAAGGTAAGCGACGATTATCACGGAACCACGGTTGCCGATCCCTATCGCTGGCTGGAAGACGATATGTCGGAAGAGACCGCTGCATGGGTGAAAGCCCAGAATGAGCTCACCTTTTCCTATCTGGACAAGATTCCTTTTCGCGAAGCCCTCAAAGAACGAATGACCGAAATCTGGAACTACCCCAAAATGGGTATCCCCTCCAAAGAAGGGCCCTACTATTTTTACTCCTATAACAGCGGCCTCCAGAACCAGAGCATCATATACCTCAAGGAGAATCTGGAAGATGAAGGGAAGGTCTTCCTTGATCCAAACAGCCTTTCGGAGGATGGCACTGTTGCGCTGACAAACATGGCGGTCTCGGGCGATCATCGCTATATGGCCTATGGAATCTCCAGAGGCGGTTCCGACTGGCAGGAGTTTTTCGTACGGGACATTGAAACGGGAAAAGACCTCGACGACCATCTTAAATGGATTAAATTCTCGGACATTTCCTGGTACAGGGATGGGTTCTTTTACAACCGCTACGATACCCCCAAAGAAGGCGACGAATTAAAGGCCGAAAACAAAAATGCCAAGGTATTCTATCACAAAATAGGCAGCAGCCAGGAGGAGGACCTGCTCATTTATCACGATGATGCACATCCCGAATGGGGCTTTGGTATGCAGGTCACCGAGGATGAAGCCTACATGATACTCTATGTGACTGAAAGCACCAGTGGCAGCGCATTTGCCTTCCGCAAAGCAGGTACCGGAGACACCCCTTTTACCTGGCTCGACAAGGATTTCGACAACGACTACCAGGTTATTGGCAGCAAGGACAACCTGCTTTACGTATTGACAAACCTTGATGCCCCTCTCTACAAACTGCTTGCCATTGATGTCAGAAAGCCGGAACGGGAAAACTGGACCGAAATCATTCCCGAGGACCAGCACAAGGTGCTTAAATCGGTAAGCCTGGCCGGCGGGTGTTTAATCAGCAGCTATTTAAAGGACGCCTACAACGTAGCCAGGGTTTATACGCTGGATGGCAGCCTGTTGCACGAGGTAGACCTGCCCGGTATTGGCAGTCTGGGTGGCCTCAGTGGAAAAATGAAAGACAAGGTAGCTTACTACAGCTTTTCCTCCTTTAACTATCCCACAACCATCTTCAGCTATGATATCGCTGCCAATAAAAGCGAGGTTTTTTATACGCCGGAGGTGGATTTTGACACCGAGGCCTATGAAACCAAACAGATTTTCTACAGCAGCAAGGATGGCACAAAGGTCCCGATGTTCATCGTACACAAGAAAGGTCTGGAGCTGAACGGCCAAAACCCCACCATGCTTTACGGCTATGGCGGTTTCAACATTACCCTATCCCCTTCGTTCTCTAGCACCAGAGCTGTATGGCTCGAACAGGGCGGCGTATTTGCCCTTGCCAATATTCGTGGTGGAGGTGAATATGGAGAGGAATGGCACAAAGCCGGAACGGTCCTGCGGAAGCAAAACGTTTTCGACGATTTCATTGCTGCGGCCGAGTATCTGATCGATGAAAACTATACCTCCAGCGAGCGACTTGCCATCTATGGTGGCTCAAACGGAGGGCTCTTGATCGGGGCCGTCATTAACCAGCGTCCCGAACTCTTTGCCGCGGCCATTCCCATGGTAGGGGTTATGGACATGCTTCGCTTCCATCTTTTTACCATTGGCCGTTACTGGACGGTCGACTATGGCTGCTCCGACAACCCGGATCATTTCCCCTACCTGCTCAAGTACTCCCCCATACACAACATTGAGGACAGGGACTATCCGGCCGTACTTGTTACCACGGGAGACCACGACGACCGTGTAGTGCCTGCCCATTCATTCAAGTACATTGCCACCCTGCAGGACAAATACACCGGACCGAACCCGGTGTTAATCCGCATCAACACCGATGCCGGACACGGAGCGGGTAAGCCCACCAGCAAAGTCATTGAGGAGTATTCCGATGTATGGTCCTTCATCTTCGAAAACATGGACTATACGCCAAGGTTTTAGACGCTTTGCAGAACCCTGTTTATGGACCCCGGCTATCTGGTCATAGAAGGAAACATCGGGGCCGGGAAAACGTCCCTGGCCTCGATGCTGGCTGAGGACACAGGTGCCAGATTTGTTCCGGAAGCTTTTGCCGGTAATCCCTTTTTGTCGAAGTTTTACAAGGAGCCTGATCGCTATGCCTTTCAGGTCGAGCTGGCCTTTCTTGCGGAACGCTACCGGCAGATCAAAAAGGAACTGGGACAACATGATCTCTTCAATGCGAAGATTGTTTCGGACTACTATCTGCCCAAGTCCATTATTTTCAGTAAGCAGACCCTCAAGGATGATGAACTCCAACTCTTCGAGAAGCTCTTCCAGATCATCAATCTCCAGGCACCTAAACCCGACCTGTATGTCTACCTTCACCTGCCTGTTGATCGCCTGCTTGAGAATATCAGAAAACGCGGCCGCACCAATGAACAAGGGATCGGAGCAGCCTACCTGCAAAGAATTCAGGACGGGTATTTCGCCTATTTCAAAACCCAGATCGAGATGAAAATTCTTGTTATCGACACCTCGAATATCGATTTTGTAAACCGGAAAAAAGACTACTTACAACTTAAAAGGCTCATCCTGAATAAGGAATACAAACCCGGCACTAACATGCTTATTTTGTAATAATTAATCAGTGATTCGCAAATTATTCTTTATTTATTTCAAAAACATTGCTAAGTTTGTATGAAGTAGAACATACTAACTTGAGAAACCTATTACTACTAAACAAATAATCTGATTGTTATGAAAAATCTCAAAGTCTTTGCGATTTTTATTCTCGCAGCAGCAGTACTTTCCAGTTGCGGTGGACTCAACAAAATGGTCAAAGAACATGACCAGGTGAGTTACAAAGTGACCCCGGAAGTACTTGAAGCACACGCAGGTGAAGTGGATGTAACTGTCGACGTCAACTATCCCGCCAAGTATTTCGACAAAAAAGCCATCGTGACCCTTACCCCGGTCGTACAGTATGAAGGTGGCGAAAAAGCACTTGAGCCCATCATTCTCCAGGGCCAGGATGTGACTGAGAACCACAAGGTGATCAGTTATGACAATGGCGGAAAGGTCAGTTTCTCCAAAACTTTCAGCTATGAGGAACCCATGATGGTGTCCGAACTTGTTGTAAGGGGAAGTGCCACCCGCAAGGCAAAAACTGCTGAGCTTGGCACAGAAAAACTGGCCGATGGTATCATTATTACCTCAACGCTGGTCAGAAACGATCCCAAAGTGCTTTATTTTGCGGACAAATTCGAGCAAATCATTCCTCAGTCCTACGAAGCCGACATTAAGTACCTGATCAATCGGGCCGACATCCGCAGGAGCCAGATGAAAAAAGAGGAAATCGAACTCCTGAACGATACCCTGAAGGCCTATACAGCAAATGAGCGCATCAAGATGAAGGGCATTGAAATCTCTGCCTATGCCTCCCCGGATGGCGAGCTCGATCTGAACACCAAGCTTGCCGAAAAGCGCCAGAAGTCAGCTGAAAAGTATCTGGCAGGACAGCTGAAAAAGGCCAAGATTGATGTAGCGGATGAACTCCTGAGCCTGATGTCCACTCCCGAAGACTGGGCGGGCTTCAAAAGGGCCCTGGAAGCATCCGATATCAAGGACAAAGAAATGATCCTGAGAGTACTGAGCATGCACAGCGACCCCGTTGTCCGCGAACAGGAGATCAGAAATCTCTCCGCTGCATTTGAAGTTATCGCCGATGAAATTCTGCCCCAGCTTAGAAGGTCGAAGTTCACGGTCAATGTAGATAAGATTGGCTGGAGTAACGATGAACTGAAGGAACTGTGGACAAGCAATCCCGACACCCTTGTACTTGAAGAGCTGCTTTATACGGCTACACTTATGAACGACAATGAGACCAAGGCTGATATCTATAAGAAAGCGACCAAAGTAGCACCCAAGTGTGTGCGTGCACACAACAACCTGGGTGCAGTGTATTTTGAAATGGGTAAACTAAAGAAAGCCAAAGCCGCTTTTGAAGCTGCCAAAGCGCTCAAGGATCACGACATTGTGAACAACAACCTGGGTGCAGTAGCACTTAAGCAAGGTGAAGTTGACGCTGCCAAAGAGGCATTTACAGCCTCATTGGGTGCCGGTCCCAAGGTGAACTACAACCTTGGAATCATCGGCATCATGCAGGGCGACTACAATACCGCTGTTAACTACTTCGGTAACGAAGCTTCTTTCAACGCTGCACTTGCCAAGTATCTGAATGGTGCCGACGAAGATGCCTTCAGAACTGCTGCCAACCTGGAAGCTTCTCCCTACAGAAGCTATTTGCTGGCCATCATTGCTGCCAGTCAGGACAAACCCGAAGTAGTTTATGAGAACCTTAAGCAGGCTATATCCAGCTGCAAGAATCCCCAGAAGATGAAGAATCATGCCAAGAAGAACATGGAATTTGCCAAACTCTTCAACGAACCTGCTTTCAAAGCAATCGTAGACTAAGACTTCTCATAACATCAAAAAAAGGCTGTCCCGTAAATGAGGCAGCCTTTTTTTATAGCTTGTGAATTTCAGCAGCTCTAAAAGGCCGGCGACAGACTGCGAAAGGCCTCCCAAACAACAATGCCGGCTGCCACAGCTATATTAAGCGAGTGCTTGGTGCCAAATTGCGGAATCTCCAGTGCATAGTCACAGGCATCTACCACCTCCTGATCCACACCTCTGATTTCATGGCCAAATACAAGTGCCATCTTCTCTCCGGTTTTGGGCTTCAGTTCCTCCAGCTTCAAAGAGCCCTCTGCCTGTTCCACAGCATATAAGACATAACCACGGGCCTTCAGCTCTGTCAATAAAGAGAGGGTCTCTTCACGATAGGACCAGCTGACCGACTCTGTCGCACCAAGTGCCGTTTTATGGATTTCCCGATGTGGGGGGATGGCCGTGATTCCACACAAATAAAGCGCCTCTACACGAAAGGCATCAGCGGTACGAAAAACAGAGCCAATATTGTTCTGGCTCCGTACATTATCAAGCACGATGACCAGTGGGAGTTTCTCTGCATGCCTAAAATCCTCGACCGACAAGCGACCCAACTCTTCATTCAAACGTTTCCTCATCATTTAAGCTTTGCCTGAAAATACCCATTTTCTTTGTTCCCGAAAAATAGCTGAAACCAAAACGCCTTCCGGTTGTTAGGTCATTAGTAAAAGCTTTTATTACATTTGTTCTATAAACAGCAGCTCTTATGAATATCCACGAGTACCAAGGCAAACAGATTCTGAATCAATTTGGCGTTGCCATCCCGGAAGGAGCAGTTGCCGGCACGGCAGATGAAGCGCTTAAGGCTGCCCAGGACATTCAGAAAAAGTCCGGGGCCACCAGCTGGGCGATAAAAGCACAAATCCATGCCGGTGGACGGGGAAAAGGAGGAGGAGTAAAGATCGCAAAAAGCCTTGAAGAAGTAAGGGAGCATGCATCGGCCATTCTCGGAATGAAGCTGGTTACACACCAAACCGGCCCGGAGGGCAAGCTGGTGAATAAAGTCCTGGTTGAACAGGGCATTTACTATCCGGGGGAAAGCGAGCCCCAGGAATTTTACATGAGCGTGTTGCTTAACCGCGAAAGTGGAAAGAACATGATAATGTATTCGACTGAAGGCGGCATGGACATTGAGGCCGTAGCCGAGAAGACCCCTCAGCTCATCTTCAAAGAGGAAGTGGATCCGGGAGTAGGGCTGCAAGGCTTCCAGGCACGGCGTATTGCCTTTAACCTGGGGCTGTCGGGCAAAGCCTTTAAAGAGATGGTCCGCTTTGTTTCTGCCCTCTACACAGCCTATGAGCAATCCGATTCCTCAATGTTTGAGATCAATCCGGTTTTCAAAACTTCGGATAACCGGATCATGGCCGCAGATGCCAAGGTAAACCTTGACGACAATGCCCTGTTTAAACATGCCGATTATGCAGCCATGCGCGACCTCAGCGAAGAGGACCCGGCCGAAGTAGAAGCCGGAGAACACAATTTAAATTTCATCAAACTGGACGGAAACGTCGGCTGTATGGTTAATGGTGCCGGACTGGCCATGGCCACCATGGATATCATCAAGCTTTCCGGAGGCGAACCGGCAAACTTTCTGGATGTAGGTGGTACAGCCAATGCCCAGACTGTCGAGGCAGGTTTTAGGATCATCCTGAAAGAGCCGGCTGTAAAAGCCATCCTTATCAATATCTTCGGGGGTATCGTTCGCTGCGACCGCGTAGCCCGGGGGGTGGTCGATGCCTATAAGAGCATTGGACAAATCGATGTACCGGTGATTGTACGCCTTCAGGGCACAAACGCAAAAGAGGCAAAGGAACTGATCGACAACTCAGGACTTGAAGTCCATTCGGCCATTACACTGAAAGAAGCCGCCGATAAAGTTAAATCGCTGGTCTAAAGCAGTCCCTTTTTCTGAAGGCTAAGGGCCATGAGCTCCTGCAGTTTTTTGGCCTCCTCGCGTGCAGCAGCATCGAAGCGGTTCGTTCCATCGGCGTAGATTATTGAACGACTGGCATTTACAAGGAGTCCACAGCGATCATTCATCCCATTCTCCGCCACATCCTCCAGGCTTCCACCCTGACTTCCAACACCCGGTACCAACAGGAAATGCTCCGGAATCAGGCTCCGGATATGTTCCAGATCTGCTGCCTGCGTCGCCCCAACCACGTACATGGTATTGTTGATCGTTCCCCAGCGGGCCGAAGTCCGAATCACCTCATCGTACAACTCGCTGCCTTCTCCCACCTTCAACCTTTGAAAATCTGAAGCCCCCTGATTGGAGGTCAGGGCCAGCAGCACGACCCAACGCTGTTCATACTCCAGAAAAGGAGAAATGCTATCGCTTCCCATATAGGGTGAGAGGGTAATGGCATCACAATCCATGGTTTTGAAGTAGGCATTGGCATACATTCGGGAGGTATTTCCTATATCGCCCCGTTTAGCATCGGCGATGACAAAGATGCCGGGATAGTGCTTCCGAATATGTCTGATGGTCATTTCCAGACTCATATAGCCGGCAGCACCCATGGCCTCATAAAAAGCCAGATTTGGTTTGTAGGCAACTGCAAGATCGGCGGTTGCATCAACGATACGCTTATTGAATTCGAAAATCGGGTATTCCGTTTCAAGCAGTGCACGTGGAATCTTCTTGTAATCGGTATCAAGCCCTACACAGAGGTAGCTCTGCTTTTCAAGAATAGTGCTGTACAGCTCATCTGCATCCATAGCTCATACTTTTATACCCGGCCATCAGGCCATTCCACTTTCCTTCAGTCGTTCGGCATTCTCGGCCATCTGAAGCTTATCGATAATTTCCTGAATATCGCCGTTTATAATGGCCTGAAGATTATAAAGTGTAAGGTTAATTCGGTGATCGGTAACCCGGCCCTGCGGATAGTTATAGGTTCGGATCTTGGCCGAACGGTCGCCCGACGAAACCATGGTCTTTCGCTGTGATGATATCTCATCCATCCGCTTCTGGTACTCCAGATTATAAAGCCTTGTTTTCAGTTCCTTCATCGCCTTGTCCAGATTCTTCAGTTGGGACTTCTCATCCTGACAGGTCACTACAATGCCTGTCGGAATATGGGTGAGCCGTATCGCCGAATAGGTTGTATTCACCGACTGCCCACCAGGCCCGGAGGAACAATAAGTATCCTTCCGGATATCGGATTGCTTAATCTCAATATCCACATCCTCGGCCTCCGGCAAAACAGCCACCGTTGCTGCAGAGGTATGTACCCTGCCCTGGGTCTCGGTCTGAGGTACACGCTGCACGCGATGCACACCCGATTCGTATTTCAAAATACCATAGACCCCGGTTCCACTCACATCCATGATAATTTCCTTATAGCCTCCCACTGTCCCTTCGGTAAAACTGGTGGTAGAAACCTTCCAGCCCTTGGATTCGAAATACTTCATGTACATTCGGTAGATGTCCCCGGCAAAAATACTGGCCTCATCTCCCCCTGTACCTGCGCGGATCTCCAGAATGGCATTCTTCTCATCCTCGGGATCGCGGGGAAGCAATAGCAGCTTGATTTCTTCCTCAAGTGCGGGGAGCTCCTGGGCGTAGGCATCCAATTCTTCCTTGGCCATCTCCCTCATCTCCTCATCCTTCTCCCCTGCCAGAATGTCCCTGGCATCTTTCATATTGCTCAGGATGTCCTTGTAACGCTCATAGGCGACAATAACAGGCTCCAACTGCTTGTATTCCCGGTTCAGCTTAACATAGCGCTTCATATCGGCAATTACAGCCGGATCGGTAATTAACTGTCCCACTTCTTCGAATCGTGCCTTCACACCTTCCAGGCGTGATAAAATCATGTTCTCCTCCATGTTTTAGTCAGGATATCTATGTGTTCCGCCTTCCCCCTCGATGGTCAGGCTGGTTTTGTCAGCGGGAAAACAGCTTCCGACCAGCTTTGCTTCAAGGTCGAAGTCCCCGGCAATTTCTATCACCTTCGCGGCCGTGGTTTCATCGGTGTATATCTCGAAGCGATGCCCCATGTTAAAGACCTGATACATTTCCCTCCAGGGGGTAGCCGATTCCTCCTGTATCATCCTGTAAAGGGGGGGCAGTGGGAAGAGTCTGTCCTTAACGATATGTACATCCTTCGCAAAATGCAGCACTTTTGTCTGGGCTCCCCCTGAGCAATGGACCATTCCGTTGATCTGATCCCGGCACTGCTCAAGAATACGCCTGATCACAGGGGCATAGGTCCTTGTCGGAGAGAGCACCAATTGAGCTGCATCAAGCCCCACCTCAGCCACCTTGTCGGTCAGGCGCTTACTCCCCGAATAAACCAAATCGGATGGCATGGCAGGGTCAAAGCTTTCCGGATACTTGTCTGCCAGATAATGCGCAAATACATCGTGCCGGGCCGAGGTAAGCCCGTTGCTCCCCATTCCCCCATTGTAAGTACTTTCATAAGTCGTCTGTCCGGTTGAAGACAGGCCCACAATCACATCCCCCGCCTTAATATTGTTCTCAATGATCTGAGCCCGCTTCGATCGGGCTACTACGGTTGAATCAACGATGATGGTGCGCACCAAATCCCCCACATCGGCGGTCTCTCCTCCCGAACTGTAGATCGGAACACCAAGTGCTCTCATCCCGGCCAGCACCTCCTCTGTTCCCTGAATCAAGGCCGAAATGACCTCTCCGGGAATCAAATGCTTATTCCGTCCGATGGTGGAAGAGAGTAAGATATCCCCGCTTATGCCAACACACAAGAGATCATCGGTATTCATCACAATGGCATCCTGAGCAATCCCCTTCCACACCGACAGATCACCGGTCTCTTTCCAATAAAGATAGGCCAGGGCAGATTTGGTTCCGGCTCCATCGGCATGCATCACCAGGCAATGCTCCTCATCGCCGGTCAAGACATCCGGAATCACCTTGCAAAACGCGTTTGGGAAGAGCCCCTTATCGACATTCCTGATGGCCTGGTGTACATCCTCTTTTCCCGAGGATACACCGCGCTGCATATAGCGTGAATGCGCTGTCATTTACTTCAATTCTGCGGGATGTAATCTGTGGAAAGCACCCTGAATTCGGTCCGGCGGTTCACCTGGTGCGCCTTTTCCTGAAGGTCTACGCCATCGAGCTGATTAATGAACTCTTCTGTAAGCACATCATCGACAGAGAGAAAAGCATACAGCCCCTTTACCTTTTCATCAACAACCTTGGGCTGAGACTCCCCATAGCCCTTAGCCTGCAATCTATCTGCGGCAATACCCTTGGAAATCAGATAGTCGACAACCGACTGGGCTCTTTTCTGCGAAAGCTCCTGATTATCGACCGGGGTTCCCCGGGAATCGGTGTGCGACATCAACTCAATGGTAATATTCGGATTGTCGTCGAGGGTCTCCACAAGGTTATCAAGGGAAACCATGGATTCGGGACGCAGATCCCATTTGGCAAAGTCGTAGAAAATGTTGGGAAGCTCTATCACATCGGAAGTGGAAGCCAGATAAACCGTCACTTCAAAGTCCTTGCTCTGGTCAAGCCCCCTGGTCGACTCCCTTTCCTTGCCATTCAGGTATCCTTCCTGCGAGGCAATGAACACATAGTCTGTCGATGGCTTGAGCATAAAGCGGAAACTCCCATCCTCAGCTGTAGTTGCCTCAACGGTAATCCCATCGCTGCCTACCGACTTAACCTTCGCTCCGGAAAGCAATTGATCGTTTCGCTCATCCTTCACCACACCTACAACTGAAAACTCAAGCGGCGGCAGAACAAAGGAAAAGAGTTCATCATTTCCCCTGCCCTTGCGCGCAGAACTAAAAAACCCCCTTTCGAATTCAGCCTCGAAAGCAATGCCAAAATCATCCTCTGACGAATTAATCGGAGGCTTCATATTTTCAACAATCCACCCGCCGGTCTCGTCCTGCCAGGCCTTATAGATATCGAGGCCACCCAGGCCAACGCGACTGTCACTCGAAAAGTATAAGGTCCCATCGGCATGCACATAGGGATAAAGTTCATTCCCGGGGGTATTAATGTCCTCCCCGAGATTTACAGGCTTTCCCCAGCTTCCTCCGTCTTTACTAACCTTCCAGATATCATTTTCGCCCAGGCCGCCCGGCATATCCGAAACAAAATACAGGGTCGCCCCATCCGGGGAAATGGCCGGATGAGCCGTAGTAAGGCTGTCCCCAAATTCAGGAAACAACTCGGAGGCTTCGCCCCATTCTCCGCCTTCGGTAGTGGCCATGTAAATCTTACAACCCAACTGTTCGTTCTTCCCCTTCTTACAACGGGTAAAATAGATGGTCGAGAAATCGGAAGATACGCAGGGGCTGCCATCTTCAAACTCGGAATTCAGACTCGCCACCGGTACCGGCACACTCCACTTTCCCTTTCTATCCATAGTCGAAGAAAAGATATCGGCAAAATTCTGACCGGTAGCACCATGGGTTGCATTTCCGGTAGCATCCTCACGCGTCGAGGTAAAGTAGACCTCATTGGCTCCTTCATTTACATAGGCCGGACTGAAATCGCGCTGTCTGGAGTTGAAATACCGCATATTCTCCACAATGTAGCCGGTAGGATTCTCGGACCAGAGAGCAGCTGCCTCACAGGATTCGATCCCCACCTGTCCGCGCGGATCTTCAGGCACAAGCTCCTTGTAAACTTCGAACTGGGCCCTGGCATCATCATACTTTTCCCCAACAAGCAACATTTGTCCATAGCGGAGATAAAGGAGGGGGTTCTGGAAATCATCCCTGATGGCTTTCTTGTACCAGAGCTCTGCCGATCGGGCATCCCCAAGAATTCTGTAGCACTCCCCGATGCGAAAGAGAATGGTGGTTTTCAGTGCTTTGTCACTAATCTTATTGTAGGCTGTTTTATAAAGATCAATGGCTTCAAAGTACTCCCCGGCTTCAAATGCCGCCTGTGCACGGGAATCTTTTTGTTTTTTTTGAGAAAGTGCAGGCACGCTGAAAAGCATGAGGGCCAACAAAGCCAGTGATGTGATTCTCATATTATTACGCATAATTAAGCTGCCATTATTACAATTTCATAAAAATACTTCTTTTTTTGATGAATATAAAACGCAAATATCCCTGCCATTCGTGCCTTTGAGCCACGATATAGACTAAGCAGGTCAAGCCGGTAAAGGCAAGCGTTTCGATTCGCCAGATTGTTTTAGCAGGAACTAGCTGCTGAAAAGAAGCTCGCGATACTTGGGTAAAGGCCAAATCTCATCATCCACAATCAACTCGAGCTTATCAATGTGATACCGGATCTTGTCGAGGAAGGGCGCGATTGTCTTTGAATACTGCCGGGCCTTCTCCTTTTCATCATTCAGTTTATTGGCCACCTTACGGGCTCCAACCATTTCATTGACCCCATCCTTTATAGCGGTGACATGGTCGCTGATCTCTTTAACAAGCTGGATGCGATTGCCTGCCAGATGTTTAAAGTCCTCCCCATAAATATCTTTCAGGCCAAGCACATTCTCCATCAGTCGATTCTGGTACTTTACCGCTGTGGGAACAATATGGTTGATGGAAAGATCGCCCAGCACCCGTGCTTCGATCTGAATCTTCTTCATGTACTGTTCGTACATTACCTCTACCCTGCCTTCAAGCTCAGCTTCCGTAAAAATACCCAGATCGAAGAAAAGCCTTTTGGAAGACTCGCTCAGGTAGGCACCCAATGCTTCCGGCACATCCGTAATGTTTGTCAGCCCCCTCTTCCCGGCCTCTTTCACCCATTCATCGCTGTAGTTATCTCCCTCAAAGCGTATCGCTTTAGAGGCCAAAATATAGGCTCTGAGAATCTGGAAAATTGCTTCATCCTTCTTCACCCCCTTTTCGATGAGTCCATCCACATCGGCCTTAAATTCCATGAGCTGTCTGGCCATGGCTGCATTGAGAACGGTCATTGGTGTGGCCGGATTACAGCTGCCACCAACGGCCCTGAATTCGAAACGGTTTCCGGTAAAGGCGAAGGGGGATGTCCTGTTCCTGTCGGTATTGTCCAGCAGGATCTCGGGAATCTTGCCTATGTCGAGTTTCAAGGCTGTTTTCTCGTCCGGGGTCATCTTTTTACCTGAAACCTGTTTCTCGAGTTGATCGAGCATGGCAGAAACCTCTGAACCGAGGAAGCAGGACAGGATGGCGGGAGGAGCCTCGTTGGCTCCAAGCCTGTGGGCATTGGAAGCAGAAGCTATACTTGCCCTGAGAAGATCCTGGTGATCATAAACAGTCTTTATCGTGTTTACCACAAAGGTCAGAAACTGCAGGTTTGTTTTGGGATTCTTTCCGGGTTTGTGCAGCACTACACCGGTGTTGGTTTCCAGCGACCAGTTGTTGTGCTTACCGGTTCCATTCACACCTTTAAAGGGTTTCTCATGGAATAAGACCCTGAAACCATGATGCCGGGATACCTTGGTCATCAGATCCATTAAAAGCACATTGTGATCGACCGCCAGGTTGCATTCTTCGAAAACCGGAGCTGCCTCGTACTGGTTGGGCGCAACCTCATTGTGACGCGTGGTTAACGGAATACCAAGCTTATAGGCCTCCGTTTCAAGGTGATTCATAAAGGCTACAACGCGTTCGGGAATGGACCCGAAATAATGGTCATCCAGCTGCTGGTCCTTGGCCGATGCATGCCCCATCAGCGTGCGGCCGGTCAATGCAAGGTCGGGGCGTGCGTAGTAAAGCGATTCATCTACGAGAAAGTACTCCTGCTCCCAGCCCAGATTGGCCTGGACTCTGGTTACATTTTTATCGAAATAATGACATACCTCAGTGGCCGCCTTATCGACCAGATTCAGGGACTTCAACAAAGGGGTTTTATGATCAAGGGCTTCCCCGGTATAAGAAATAAAGACCGTCGGAATACTCAGGGTATTTCCAATGATAAAAGCAGGAGAAGTGGGATCCCAGGCTGTATAGCCTCGGGCCTCAAAGGTATTCCTGATGCCACCACTGGGAAACGATGAAGCATCCGGCTCCTGCTGAGCAAGTGCACTACCCGAAAAGCTTTCTACCACACCTCCATTTTGATTGGGCTCGATAAAGGCATCATGCTTCTCAGCAGTCCCTCCGGTTAGGGGTTGAAACCAATGGGTATAATGCGTTGCGCCACGCTCCGTGGCCCAGGCTTTCATCCCGGCTGCAACGGCATCTGCCTCCTTCCTGTCGATGGAGCTTCCTCTTTCCATGGCATCCACGACATGAGAAAATGCATCCTTTGACAAATACTTCTGCATTTTGTTCCTGTCGAATACATTGATTGCATAGTACTCCGAAGGCGTGTCGGAGGGAGGGCTAACATGATTTGGCTTCCTGTTGAAAACCTGTTCGAGTGCTTTAAATCTGATAACGGCCATTCTTGTAATGATATG
>PDRI01000098.1 GCA_002748055.1 Bacteroidota bacterium | reverse complement strand
GTCCTGGAGGGAGGGAAGGAAATTGAATCCGGGGACCACATTCGGGTGTGGTCATCGGATCGGGCCGGAATGGTCCTGGAGCTTGCTCAGGGATCGTACCATTTTACCTGTCGGCCCTTCGCTGAAGAATAAACGGGCCGGTGAAGACCATCACCGGGTTGTCGCCCGTTTGATTCACTTTTACCGTATAAACTCAGCATCACTATTGGTGCCGGGAATTTTATGGTGTTCACTTGCCTGGGACTATGTTACAGAAAAACAGCTGTTCTGAATAAAAGTATTCGCCGAGATGAAAATATAAGGTTAAATTAGAGCAATTAATTTATTCTATTTTATTAATGAACAGAGATTCCGCCATTCAGAAAATCGCCAAAGGCGATCTTAAATATGATGTTGTGGTCATTGGGGGAGGGGCCAGCGGTTTGGGCGCAGCACTTGAAGCAGCCTCCCGGGGGTATAAAACGCTCCTGCTCGAAAAATACGACTTTGCCAAAGGGACCTCCAGCAGGAGTACCAAGCTTGTGCACGGCGGCGTGCGCTACCTGGCCCAGGGCAATGTAAGCCTTGTACTGGAGGCTCTTCGGGAAAGAGGCCGCCTGAAGCGAAACGCGCCCCATCTGGTCAGGGACCAGGGTTTTATCATTCCCTGTTATAGCTGGTGGTGCGTACCCTTTTACACAATAGGCCTCACCCTCTACGACCTGATGGCGGGTAAGCTGGGGATCGGTCGATCAATCCCGCTGTCGAAAAAGCGATGTATGCGCGAACTGCCCCACATTAAGCAGAAGAAACTCAGGGGAGGTGTGCGTTATTTCGATGGCCAGTTCGACGATGCACGCCTGGCGGTAAATCTGGCCCAGACCATTGTGGAGCAGGGCGGCGTGGTTGTGAACTACATGGAGCTTACCAACCTGGTCAAAAAGGATGGAAAGATTGCAGGTGTTGTTGCCAGGGATGTTCTGGGCGGGGAGTCTTATGAGATTCGGGCACGCACAGTTATCAATGCAACGGGTGTTTTTGTCGATGACATCCTGAAGATGGATGAGCCCGAGGGCAGGGACATTGTTAAGCCCAGCCAGGGCATACACCTGGTGGTCGACCGGAAGTATCTGGGAGGGGACCAGGCCCTGATGATCCCAAAGACCAGCGATGGCAGGGTCTTGTTTGCCGTGCCATGGCACGACCATGTAGTGGTTGGAACCACCGATGTGGAAAAGCAGCAGGCAGAGATTGAACCCCATGCTGAAGAAGTCGAAATCAACTACATTCTGGAGACTGCCAGGCTGTATTTTGATCCGCCTTTTAAACGGGACGATGTGTTGGCCGTCTATACCGGATTGCGGCCACTGGCAGCGCCAGCTTCGGAAGGAAAGAAGACCAAGGAAATCTCCAGGGGGCACAAAATTATTGTATCAGCATCGGGAATGGTAACCATCACCGGAGGTAAGTGGACTACCTACAGGAAGATGGGCGAGGACGTGGTGGATAAGGCTGTGAAAACGGCAGGCCTGCAACCCGCCGCATCCCTTACAGAAAGGCTTCGGATTCATGGCTACAAAGAAGAGGTGGATCTGAACGATCCTCACTACTGGTACGGAAGTGACCAGGCCGGCATTCAGGAGCTGATCTTAGCCGAAAAAGCGCTGGGTGAAACGATTTCTGAGAAACTGCAGATACAAAAAGCCCAGATTATCTGGGCCATTCGTGAGGAAATGGCCATGACCCTGGAGGATTGCCTGGGGCGCAGAATTCGCAGCTTGCAGCTGGATGTGGAAGAAGCCCTGCGGATTGCACCCGAGGTTGCACATCTGATGGCTGTGGAACTGGGCAGGGATGAAGCCTGGGAAAAGCAGCAGCTTGAGGACTTTAGCAAGGTAGCTAAGCTTAATACCCTGTAAGTAAAGGAAAACACTCATTAAATGTCATACATATGGGATATGTTTTAGCAATTGATCAGGGAACCACCAGTTCCCGTGCCATTGTTTTCGATCACCAGGGCCAGATTAAGGGTGTGGCCCAAAAGGAATTCACCCAGATCTTCCCGGAGCCTGGCTGGGTAGAGCATGATGCCAATGAGATCTGGGATTCTCAGATCGGGGTTATAAGGGAGGTGCTTCAGAAGACCGCGCTACGGGCTTCCGATATTGTTTCAATTGGAATTACGAACCAGCGCGAGACGGCTGTTGCCTGGGATTGTAAAACCGGTGAGCCACTCTGCCATGCAATTGTATGGCAGGATCGAAGAACCGCGGGGATCTGCGATTCGCTGAAACTGGCCGGGAAAGAGGATCTGATCCGCGACAAGACCGGCCTGGTTGTGGATGCCTATTTCTCTGCGACCAAATGGCAGTGGATGATGGAGCATGTGCCCGGAATTGAGGCGAAAGCGGCTTCAGGGGATCTGGCATTCGGAACCATCGATTCCTGGCTGATCTGGAAACTGACAGGGGGAAAAGTGCATGTTACGGATGTTACCAATGCATCTCGTACCATGGTTTACAACATTCATGAGCTCCACTGGGATACCGAACTGTTGGAGCTGTTCAGGCTGCCTGAGGCGGCTTTGCCCGGGGTTTGTTCGTCCTCGGAGGTCTATGGGAACACAGAACCATCCCTCTTGGGAGCAGCGATTCCCATTGCCGGGATTGCAGGCGATCAGCAGGCCGCTACTTTCGGACAGATGTGTCTTGAGCCGGGTGCGGTAAAGTGCACCTACGGAACCGGCTGTTTTATTCTTTGCAATACCGGATCCCTTGCGGTAAAATCAGATAACAACCTTCTTACTACTATTGCATGTCAGCGTGACGGGGTCACCACCTATGCCCTGGAGGGAAGTATTTTTATAGGTGGAGCTGTGGTTCAATGGTTACGAGACGGGCTGGGCCTGATTAAGGACTCAGCCGAGATCGAAGCCCTGGCTGAATCGGTGAGTGACAATGGGGGGGTGTATTTCGTACCTGCTTTTACCGGTCTTGGTGCACCTCACTGGGATCCCTATGCCCGTGGATCCATCTCCGGCCTGACCCGGGGGGTAAAGGCCGGGCATATTGCACGGGCAGCTCTTGAAAGTATTGCTTTTCAGGTAAATGATGTTGTACGTGCGATGGAAGAGGATGCGGGCAAGCCCATTACCGATTTGAAGGTTGATGGTGGAGCGGTTGTCAACAATCTGCTGATGCAGTTTCAGGCGGACATCCTGAATACGCCGGTTACCCGGCCCAGGACCATCGAAACCACGGCATTGGGTGCAGCCTATTTGGCCGGGCTGGCCGTTGGATTCTGGTCGTCGGTTGAGGAGATCTCCACGCAGTGGGCCGTGGACAGACGATTCGAGAGCAAGATAGGGGAGGAGGAACAATTGCGTAAGCTGAGCCACTGGCACCGGGCGATTTCCCGTTCAAGAAACTGGCTACACGGGATAAATTGATTTATTTTTGACGATACTAAAATAATACCAAAATGAATGAAGTATTTGCAGAATTTATAGGGACCTTTCTTCTGTTACTATTGGGGAACGGTGTTGTTGCCAATGTGGTTCTCAGCGATACCAAAGGGCACAATGCAGGATGGATTGTGATTGCGCTTGGATGGGGACTGGCCGTATTTGTCGGGGTAGCTGTTGCCGGCCCGGTTTCGGGTGCTCACATTAATCCCGCCGTGACCCTGGGACTGGCGATTGCAGGGATGTTCTCCTGGTCTTTGGTACTGCCTTTTATTGTGGCCCAAATTCTGGGTGCGATGGCGGGTGCCGGAACCGTATGGCTCTTTTACCGGCATCACTTTAATCGAACAGAGGACCCCGGAGCAGTTCTGGCTTGTTACTCAACCATCCCGGCAATTTCCCGGCCTGCTTCAAATTTCCTGAGCGAGCTCATCGGAACCTTTGTTCTGATCTTTGTGATTCTCTATATCGCGGAACCCAGTTTAACTTTGGACGGTGCGACCGAAGTTAAAATGGGGATGGGGACCCTGGGTGCACTTCCGGTGGCGCTGCTGGTTACGGCCATCGGCCTCTCGCTTGGAGGAACCACGGGCTATGCCATTAACCCGGCCCGTGATTTTGGCCCCAGAATTATGCATGCGCTTTTACCCATGAATAAAAAGGGAAGCAGCAATTGGGCCTATGCCTGGATTCCTGTTCTGGGTCCTTTTGTCGGTGCTGCTATTGCCGCAGGCTTTTATGTAGTTCATCAGTTGCTGATAGGCTAGTTATTTTTAAACATAATATCGAAGAAATGAAGCGTGACAATCAAGTTTTTTCCTACATCGATCATGAGTATAACCGTCAGAAGCGGGGCATTGAGCTGATCGCTTCCGAGAATTTTGTAAGTACCCAGGTGATGGAGGCCATGGGGTCTTGCCTGACTAATAAGTATGCGGAAGGTTATCCGGGTCATCGCTACTATGGCGGTTGTGAGGTTGTGGATGAGGTGGAGAAGCTGGCTATTGAGCGGCTGTGTATGCTATATGATGCAGAATATGCCAATGTTCAGCCCCATTCGGGCGCCCAGGCCAATATGGCTGTATTTATGACTGTGCTGCAACCCGGTGACACCTTCATGGGGCTCGACCTCTCGCACGGGGGGCATTTGTCTCACGGTTCACCTGTAAACTCTTCGGGTATTTTGTACAGGGCTATTTCTTATGGGCTGGAGGAGAAAACCGGCCTGATCGACTATGATGCAATGGAGAAAAAGGCCCTGGAAGAAAAGCCTAAGTTGCTCGTAGGAGGGGCTTCAGCCTATTCCAGGGAATGGGACTATAAACGCATGCGTGACATTGCCGACAAAATTGGTGCTTTGTTCATGGTTGACATGGCCCACCCGGCCGGGCTGATTGCAGCCGGTCTGCTGGACAATCCTTTGAAATACGCCCATATCGTGACTTCGACCACTCATAAGACACTTCGCGGGCCGAGAGGTGGCATTATTCTTATGGGTAAGGATTTTGATAATCCCTGGGGAAAAGCCACGAAGAAGGGCGTAATCCGGAAGATGTCCTCGCTATTGAACTCTGCCGTATTTCCGGGAATTCAGGGGGGGCCGCTGGAGCATGTCATTGCAGCCAAGGCCGTTTCCTTTGGGGAAGCCCTCACCGAGGAATTCAAGCTTTACCAGCGTCAGGTAAAAGAAAATGCTCGTGTAATGGCCCAAACCTTTAACGATCTGGGCTACAAAGTGGTTTCAGGGGGAACGGATAACCATTCCATGTTAATCGATTTGCGGACGAAGGTGAAAGACATAAGCGGAAAGCAGGTGGAAAATAGCCTGGTTGAGGCAGATATTACGGTGAACAAGAACATGGTTCCCTTCGATTCCCGCTCGCCCTTCCAGACCAGTGGCATCAGGGTCGGAACCTCTGCAATTACCACCCGTGGTGTGAAGGAAGACTTGATTCCGGGCATCGTGGAAATGATCGACAAGGTCATTCTCCACATCGATGAAGAGCCTATGATTAAGAAGGTGAAATCGAGGGTGAACGAGATGATGGCCGACTTCCCCATGTTTGCATGAGGGGCCAATGGATTGGTATATTTATCCGCTTGTTGTAGGTATCGGCATCATTGCCGGGATTGTGAATACCCTTGCAGCCGGAGGATCCATGCTTACCCTTCCGGTGCTGATGGCCCTTGGATTACCCCCGAATATGGCCAATGGCACCAACCGTATCGCTATCTTTTTACAGAATGTTGTAGGTGCTTCGGCCTTTTATAAACAGCAGGTGTTGGATTTACCCGGGGGGCTCCGTGCAGGTCTTCCTGC
>PDRI01000101.1 GCA_002748055.1 Bacteroidota bacterium | reverse complement strand
GGTTTCGATACCGTTCATCACCGGCATCTCTATGTCCATAAAAATCATGTGTGCTTCTTCCTTTTCAAGCAAGGCGATGGCCTCTTTTCCATTCTCTGCAATAAGCACCTCGTTCCCTGTAAGTTTTATCAGCTCCGAGAGCAAATAGCGATTGGTATAAATATCATCTACAACAAGTATTTTCAACGTACCCATAGCTTTCAATTGAGTTATAAAAATAGAAATTATTGCTTATTTTTAGCTCAAAGCCCCAAGCTCATGCACGCAAAGAATAAAAATGATACCATGATCAGCTATGGCACGATGGGATTTACAATTTCATTTCTGGCTTTCAGCCTGGTTTTTCTAAACGGAAAGGCCGGATGAGGCATTTCGACATTCAGGTATATGGGCGGGTTCAGGGAGTGGGGTTTCGCTTTGCCGCCCGTAAAGAGGCCAGGAAGCTCGGGCTCAGGGGATGGGTAAGCAATGAAATGGACGGTTCTGTTCGGGCTGCTGTTGAGGGCCCTGAGGACCGCTGCTATGCGTTCATCCGTTGGTGCAGGCAGGGGCCTGGTTACAGCTGGGTCGAGCGCATCGAAATAGGCGAGGCATCATGCCGGGGACTGGGCGTCTTCAGCATCCGTTGATATCCCCCCCTCAAGCAATACCAGCTTTAGTTCGCCGGCAACCGCAATTCTCCCATCATGAATGACAGCACAGGCCAGAATCTCCGGAATCTCCCTGCTCTGTTCAAGTACGGTTTTAAGATCGGATGCCTTTCTGACCCTGTTGGCAAGTGAAGTGGCCCAGGCATCGGCAAGCGCTGCTTCCCTGCAAACCACCGTAAGGGCATCGGCCTGTCCCGCGCTGAAAGAATGCCCCAGGGTACCGGATGATGTTGAGACACCAAAAGGCTCTGGCGGAATTTCCAATCCCAGTTTATCCGATAGACTTAGCTTTCCTGCATGGAGGGCCGTTACCAGGGGGTACTTGCAGGAAGTAAATAAATCTCCTCCATTCTCCACCACAAGCTCATTTACTGCAAAGGCAGACAGGAGAAAGCGCGCTATATGGCTGGCAAAAGCACCTGCCACTGCACTCATGGGACCTGTATTCGTCGCATTGGAAGCCCGCAGCATAGCCCTGATGAACAGGGGAATCATCCGATTTTCCGAGTAGGTGGCAATAAGCTGCTTCGGCGGACTCATTTCCGTGAATTCCGGATGACGGCAAATGAAGCCGTCCAGCTCTTTCCTGATCCGGATCAATTCCTTCAGGCTAAGCTCTTCCATTCCGGGGAGGTAGTCCTCAGGTGTAATGCCGATCAGCAAATCCGATTCAAGGTATTGACAAGGGAGAAAACGAAAGCGCTTCCCGTTCATATCCCCTCTGTATAATCTGGGTTCGAACAATCAGCCGACGCTAAAGTTGGTTTCGAACAATTGAAGCGGACAGGCCTTAATACAGAGTTCGCAGGCTACACATTTCTCCGGACTGAACACCAGTTCCCGGTTTTCGTTCCCAAGATTCAGGGCCCCGGAGAAACAGACCGATGTACATGCACCACAGTGGACACAATTCTGGCTCTTAAACAGAATCGTTTTTACAACTGGGTTCAATTCAACCCCCCTGCTCTCAAGATAAACCATCGCTTCATTGAGGTTAAATGCCGAACCCTTCATTTCGACCAGTAATTTACCCTCCTTCCCATGGCTAATGTCAGCATTAAGGATATTTATTTCAAGTTCATAATCCCTTATCAGCTTGCAGGTAATGGGCTCATTAACGGTTTCAGAAGGGAAGTTAAGAACCAGCCTCCGTTTCTGCTTTCGCTGCTTTGAATGCGTCATTTTTACTGCTTTAGGGTGGTCTGTCGTCAGCTATCGAGAGGATTCAACTCTTTTTGTGCAGGAAATGAAGCTACACTGGTCGTCAGGTAGAACCCTGCCTTCAAAATACGATTCTTTAGAATATCAGCGATTTGTCTGGCTTTATACAGGCTCGACATAGAGGCCGTTTTTATTTTCTTCCCCTTCAGTTTAATGAATCCGCTCATTAATTCTTCATAATTCGTTCGGCCAATTTCAGGATGTGTGGGATCGCTATAGTCCACAATTTTCGTGTTAATCTGCTCATTGCGTATCATGACCCGGGCAGCCATGTCTTCATCCAGGACTGGTATCGGAACCCCAATACCCACAAACATACTTACCCCGTATTTTTCAAAGTATGCAGCCTTCAGGAAGTTGGCATCCATTTCAGCCGCATTGCCAATAACCGCCAATGTGGCAGCATGCCCAACCGGCACCCCGAATTCGTTTCGTTCGGTACCAGCTCTGAATTGGGTTCCGTGCCAGCTCACATAGCCTGTGGTCCCTGCCAGAAAGATCCTTGTTCCAAGGCCTATCGTCCGAAGGTCGGGGTCATTCAGTAAAGGGCTCAGCGCACCTGAGGTGGAATAGTTGGCATTTCCCAGGCGGGGCAGAAGGCTGCCCATATAAGTGTATTTGATTTTCCCTGAAGTATTTACAGCCACCGGATAATTCTGATAGGCATTCCGGGGATTGAACAGAATCATTTCATTCAGATTCGCCTTGTTAATCCTGGTTTTCACTTCCTTCTTTGGATAGCAATCGGTGCCCTTGGCTCGAGCCAGCAAATCAACATCCTCCCCTTTGATCAGGGCCTCTATCACATGGGCTCCCCCATAGGCAGGATTCTCCGGATGATTTTCAGTAGCCCCAATATAGAGATCAACGGCAGCGATACCTGCATAGGCAGGGACCCCATTCAAGGTGGCTTTTTCCATTCGGATGGGTGGATCGGTATGGCCGGTATTGATAAACATACCGGAGGAACACATCGGCCCAAAAGTAGCTGTAGTTACAACATCAACTTTTTTTGCAATCTCGGTGGCATTGCTGTTTTTTCCCAATTCGGCCACCTCTTCAGCTGTCATTACAACAGCCTCTCCTCTACTGATTTTCTGATTGATTTCTTCGATACTCTTTCTGACCGCCATATGCTATGATTAAATACTGGCTATGTGGTTCTGCACGACCCAGCCTTCCCTTCCATCGGCTACACGGATATTCTGCCAGCCGGAAACCATTTCACCGCTGGTCACTTTTGTGCCTTCATGCAAGATAAACAATTCGGTTCCTGAATGATCCGGTGTACTTCTGACCGTTACCGAAGGCTCGATAATGACAGCCTCGACAGGCCTGACAATATGCCGATGTGCACTTACAGCTGAAGCAAGGCTTAGGCCAAATAGCAGCAAAACAGCAAGTCCGATAAAAAAACCTGCCTTTTTCAGGACCATCCTTCTGGAAAACAAATACAGAAGAACACAGATAAAGAACAGCGAAAACAGCAGCAGCGCTGCCAGGCTCCAGTTGCGTTCCGATAGCAAATGGACAAAAGCCTTGATCCAGTCCTTCAGAAAAAACACGGGAATGCTGTCAAAGGCATCGACCCTGTACTGCTTTACGTACTCCAGATTATGGGCGGCGTCCTGGTTGCCGGGTTCAAGCTTAAGTGCCTTTTCATAATAGAGAATCGAAAGTCCGATGCTGTTCGAACGGAAGGCTGCATTGCCCATATTGTAGTACAGGTCGGAAGACTCATATCCGCTTGCAATCAGCTGTCCGTATGCATCCAGTGCAGCTTCATACTCTCCCCCTTCGTAGTGTGCATTGGCACGATTGTATAGGCTGTCGCTTTGAGCACTTGCCGAAACACTTCCTATCAGGAGGAAGAACAAAACTAGCTTTTTCATCAGAGCTGGTTTTCCAGGTTATCGATTAATGTAGCTGCCCGCTTATAGAGTTCACTCATTTCGCTGCGTTCACTGGCTGGCGCAAATCTGGAGAACTCAGACTCGTCGAGTACATCGGTAAATGCCCGGAGCAAGTCATCGGAAAGCTTGTGTTTTCTGAATTCCTCCAGAACAAGGTCCCGGGAAAGCCGCGAAGTTTCCAGCGCAAGCTTGTCGCTCACATATCCCCATATGGCCTTCCCGATTTCTTCAAAGAAGCCTTCCGGATTGTTTGCCTTCATGTGCTGTGCCGCCAATTTCAGCCTTTGTCCCGCAATGCGACTGGCCTTTCTGTTACGAACCAGTTTTAAATCGGCATTTCTGCGGGCTACTTTCCTCAGCAGAACGGTACTGAGCAGGGCCAGAACAAATACCAGCAAATAGGCAGGTGCATACCAGGGCTGTCCCATTAGTGTGTAGCTTATTGGTCGCAAGGCCGGTGCTTTCCTGGAGATATCCCTGATGTCGGTGGCGATATTGTCGACAGCCTCCTGACTGAGTCCGGGCACATAAACACCGCCTCCGTTTTCTTCTCCCTTTCCTTTTTTGACTGTAAAAGTAAATTCGTCCGTTTCAGTGGTCTTATACTTCCCTGAAACAGGGTCGAACCAGGAAAAAGAGATGGGTGGAATTCTGAAATTTCCGGCGTGCCTCACTACGATGGGGTATTCGAAAGTAACCGAGCCACTGATCCGGTTTCCGGAGGTACTCGTATTGATTTTCCGGGCAACATCATAGATGTCATGATCGAGGGGCATGTTCACTTTCGGTTCACCGAGCAAAGGCAGATTCCCCTCTCCCCTGATCACAATCTTCAGACTGAGGGCATCGTTCAGGTCCAGTTCCTGCTTTGAGAGTGAGGCCTGCATCGTAAAATTCCCCACCCCTCCGGTAAAGCCATCAGGTGCCCCGGTCGGGAGGGCTTTTACCTTTATCTGCAGGGGGCGGGTCGAGAGGGAAACGGGTACATCCTGATAGCCATCGAAAAAGGGGTCGCTAAAGAAATCATCGAAAAGGCTTTGACTGCCCCTGCGCTGTACCCGTTTCTGAATTAACCATTCGGATTCGAAGGGCTCAATCTTCAACTCACCCGTTTTCTGAGGAATCAGGATGTGTCGCTGAATAGCCTGGGTAACGTATTGTTGCCCATTTATATCTCTGCGTTGGGCAGAGGATTCCGGATCAAGAGCCTTCTTGTAAAAACCTTCATAAGGAACTTCCCCGGAATTGGAAGCCGGACGGGTATTCACCCGGGTATAAATTCTGAGCTCAGAAACAAATTGCTCTCCCACATAGAGCTCACGCCTTGCAGGTTCTACGCGCAGGAAGACCTCCTGCCCCGCAGATGCAGATGCCGGTTCAGCTTTCTGAGTGCTGCTGCCCTGTTGGGCCTGGGGTGAGCTGCTTCCTCCGGCGGAAGAAGGCGCTGTGGCAGCTGTACAGACCACCCTAACCTCATTTGTTTTCAGGCTTTTTCTACCAGCTTTCACCGTTGCGGGGGGGATCACATGACTTCCCTCTTCGTTGGTGGTCAGCACATAGGTGTAGCTTACCACCGTGTGCATGGTCATTTTACCATTTTGCCACTGGGAGTGCGAAGAGAAGGAGGAGAAAGGGCCCGCGACCAGCATAAATGGTTCCAGATCGGGTAAGCGGACTTCGCCCTTGGCATTGCCTTCGATCACATATTGAAATTGCTGCCCTGCCTCTATGGTAGCCGGAGCCCTTGCCGTAAAAGACTTTTCATTCTGCGCCAGGAGTCCCGCTCCTGTGAGCAAGAGCAGAAAAAACAATATGCCTGATTTCTTTCTCATGAATGCTGCGAATTTACCAATCCTTTTTAGATTTTGTCTTTACCATGGCAGCCTTCTGCTTGTCAACTTTCTCTTTCACGTCCTTTTCCTGCTGCTGAATAGCCTTCAACATGCGTTCAGCATCTTCCCTGGATATTTCCATTGGTTTGGTCTGTTCTTCACCATCCTGCTGCTGATCCTCCTGCTCAGCATCCCTTTGTTGATCCTTTTGATCACCCTCCTGATCCTGCTGGTCCTGCTGAT
This sequence comes from Bacteroidota bacterium, assembly GCA_002748055.1. Lineage (GTDB taxonomy): Bacteria > Bacteroidota > Bacteroidia > Bacteroidales. The sequence continues at coordinate 13 of PDRI01000101.1, read as the reverse complement.
CTTGCTGGTCCTG
>PDRI01000005.1 GCA_002748055.1 Bacteroidota bacterium | reverse complement strand
AAAGATATTGCCGACATGGCCGAGGTTTCGCGTGCCACGGTCGATCGTGTCATCCACGGCAGAGGTACGGTCTCTCCGAAAACCTATGCCAGGATTCAGCGGATTCTTGATAAGATTGATTTCCAGCCCAATCTGATCGCTCAAACCCTGAAAAAGGGGGAAGTGTACAAGGTAGCCATTCTTGTTCCGGATTATACCCGGGATGTCTATTGGAAGCGTGCCTTTTATGGTTTTGACGATGCACTGGCCGATTATTCTTTTATCGGTATCCGCGTCGACAAGTACATGTTCAATCTGCGAAAAGAAGTAAGTTTTGTCCTGAATGCCAGGAAGATTCTGAACGGGGGCTACAACGGGGTGGTAGCAGCCCCGGTCTTCTATCAGGAATCGATTGATTTCTTCAGGAGTTGTGAAGAGATGGGGCTGCCCTATGTGACCTTCAATACGCACATCAAGGAAAGTCAGGCCCTCTGTCATGTGGGGCAGGACCTGGTTCAGAGCGGACGAACAGCCGCGAGTTTGTTGCATCGGGTATGTAAGCCTGAGCGAAGGATGCTTGTGCTGCACATGCTTGAGGACCACGCAAATGCCCGCCACCTGAAGGAGAAAGAAGAGGGGTTCCGGGAATTCTTTCGGGAAAATGGCTTTTCCGAAGACAAGGTCATCGTGGAGCGGATCGACAATACGCTGGAGACAGAGCAGCGGCTGATGGCTACCCTCGAAAATCAGCCCTCCGTAGGTGCCATTTATGTGTCCACCTCAAAGGTGCATTTTGTGGCGGAGGTTTTGCAGGCTTATGATTTAGATATCAGGCTTTTGGGTTATGATCTCATTGATGAGAACACCGCTTATCTGGAGCAGGGGATCATCGATTACCTGATATACCAGAATCCCCGCTTTCAGGCCAATCAGGCCCTGTCTTCCCTGGTTGACCATCTGGCCTTTAAGAAGCAGTTGTCTAAACTCAAACTTCTCCCTATAGAATTGGTCATTAAGGAGAATCTCGAGAATTACATGCCGTAATTTCTGATGCATCAATTGTGCACGTGACCAGGTTTGTGGTCTTCCATTTTTTGTTTCGGGATAAAAAATGTTCACGAGCACATTCTTATTTTTACTACCTTTGAAGTGATACCTAAGATGGACCTGTTAAATGAAAACCTATGCTATGAAAAGATGCTTAGTGCTTTTGCTTGCTGTTTTGCTGGCCCTGGCCAATGAAGGATTGGCGCAGCAAGGTGCGCAAAAAGAGGTGTCTGGGGTCATTACAGATGCTTCCGACGGAACAACCCTGCCCGGTGTCAATATCATTGTAAAAGGAACGACGCGGGGTACGGCTACTAACGCAGAGGGCTGGTATTCCCTTCGCGTACCCTCAGATGCAACCCTGGTGTTTACCTACATGGGTTACAAGGCAAAGGAGGTCGTGGTTGGAAATCAGACAAGCATTGATGTGGCAATGGAGCCCCAGGCCCTGTCGATGGATGAACTGGTCGTGGTTGGTTATGGTTCAAAGAAAAAGAGAGACCTTACAGGATCCATTGTTTCTGTAAGCAGTAGTGAACTGGAAAAAAGCCAGGTGAACAATCCTTTATCGGTTTTGCAGGGGCGAGCCGCCGGGGTGCAGATTACCAGCAATTCGGGTGCGCCGGGGGGAGATATTACTTTCAGAGTAAGGGGGAATTCATCCCTGAACTCGGGGAATTCGCCCCTCTATGTGATCGATGGAGTTCCGGTGGAATCCAATTCACTTTCATCCCTTAATGTGTCCGAACAGCATGGTGTGAATCCGCTGGCCAGTATTAACCCCGGAGATATTGAATCGATTGAGGTGCTCAAGGACGCTTCGTCCACTGCCATTTATGGATCCAGGGCTGCCAACGGGGTGGTGATGATTACCACCAAACAGGGAGCGGAAGGCAAGGCGAAAATCAGCCTGAACCTGAATTCGGGTGTCAGCAATTTGTCGCACTGGCTCGGTGTCCTTAATGCCGAGCAGTACAGAGACTGGATTATCGATTCCTATCAGAACATGGACGAACCCGTAGCCCCGACCTGGGCCGTCCTCGACTCTTTAAGTCCAAGAAACAACGGGGATATAGACTGGCAGGATGAGTTGTACCGCAGCGCCATGCAGTACAAGGCCGAATTATCGATACTGGGAGGTACCGACAAAATCAACTATGCCTTCAGCGCTTCCTATCTCGACCAGGACGGGATTATCCTGAATTCTAATTTCACGAATATCACCTCCCGGATGAACATCGATTTTAAGGTGAATGAAAGGCTGGAAATCGGGCAGCGTATATTCTATGCTCATGGGGTAAACAACCGGATTAATGCTGCCGGGACGGGCAATCTGAGTATCGTTCGCTCTGCCCTGTACAGGCCTCCGACCTATTCAATGTATTTACCCGATGGTTCGCTGAACGGATACCAGTGGGGCAAGCGCAATCCTGTGGGGCTGGCTACCCTTTGCACGCACCTCAATACCAGTGACCGGATTATCGGAAACGAGTACCTGGAGTATGAGATCATTGAGGGACTGAAATTCAGGGCCAACCTGAGCATCGATGTTATTTCGATGAAAGAGGACTGGTTTATGCCTTCGACCCTGGATTACCGCGAAGGCTTTAATTGGGGCTCGGTCCGATCGACCAATAACCTGACCTGGGCCAATGAGGACTACCTGAGCTATGATAAAACCATCGGCGACAATCACAGCATTGGGGCCGTTTTAGGAATCAGTTTTCAGGATTGGAGATATGAAGTTACCGGGCTCGATGGCAAGTACTTTATCAGCGATGATATCCGGAGCTTAAATGGTGCTGCTACTATTGAAAATCAGGAGGTAAACGTTGAAACAGCGCATTCCATGCAATCCTTTTTTGGCCGGGTTTCCTATGATTTCCAGAAACGCTATCTGTTCGAAGCAAGTATGCGTGCCGATGGTTCTTCCCGTTTCGGTTCCGACAACAGGTATGGTTTCTTCCCCTCTGTCTCTTTTGCATGGAGATTTTCCGACGAGGCATTCCTGCAGAATCTCGGTTTTCTGAACGATGCAAAGCTTCGTTTCGGGGTGGGTTCAACCGGAAATGAAGCCATCGGCAATTACACTTCCCGGGGCAGGTTCAGTGTGGGGAACAACTATCTGGATTACTCAGGTGCAGCCCCAACGGTGATGCCCAATTCGGCATTAAGCTGGGAGACCACAACACAGTACAATGCCGGACTTGACCTGTCGGTGATAGACAACCGGGTTTTCTTCATTGTCGATGTCTATTACAAGCACACCAAAGATTTGCTTTACAATGTGCCCATTCCAAGGACCACGGGTTTCAGTTACATTACCCAGAATCTTGGGGAAATTGAAAACAAGGGAGTTGAATTTGCCCTGACTACCCACAACTTCACCGGGAAGTTTCAATGGAACACGAATTTCAATATCAGCTTTAACCGAAACAAGATTCTTGATCTGCCCGAAGAATTGCTGACAAACGGGTACATACAGGATGGCCCCTACCACATTTTGCAGGTTGGTTCGCCCATCGGGGTATTTTATGGCTACAAATTCGAGGGGGTTTATGCCCGCGATGAGGACAATGTAAATCTCGTCAGAAACGGTGAGTACGGAGATGTATTTGAAGGGGGAGAGCCCATCTGGAACGATCTGAATGAAGACAACATCATCGATGAAAAGGATAAGCAGATCATTGGGAATGCTCAACCCGATTTCTTTGGAGGTATCAGCAACAGCTTTTCGTATAAGAATCTGAGTCTGGATGTGTTTTTCCAGTACAGTTACGGGAACGAAATCTACAGTGAGATCAAGCACCAGACCAATTCTGTTGTGCGCTATAACAATCCTTCCAGAGAAGCATTGAAGAGGTGGCGAAAGCAGGGGGATGTCACCGACTTTCCAAAACCTGTCCGGGAAGATCCCATGGAATCGGACAGTCGGGTACAGAGTCGCTGGGTCGAGGATGGCTCTTACATTAAACTGAAGAATGTCAGTTTGCGCTATCAATTGCCCCGAAGCCTTGTTCAGCGGATTAGATTCGACCGAATAGAAGTCTATTGTTCGGGTAGTAATTTACTAACCTGGACCCACTATACGGGTTATGACCCGGATGTTAACTCTTACCGCGGACTCCGGATAGGGGTCGATGAAGGATCCTATCCCCAGAGTCGTACGTTTATTTTCGGTGTAAAATTCGGGTTTTAAAATTGACGAAGATGAAATATACAGTCAACATTCTGTTTGCTTTTCTACTGCTGCTGCCTAAGGCCTGTTCAGAAGATTTTCTGGACAAGGATCCGATCAGCAGTTTTTCGGCCCAGGGCTTCTACAAAACCGAAGGTGATGCCAAAGCAGGTGTTAACGGAGTGTACGATGCCCTCCAGGGTGCCTTACGAACCAATTTTGCTTACTGGGGAGAGGGCCGTGCCGATGCCGTAAACTCTTATCATTCCGGCAATCCTCAGATGCTCCTGGAAAATACCCTCAATAAAACAATCAGTTCGGCCAGCTGGAACGGTTTGTACAGCGTGATCAGCAGGGCAAATTATGCGATTAAATATGTGCCCGAGATTTACAAGGCAGACGACGAGGGCGGGCTTCAGCTTCTTGCTCAGGCCAGGGCAATCAGGGCGCTGGCTTATTTCTACTGTGTGAGAGTGTGGGGCGATGTTCCGCTTATTACGGAACCCTACGAGAGTACCAGCCAGAATCTCTTTGTCGAAAGAAACGATCAGGAAACAGTCCTGGATCAGATAGAGGCAGATTTGCTCTATGCAACCGTGAACTGCAGGAAGAGCTTTGGCGGTGATGCCGATCGGATATTCTTCACTCAGGGAGGGGCTTATGGCTTATTAACCCAGGTTTATATGTGGAGACATAAATACCAGGAGGCCATCGATGCAGCCCGGGAGGTCCTGGACAACAGCCTTTATTCCCTGGTTCCTATCAGCAGCTGGACGAAGATTTTTGCTTCGGGTTACAGTGAGGAAAGCATTTTTGAGCTGGGCTACAATGAAGTGCAGACGAACAGTCTTCGGGTTCTCTATGCCCTTGGATCGGACAGTGACTACTTTCCCAGTAAGAAATTCCGCAATTCTTTCGAGACGGGCGATCTGAGGCAAAGCCTTATCTATGATCAGACACAGCGCTATCCCAAGATGGTCTGGAAGTTTTTTGGGAAAGGCTTCAATGATGAAAGCCCCGATCCTTCCGATAACAACATTGTGCTGATACGACTGGCAGACATCATGCTTTTAAAGGCTGAGGCTCACAACAAGCTGGGGGAGACCGGGGCTGCACTGGAACTGCTAAATGCGATCCGGATCAGAGCAGGACTACAAGCCTTTACGGCCCAGGATGCCATTGACAGCTATGGCGATTTGGAGTCGGCCATATTGCATGAACGCTTTATAGAGCTTTGCTTCGAGGGGCATCGCTGGTTCGACCTTGTTCGGACAGGGAAGGCCATTGAAGTTATGAACCCTTTAAACGGGCTCAGCGATGAGGCCAACCTGGTGTGGCCCATCTTTGAGGATGCCCTGAACAGGAATCCGAATCTGGTACAAAATCCCTTTTATCAATAGAGATGAAACATACAATTAGCCATATAAAAGTGCTTAAGCGATTAGTCGCTGTGAGTTTCCCGGTCCTTCTCATGCTTCTGTTTACGGCCTGTGAACTGCAAAAAAGCTATGAATACGAATACTGCAAGCCTTCGCCCAAACTGAATATGACTGCCTGGGAGTTTATCTCGAGTCATGATTCACTGGACCTGCTTGAACAGTGCATCTTTCTGACAGGCCTTGAAAACTACTATCAGGAAGATGTTGTCCGAACGTTTATCGCCCCTACAAATGAGGGAATACAGCAGTATCTGAGCGAGCATGACTATGCTTCCATCGAGGATGTTCCCCTTCCCATACTTCGAAACGTGCTTAAGTACCACATGGTGAATGCCAGGGTCACGTTTACCGATCCAGAGCTGTCGGCAAGTAATCAACCCATTGCCTACCCCTGTGAGAACGGACAAATCATGTATTTGTCGCACAACACCGGCTATCAGGGCTTGGTGAATCAGGGTACGAAAAGCAGGTGGACCATCGCAACCTCGAACCTGGAGCCCACCAACGGGATCATTCATGTCATTGCTTCCGTCGTCTATTTTGCAGCAGAGGGAGGGGATACTTCCCATGATATTGCGTTCGAAACAGATACCATCTATCCCCTTCATGATGCTTTTGTCAATGCCGGATCCCTTGCCGATGAGAACTATGGCAGCGACAGTATTTTGAAGGTGCAGCATGTCAGTGGCCATTCGGATAGTGACCAGAAGGCTTACCTGATGTTTAACCTGGGGGAATTTGAGAAGGAGGCTGATGTTATTGGAATGGAGCTGGAGATGGCTGTGAATCTGACAGGGGGAGCAGGTGCGGGATTAAAACTCTATGCTGTGCAGGATCAGAGCTGGGACGAGAGCGGACTTACCTGGAACAACGCACCGGCTGCCGATCCCGATCCGCTTGCCGGCATTGCTACCACAGCTGTTTCAGCTTTTTCATTCGATCTGGGCGACTATTACAAGGGCCTGACGGGAAATGAGACGCTGTCTTTGATGCTGGATGGAGAAGCAGGATCGGGTGAAGCGAATGAGTTTGCTTCTAAAGAGCATGAAGAATTGCCAGCTCCGATGATGATTGCCACCTATTCTGGCGGTGCCGGAGATTTGAAGCTTACGAACAATACGGGACTCAGTCTGGAAAGCGGAGGGGCTTTTGTCCTGAGCAGCGAAGTTCTGGAGGTTACGGGTACTGCGCCGGAAAATATTATCTATGTGCTTGAAGAAGCGCCTTTGAACGGCTGGTTGTTCATTGGGGCCAGCGTGTTGGAGCAGGGCGATCGCTTTACCCAGATGGATGTAAATCTGATGAATGTCCTCTATGTTCACGATGGCCTCACTACAGCCGACCATGTGGTCTTGTCTGTGATGGATAAGTCAGACGCATATCTGGACGATTTCAATGTTGAAATAGCCATACAATAGGACTAACTTATGAAGCAAAAACTTAGCATCGTTTTAGTCCTTTTTATGGCTGTTTCGCTTCATGCACAGAACGTCGCCCATAAGGAGTGGGACCTGTTGGATAAGCCTGTTCGAAGAGGCATGTGGATCTGGAAAAAATACCAGACGAACCAGGACCTGATGATTGATTTCTGCATGAATAAGTCCATCAATGAGGTCTATTTATACATTGGGGAATACTACTGGGGACAAGATGTTAGCATTCGAAACGAGGAAGCCCTTGCGGCCTTCATAGAAAAAGCCAATGCTGCCGGGATCAAGGTTTGGGGCTGTTACTATTTCTGGGACAATGAGGCAGGCCTAGACTATCTGGGCGATCTGGACCAGGATGAGCACATTGAACACGCCAGAAAGGTCATCGATGCTGCTGCGGCCTTTAACAGGAAATACCCCCATGCCGGTCTGCACGGGATGCAGAACGACAACGAGCCGAAGTCGGACAATCTGCTGGTACCCTACCTGGAGTATTGTAAGGCTGCCCATGACCAGGCTGTTGCCTGGAACGACACCCTGATTGCAGAAGGGGCAAGGCCGCTCCTGCACTCTGTTGCGCTTCGTCCCGGCTGGATCAGCTCTGCCCGTGTCGATTACAATGGTTCAAACAACTATGTGGCTTACCACTACCTTACAGAATGCAATCATGTCACCGTGATGAACTACAACAGCAACGGCAACATCTTTAAATCGCGTGGCGAAACCATTCTTCAGTGGGCCGACGAGATTGAAGGTGATCAGCGCGTGGTCCTGGGTGTGGAGGTCAACGATATCATAGACAGGTGGCCCAGTGCCATTTATGAAACCTATGCAGATGAGATTCAGGAGGAAGACGATCAGACCCGTTTCAATGTTTTTGAGGCGGATATGGATTCAGCCGAACTTGCCTTTATGAACTACCAATCCTATGACAGGATTGCGATTCATTCCTTCAGCGGATATATCGAGCACTGGTTTCAGGGGCTCAGCTGGGATGAGCTTGCTCCTGCGCCTTACGGAACTGAATTTGTTCATTTGCATGATGACCAATCGCCCTGGGCAGAGGCCATTCCACGGATCGAATACGCCCCTGTGGCACTGGGAGACACCTTTACAGTCACTTCCGAAAGGCATTTCCAGTCATCCTTCGAAAACAGTATTCTGGCCAACGATTACGATTACAACCGGGATACACTGCAGGTTCAGTTGGAGGATGATGTCCTTCATGGAGAACTGCAGCTGCAGGCGGATGGGACCTTCTCTTACCGGTCCGATACGGGCTTTCTCGGGATCGACAGTTTCCGCTACCATGTTTTCGATGGTCTTGAACAGAGTGAACAGGCTGCTGTCAAAATACTTGTTATCGCAGAAGCCTCTCCCGTTTCCGGTGCAGATGAATACATGACGGAAATCGGAGAGGAGCTTGTGGTGAGTGCCGGGGACGGGGTTTTGTCGAACGACAGCGATCTCAATATGGACAGCCTGAGTGCCCTGCTTGCCGACAGTACGCGTTTTGGCATGCTGGTTTTGAACAGCGATGGTTCCTTTGACTACCTTCCGGAAGAGGGCTTTAGCGGGTTGGACTCCTTCAGCTACCGGGCTTTTGACGGGCTGTATTTTAGCGATACCACCTGGGTCAGACTCTATGTCTGGGACTATAGTTCCGGAATTCTGGTGGCCTATTGGCCTTTCGACGGCAACAGCCGTGACTATTCCGGGAACGAGCTGCATGGACAGGCATCTTCCGGAATGGGTTATGTAGATGGGAAACTCGGGGAGGCGATATGCTTCACAAAAAATGAACATACGGTTGATATCTACAGTGACAGCATCCCCCCGCCCTGGTCTTTATCGGTTTGGGTGAAAAGAACGGCCAACCACAGGTCTACCCACCTGATTGGAAACAAAAATGTGTGCCTTAAACTCGAGCAATGGGGGACCGACTCCGAAGTAGGCTATACCCAATATGGAGTGAAGGACTATTCATTCGGCTATGTGGTTCCCCTGAACACCTGGACCCATCTGGCCATAAGCTGCGATTACACTCAACTTAAGCTCTATGTGAATGGAGAAGAGCACTCGGTCATTCCGGGATCCTTCGAGTTGGGCATGGACCAGATGGGTGAAACCGGCAGGGGGCAGGCCCTGGGCAGTCTGGACGATCTTGCGATTTGGAACCGGCGTCTCAGCGCCGAAGAAATCGATACGATTTATACCGAGGCAATGGCGGGAATAAGCATTGGGGAGAAACTCGGGCTTGTTTCGGCTGGCCCCGGGATACATGCGCATGGCTTGTTCTGTACTGTTTTCCCGAACCCTGCAGGTGATGTGGTCTATCTTGAAACCCTGCCCGACCGTACCAGCCTGAGCCTCTATAGTGCATCCGGGGTTTGCCTTTCGAGTGGATTGTATTCGGGCCGGGCAGCATTGGATATATCGGGACATCCGGGGGGGATGTATTTCGTCAGAATCGAATCGGGAGGGCAAAGTACTGTCCTGAAATTTACAAAGTACTAAGCATAGAAATCGCAGATGATGGCAAAAACAGAAAAACCAACCCGGGGCAGGGTGATCCTTGATGAGATCAAGCGCAGGGACTATATTATCCGGGATGAAAACGGGAAGGTGATTGAGGTTCCTGAGAAGGGAAGTCTGGGACTACTGGCCCAGGGCTACCTGGGAGTGCTGGCTGTTCGCAGGAAAAGAAAGGAAAGCAGATGAAGCAAAAACGAAAACTGATCCTGATTGGATGGGATGCAGCCGACTGGAAGATCATTGATGCCCTGATCGCAAAAAAGCAGATGCCTGCGCTGGAGCGACTCATAAAAGGGGGCGTTTCGGGAAATATTTCCACCCTTGACCCTCCCTTTTCTCCCATGCTGTGGACCACGATTGCAACAGGGGTATATCCCGATAAACACGGGGTGCTGGGATTTGTGGAGGTGCTGCCCGATAAGATTGGTGTAAGGAATATCTCATCTGCTTCCAGGAAGGTCAAGGCCCTTTGGAACATCTTTACCCAGCAGGGTATGACATCCCACGTTGTTGGATGGTGGCCCTCAAATCCGGCCGAAGCCATCAAGGGAACCATGGTGTCGAACCTGTACAAGGAAGCCAATGTGGATACCACCCGATGGAAGATGCCTGCCCACACCATTCATCCCGACGACATGAAGGAGCTTTACGGCAATCTGAGGGTTCATCCTTCCGAACTCACCGAAGCGCATTTGTTGCCCTTTGTTCCGCATGCCAGGGAGATTAACCAGAAGGAAGACGAGCGTCTGTACCGGATAGCGAAAAACATTGCGGAGGCTGCCACCATTCATTCGGCAGCAACCTACATCCTCGATAACGAAGAATGGGATTTTGTGGCGGTTTATCTGGATACCCTGGATCACTTTTCCCATGGTTTCATGAATTACCACCCTCCGAAAATGTCGATCGTGTCCGACAGGGATTACTACCTGTACAAGGATGTAATCAAAAGCGCTTACCGGTTTCACGATATGATGCTGGATCAGATTCTCCGGCTTGCCGGGGACGATGCGACCATTATGCTGATCTCTGACCATGGCTTTCATTCGGATCATCTAAGGCCAAGCGTTCTTCCCGATGAACCGGGTGCACCTGCCCTGCAACACAGAGACCATGGCATTTTTGTTGTGAAGGGCCCGGGTATCAGGGCGAATGACAAGGTCTACGGGGCCTCGCTCATCGATATTGCACCAACAATTCTGTCTCTATATGGCTTAGCTATCGGAAAGGATATGCCTGGCCGGCCGCTTACAGATATTTACCAGTCTCCGCCCAAACTCACTTACATCTCATCATGGGAAGATGTGGAGGGTTACAGCGGAATGCCTTCCGGCCATATGGAGGAGGAGGACCCCGTTGCAGCCCAGGAAGGGCTCAGACAACTGGTGGAATTGGGCTATATTGATGATCCCGGTGAGAATGTACAGGAGTCGGTGGAGTTAACCATTCGAGAAACGAAGTTTTGTCTTGCACGGGTTTATCTCAGCACCGGACGTTCAGCTGAAGCCATCCCCATTCTGGAACAGCTCCACAGGGAGATGCCCGAAGAGTCCCGTTTTGGCTTCCGGCTGATGGCTGCTTACATGCAGACCGGCTTGCTCCAAAAGGCCCTCGACCTGGCCGAAAACCAGGTTCCGGTTATTCAGGAGGCCATGAATCAATTGAATGGAGAATTATACGGGCTCAGGGATGCATTCGAATCAGGGGACAAGGAAAAGAAGGATCTGGTGGTTAAGAAGCTGAGGAGGTTCAAGAATTACCGCAAGGACTTTGTCCGCATCGACCTTTTACGAGCCGATGTCCTGATGAAGATGAATGATCCCGGCGAAGCCATAGCTATTCTTAAAAAGCTTGAGGACTTTTTACCGGGGCAAAGGCCGGTCTTGTCTCAGCTGGGTAAGGCCTACCTGCAGACAGACGACCTGGATACAGCGGAAAAATACTATGAGAAATTACTGAAGGTCGATCCAAATGACCATACAGCCTATCACGGGCTTGCCGTGATCAGCCTCAGGAAAAAAGCGTTCGAAAAGGCAGCAGGGCAGGCCTTGAAATCGATCGAACTGAATTACCATTACCCCAATGCACATTTCCATCTGGGGATGGCCCTCACCAGACTGGAGTTATTCGAGGATGCAGCCAGGGCGTTTGAAGTCTGCCTGCGTCTGGATCCCGGTATGGGGAAAGCCAGGAACCAATTGATCGACATTTACGAGAATGAACTGAATCTGCCAGAGTCGGCGCAAAGGCACCGGGATTCTTTCATTGAGGCTGCTCCTGTACCGGAAGCCGATCCGGAAGCCGATCCGGAAGCCGGCCTGAAAGAACCTGGCCCGCCAAGGGAATCGGACCCGAAACCACGGAAATTCAGGGATCCTGTCATTGTGGTCTCCGGACTTCCGCGCTCCGGCACCTCCATGATGATGCAAATGCTGCACAATGGAGGTGTGGAGCTCCTTACCGACGGAGCACGCAAAGCTGATGAAAACAATCCAAAGGGCTATTTCGAATTTGAAGCGGTCAGGCGACTTCAAACAGATAAAAGCTGGCTTTCGGAAGCAAAGAATAAGGGGGTCAAGATTATTTCTCACCTCCTCCCGGAACTACCGGGGAAGTATCGATACAAAGTGATCCTGATGGAGCGCAATATGGAAGAGATCATCCGTTCTCAGCACCTGATGCTCGAGCGGCTGGGCAAGGTCAGAAAGGGGACTTACGTAGGCAGTGTGGATATGACCTTCAGGCACAATCTGGAAAAGGTGGCGGTTTGGGCAGAAGAGCGCGAGAATGTCGACCTTCTGTACGTAAAATACAGCGATGTTATCGCCGACCCGAAGAGAGAATCTGAGCGGGTCAGTCGGTTTCTGCATCTGGATCTCCATATCGATAAGATGTGTCTTGCGGTGGATCAAAGCTTGTACCGGACCAAAATGTGATTAGCAGGAGTGCTCGTGCACATTTATTTGATACACGAGCACATTTTTCCCTGTTTCCTTGTTTTATGGAATATAAATCCATAATTTTATTTCGAATTCTCTAACCTAAACAATGCGGTATGAAAAAAGATCTCCACAACAAGGACTTGTCTAAATTGCTTGCCCGGTATGGTGCCACGGCTCTTGCAGCAGCAGTAGGCACAACGGCAAGCGGCCAGATTCTTCACACCCCCGAGGTAAATGACACCATTCATCTCGGTGATACCCTCCAGGTCGACTTCGATGGTGATGAGTATGCTGATGTTGAATTCTCAATCTCATTGAATCCCCGACATATTGATAAGACATGGGGCGACTTTATTTTTACACAGGCCCTGGCCACTCCGGGGGGAAAGGGGCTCGGTGCCTATTGGTACTGGGGGTCGTACATGAATCCCCTGGAACTGGACCAGATGATCGCCGGCGATACCTCTTTCACCTTCATGAACAATGCGAAGGAACCAAGTCTCGATACAGCCATGATGTATTCGAAGATGGGAACCCTGAGCCACATGGGCTGGACGACCTGGGGCATTTATGGATGGGGACTGACAGCCGAGGACAGCTCGGCCTACCTCGGTTATGAGTTCAGGATTGAGGAAGAACCCCATTATGCCTGGGTGAGGGTGACCTTCCACAGAACCAATGAGTTTCCCGGTAAGAACAACTACGGAGGCGATAATCTCTACCTGGTTATCAATGAATACGCCTACGAGACATCCGGAGCCGGAATCAAGGCGGGGGCCATATCCCCTGGTGTAGGGGTTGAAGACCGGCTCTCCGAAGCGTTTACCCTCTATCCCAACCCGGCCAGAAACCTGGTGAGTATCCGGATGCAGGGAAGCAGTAAATACGAGCTAAGTGTTTTCGATCTGACCGGAAAGCAGGTGCTGAGTACACAATTTGAGGGTCGCGAATACAGCCTGGATATTGCTGAGCTGAACAGCGGAATCTACATGCTCTATGTTTCCGATGGCGACAGGAGGCTTTGTAACAAACTCCTGGTACAGTAGTCTTCTTTTTGAATCTTCTAAAGGGGGAGCTGTATGCTGTTCCCCCTTTTTTTTCGATTGTATCAGGCTTTATGAACGATCCTATTCACAGACGAAAATTCCTGGGGAACATGCTGGTGGCCAATTCGGCAGTGCTTCTCCTGAACCCCGCCTTTTTTGCCTGTTCCCGGAAAGTGCATTCTCCCTTTCCCTTTTTTCCCTTTGTCGGGCGATTTCAAATAGGGGAATACATCCCCAAGGACCAGGGGGGCAAATTTGTGCAGATGGAACTGCTGAATACCGAGGATGATGAAACCATTGTCCGGAAGATTCGCGAGGGCCTGCTCGAACAAAGCTATGGTGATCCTGTTGCATTGAGGGAACTGGAGAAAACTGAACTGGAAAAGAGCGTATGGCTGGAAAGGCTCTATTTCCTGCCCTCTTTCGCTCGTCTTTACTATCTGAATAAGGATGAGGAAGCCCTTGACTTCATGCTTCGGTTTTTCCGAAGATGGGTGGAGGAGAATCCCAGACATGGCGAAAACGATTTACGATACAACTGGTACGACATGCAGGTGGCCTGGAGGGCGATTCACCTCTCCTGGTGTTATTTCCTGTGCGAGAAAGGCCTGGACGACGACGACAGGAGATTGTTTTTGAACAGTCTGGAGGAACATGGGGATGCTCTTTTAGAGGGTTTTGGCGACCAGCCCCTCAATGAGTTTAATCATCAGTCGCATGGTGCGCTGGCCATGCTTTACATCGGCGTACTCTTTCCCGCTTTTGAGCACGCCGGCATCTTAAAGGAAAAGGCCCTCAGAATTCTGGATCACCACCTCGAATATGCCTTTTATCCCGATGGAGGGAATATCGAGCAAATGTTTGGCTACTATCCTTTCGAGACCCATCTGTTCAGGGATGCCTGTCTCTTGTGCAGGCATAACAGTGTGGAGCTGTCGGGAAACTATGTACCCATGTTGCAGAAAATGGCCGATTTTCTCACGTTTATTGCCCAGCCCGACGGGACAATGCCTCCTGTGAACGATTCCTATCCCATGCCCGTTGGGCCTACCTTGCAGAGCCTGAAAGAGCTGTCTCCGGGTCCGACAATCAAAACCAGAAAGTCGCATTACTTCGAGGACAGCCAAATTGGCGTAATCTGTGTTGAAGGCGATGATTCGTCCTGGTACCTTCTTGCCAATCCGGCAAAGCGGATCGGTACCCATGCCCATGCAGGCCGATTGTCCTTTGTTCTGTGGTTCAACAGCCAGGCCGTTCTGGTCGATAGTGCCTGCTGCAATTATGATAATCCCCTGCTGGTGAAATGGTATCGCACTTCCCGTGCGCACAACACCGTTTTAATCGACGGGAAGAGCGATCGGGAGACCTCTTCGGACAGCTTGTGGGCTCCGAAGCGTATGACCGGGAATCATATCTCCGACTGGATTGAAAAGGACAGTTTTCTGTTTTGCCGCATGGTTTCCCCCTCCGGTGAGGAAGTTAATCAGGGGGTGCATTGGAACAGGAGTCTGGCCATTGTGAAGAACAAATACCTGATCATTCATGATTGTTTTCAGTCGGAGGATCAGCATTGCTTTGAAAGCCTCTTTCACTTCCCCCCTGTAAAAGTGGAGAAGATTGGGGTTGAGGGAATCAGCTTTGAGGGAGAGGAAAAGTTGCGCTTTCTTGTGGCCAATCCCGATTTGCCTGAAGAGCTCACTATTGAAGAAGGTCTGGTGAGTGTAGAGGGAAGAGGGGTAAAGGCACCCATGGCGGGTTTTCGTTTCCGGGGCAGTGGGGTGCTGCATTTCGTGCTGGTTTGTGTGCCCGGCTCCGCTGCATTGCCGGGCCTGCTTCAAAGGGATGTAGCCGGAGGCTGTGCCCTGAGGATTGTTCCGCAGGATGGAGATGAGTTAACTGTACTGATGAGGAATCCGCAAGTGCCTGAAATCTCCGCATTCGGCAAGCGAAGCAGTCAGTTATTCGAGGTGATCTGAATTTCATTTAACTGAACACAGGATGAAAAAGCTGTTTCTGGTATTTGCACTTAGCCTCTCTTTGTCAGCTCTTGCACAGGACGACTTTAAGGTGAAGGCCTTTCACATCGATCACCGGATTCAGGTCATGCCGATCCAGGAATTGAAGGATTTTGCGGCCTATCTGCACGAATCGGGGATCAATACCATTATTATGGAATGGGAAGCGAGTTTTCCCTATACCAGGAATGGCATTGTCTCGAATCGATTTGCCTATACGAAGGAGGAGGTCAGGGATTTTATTAGCTATTGTGCCGGAATGGATATTCAGGTTATTCCTTTGCTGCAATGCCTGGGCCATCTGGAATATGTGCTGAAGTATGAGCGATACGCAGCACTTCGGGAGGACAGGTACGAGGTTTCGCAGCTATGTCCCCTGAAAAAGGAAGCGGTCCGTCAGCTTATTCCGAGCTATTGTCGGAGATAATCGCCCTGCACCCGTCAAAGTATGTGCATATTGGTGGTGATGAAGCCTATCTTTTAGGACGTTGTCCCCAGTGTAAGGACTATGTTCACAAGCACGGTAAATCTGCACTGTTTGTGGATCACATTAACATGATTACAGAGCTTATTACTGAAAAAGGCAAGGTCCCCGTTTTATGGGCAGACATCATTATGAAATACCCCGAAGCAATCGACCGGCTGCCCGATCAGAGTGTGTTGGTAAACTGGAATTACGGATGGGGCCTTAATCATTTCGGCGACCATAGCAACATTGTGAACAGCGGATTTGAGCTCTGGGGCGCTCTTTCTCTCAGGAGCTGGCCCGATAACTATTTCCTTATTTCCTGGAGAACCCACTTCAAGAACCTTGAGGACTTCATCCCCCTCATGCGGGAACACGGCTACGAAGGGGTGGTCATGACCTCCTGGTCTACTTCGGGACTATATACTTTTCTGAGGGAAACCAAGTACCATGTCGTTGAAATGTACCCGATCCGGCATGTCTATCCCCTTGCGGGTTTAAAAATGAGTGTCGATGCCTACACCGAAGCGATTAACGCGAAGCAATTTGACGCGCACGAGTTTGTCAGCAGCTATGCCAGGGAGAACTTTGGGCTGAACCCGGAGGATGCAGAGACTTTCTGGAAGGGCCTGAATGTGCCCGTTGAAACCATAGAAGGGCATCAGACCTCCCGGAAAAGAAGCCTGTCTGAACTGGCTGCGGAAACCAGGGCTTTCAGCGATTTTTTGAACAGGGTGAAGGTCAATTCGAATAAGAAAGAATTTGCGTACTATCGACTGCTGTACGATATCAGGCAGTATTATATCGATGGCAAGCTGATCCTGGTTGATTCCGAAAACATGGATTACCATCCCCAAAGTATACAAAAACAGCTGACTAAACTGGATGCGCTGAAAAGCACCGGAAAGAAACTCGACAGAAGGTTTAAGAAGATGTATAAAGGCAGCCTTTATCCGGCATTGATTACAGAGGAGAACTACATCCGGAACAGGGAAATGGAGGTGCTGTATCATAAATTGAACAGATCCAAATGAATACACTGGACTGGGTTGTACTTGCACTGTTTTTTCTCATCACGATTGCCGTTGGAATCATTTCCTATTTCAGGACGAGTGATTCGAATGACTTCTTTGTAGCCGGAGGGAAGTTGCCCTTTTGGTTACTCGGGATTTCCCATCATGTATCGGGTTACAGCGGGGCTGTTTTTGTCGCCTATGCCGCCCTGGCCTATACTCATGGGTTTTCGATATACGTTTGGTGGGCGCTGACAGTCGGGATATCGGTGATATTTGGTGCATTTTTCATTCCCCGTATATGGGTGAATCAGAGAATCAGGGAAAAGGTGCAATCGCCCCTGGAGTTTTTGGCCCGGAGGTATAACCTGGCAACCCAGCAGATTCTGGCCTGGAGTGGGGTGATTCTGAAATTGTTTGATATGGCGGCCAAGTGGGTTGCTATCGCCATTATCCTGAATGTGTTCACCGGTCTGCCTCTTTTGTATGGCATCTTAATGAGTGGGGGAGTTTCCGTTCTCTATATCTCATTAGGCGGTTTACTGGCGGTTGTATTGACCGATTTTTTCCAGTTCATTGTCCAGCTCGTTGCCGGTATATCCATGTTTATCATTGTGATGATCAGGCTGGGAGGGGCTTCCGCTGTTACAGGAATCTGGGACCGCCTTCCCCCGGAAAACAGCCAGTGGTTCAATGCACCCTATACGCTGTGGTTTGCATTGGCTTTTTTGCTCATCAATTTCTTTAGTTACAACGGCGGCACATGGAATCTGGCTACGCGATTCATTTCGGCCCAGAGTGCCAAAGAGGCCAGGAAAACATCGCTTCTTTCCGGGCTGCTCTATTTAATCTGGCCCCTGATTCTCTTTTTTCCCATGTGGGCCTCTCCGCTGCTTTTTCCAGACATTGAAGATCCGGAAACCATTTACGGGGTTTTGTCCCTGAACCTGTTGCCTCACGGGCTTATCGGTCTGGTTCTTGCCAGCATGTTTGCCAATACCATGTCGATGACCTCTTCAGATGCCAATACGATTGCTGCCGTGATTAACCGGGACATATTGCCTGAACTTTCGGCCCGGTTTAAGCATCCGGGCAAGAAGCAGGCCCTGCTCAATGCACGGATCACCACCTCTGTATTTATTCTGGGGACCATTGTTCTGGCACTGTTTTCGGATCATTTCGGCGGGGTCCTGGGTTTGCTGATTAACTGGTTTGCCGCCTTCATGGGGATTACTTCGATACCCATGATTCTGGGGCTTTTGCCCTGTTTCAGGAAATGCAAGGGGAGGGGAGCCATCATTTCCATGCTCGTTGGCTTTGTGACCTTTGTCATTAGCAAGGTCTATGTCACAGAAGCCTTAATCGAGACCTGGCCATATTTGAAAGCCCTTGAAATAGGATCCCCCAGTTTAGTGACACTCCTGGTTTACTTCCTGTTCTCCCTGAACCCCGGAAAGGCCCATTGAAATGACTATGGAACTAAGAAATATATTTACAGATCGATTTGAGAGTCTGGAACTTCCGGGGGACGCCCATGCTTTTCTCTCACAGGCCGGGTTCAAACCGGAGGAGATATATATGGCCCCCGGACTGTTTGATTTACAGATAAATGGTTACAGAAGTCTGGACTTCAATGAGCAGGGGCTGAGTGTTCCTGAAATTGAAGCGGTGGTGATCGAGTTGCTGAAAGACGGGGTTACCGGTTTTTTTCCAACCCTGATCACCAACGATCCCCATGTCCTTGAAACCAACCTTGAAATACTGAACAAAGCGCTTGCTGAAAATCCCCTGATCAGTGCCTGTGTTCCCGGCTTTCATCTGGAAGGTCCTTTTATTTCTCCGGAGCCTGGTTTTTCGGGTGCCCATAACAGGAAGTGGATTCGTAAACCGGACTGGAGTTTATTTGAGAGGTGGCAAAAGATCGCAGGAAATCATATCAAATTGATCACACTTTCGCCGGAATATGAGGGGAGCCTTGCTTTTATTGAAAAATGCCATAAAAACGGGGTTAAGGTGGCAATCGGTCATTCTTCTGCCGGAAGGGATCAGATCAGACAGGCAATAGCAGCGGGGGCAAGCCTGTCCACACATCTTGGGAACGCCATACCAGCCTATATCCACCGGCACGAGAATAGTTTGTTCGAACAGCTGGCCGAAGAGGAGCTTTATGCGAGCATCATAACGGACGGGTATCATCTGCCGGAGAGCCTGATCAAAATCATACTCAGGTCTAAACCGGGCAAGGTTTTCTTAATTAGTGATTCGACCAGGTTTACCGGATTGAAGGCCGGTGTCTACGACACCCCTATCGGGGGCAGGGTTGAGTTGGACGACAAGCGGAAGCTAACGATTCTTAATCATAAGGAGTATTTCGCTGGCTCTGCGAGTTCCCTGTTCCAGTGCGTCGAATTCATCTGTCAGCGGAATATGCTGCCTCTCCCGGAAGCCTGGTATGCAGCCTCGGTTCTTCCTCAGAAGTATTTAAATCGGGGGTATGCTGCAGCACCGAAAATGCAGGAATTTGTTCTCTTTGCTTACAAGAATCAAAGCATTCGCATATTGCTGACTAAAAAACAGGATCGGTTTTTCTCACCTTACCGTTGAGGCCGCCTGCCAACAGATTACTTTCCTTTAAAGGATGCAAAAACGGCCTTCGACCTGCTTGCATCCAACGGGGGCACTGTTATGAAGGCCATGATTGGGTTTTAACAGGGCTACAGCCCTTCCTTTCCAAGAAAGCGGCTTTACTTCAACCTCCTCGCATCGGAAGGCCTATGGTTCCGGTGCAGCAGGATCGATAAGCTCATCGGGGTAGGGAAGCAACTCCCCGCTTTGTTTTGAATATGGCCGTTGTGCTGCGCTCTCTCTCAGATAAGCCCCCAGCTTTTTTGCCAAAAAACCGACTTTATCGGGGTACTGCCCAGCCAGGTTGTTGAGCTCGCCGATGTCGTTCGCCAGGTTGAACAGTTCGAAGTGCTGGTCATGGTAGAAATAGATCAGCTTCCAGTCGCCCAGGCGGATCGTACTGGATGCACCTATACCCGGTCCGGTGGGGCCCCAGTTGTTTGGGAAATGCCAGTAGAGCGGCCTTTCCTCAGCGCTCGACCCGCTTCCGCTGAGCATGGGGGTGAAGCTGAGTCCGTCGATTTCCTGAACAGTGGAATAGTCTTTTATGCCCGCCATTTCAATGATGGTCGGAAAGAAGTCCTCAATGATCAGGTAGTCGTTGCACCTTGAGGCCTCCGGGGTTTTCCCGGGCCATTTGACAATCATGGGCTCGCGGATTCCTCCTTCGTAGGCCGAACCCTTGCCGCTGTTCAGAGGCTTGTTGTGGCTGTGTTCTTCCCCGGCGCGGGGTCGCAGACTAAAGCCTCCGTTGTCGGACATAAAGAGGACAATGGTTTGGTCCGCAATGTTTTTTTCATCCAGGTAATTCATAAGATCGCTGAGGCTTTGATCCATGCCTTCCAGCATGGAAGCATAGCTTGCCTCGGATTCCGGCAGGCCGGTATCCAGGTATTTCTGGTAGTAACGCGGATCGGCATTCAGCGGGATATGAACCGCATAGTGCGCCATGTAGAGGAAGAAGGGCTGGCTCTTTTCCAAAGCCCGGTCTAGGGCAGCTATGGCCTCGCGGGTCAGGGCTTCGGTAAGAAAGATGCTGTCGCCATGATAGCGTTCAAGTCCGGGAACACCCCAGGGTGGGGTGTGCGTACCGACCTCCTTGTTGCCAAAGTTCTGCTCGCCCAGGTAGCTGCCCGGCGCGCCTGCAGCATGCCCCGCAATGTTCACATTGAATCCGCAGTTCAGCGGATTGGCCGAAGGTGTTCCCATTGCGCCAAAGTGGGCTTTCCCGCAGTGGATGGTGTAGTAACCGTGGTCCTGCAGGATCTGTGGCAGAAATGTGGCATGAGTTGCATTCTCGATGCTGTCTGTCGGCTGCAGGCCGTTTACATTCCAAGTGGGATAGCTCATTTCCGCATGGCTGGCATCTACGGACTGGTTTCTGCGAAGCGTCCAGTTCGTTACCCTGTGTTTTGCAGCATTCATGCCGCTCATCAGACTGACCCGGGTGGGTGAGCATACGCAATTGGCATAGGCCTGGGTAAAGAGCATGCCCTCGGCTGCAAGGCGTTCCATGCCCGGGGTGTGGTATCTGCGGTTGAAATCTGTTTCCCGATCCCAGAATGGTACGGAACTGTCCTGCCAGCCCATGTCATCGACCAGGAACAGAATAATGTTGGGAGGCGGGCTTGTTTTATTGCACGACTGTGTAACAGCGAGGATGAGGGCGATGACAGGCAGCGCACCGGCCAAGCGGATTCCGATAAACAGATTTCGGAGTGTGGCACCGGGTGCACTGCTGCTTCCATTTCTGGAAGCCCTTCTGCGGGGTGAGCGAGCTGTGAATCTCATGTCCGTTTGCTTTGGATCTGGCCTGTAAATTTAGTGACTTTCATTGGTTCTGATCTGTTTCCGGCAAGCGGATTTCCTCGGTCAACTTCATTCGGGCCGGTTTGGACGGATGCAGATTTCGCCCTCTTCCACATCGATCACAACATCCATTCCTGCGGCGATTTTCTTTTCGAGCAGCGCCATGGAGAAGCGGTCAAGGACCTCTTTCTGGATCAGTCGCTTCAGTGGTCTGGCCCCAAACTGCAAGTCGAAGCCCCTGTTTTTAAGATGGTTTATGCAGGCCTCAGTCGCCTCAAAACGGATGTCTTGTTTCGATAGCACCCTGCGGAGATGTCCGAACTGGATTTGGATAATGCCCTCGAGGTTTTCCCGGCTAAGCGGACGGAACATCACCAATTCATCGATCCGGTTCAGGAATTCGGGCCGAAGGCTATTCTTCAGCAACTCGAAAACCTGTTGGCGGGTTTGCTCGATCAGGCTCTCCAATACCTTTCCATCGGCATGCTCAAAGCTTTCCCGGATGATTTCTGAACCCAGGTTGGAGGTCATGATGATAATGGTGTTCTTAAAATCGGCTACCCGTCCTTTGTTGTCGGTGAGCCTGCCATCTTCCAGTACCTGGAGCAGGATATTGAAGGCATCCGGATGGGCTTTCTCGATCTCATCCAGCAGGATGACGGAATAGGGCTTTCGCCTCACAGCCTCGGTGAGTTGGCCGCCCTCTTCATATCCCACATAGCCCGGAGGCGCCCCGATGAGCCGCGAAACCGCGTGCCGTTCCTGGTACTCGCTCATATCGATCCGGGTCATCAGCGACTCGTCGTTGAACAAATATTCTGCCAGGGCTTTGGCCAGTTCGGTCTTCCCCACACCCGTACTTCCCAGGAAGAGAAAGGAACCCACAGGCCTGTTTTCATCCGAGAGTC
Source organism: Bacteroidota bacterium (assembly GCA_002748055.1). Classification (GTDB taxonomy): domain Bacteria; phylum Bacteroidota; class Bacteroidia; order Bacteroidales. The sequence continues at coordinate 6,223 of PDRI01000005.1, read as the reverse complement.
CTGTCCGGCTTCTGCGAATGGCCGAAGCCACCACCCTCAGGGCTTCGTCCTGTCCGATTACCCTTTTGTTCAGTTCCTTTTCGATCTGCAGGAGCTTTTCCCGGTCGGCCTGCAGCATTTTGGATACGGGAATGCCGGTCCAACGCGATACCACTTCGGCAATGTCCTCTGCGGTGATGCCCTCGCGGACCAGCCTGCGGCCATCTTTCTCATAGCTCTGCAATTTTTCGATGCTGTCCTGCAGCTTTTGCTGCATGCGGGGAAGCTCACCATAGCGCAATTCGGCAACGCGGCCAAGGTCACTCTCCCTCTCCGCCCGGTCGGCCTGGTACTTCATTTCCTCAATTGCCTGTTTGCAGTGCTGAATTTCGCTTACAATGGCTTTCTCGTCTTCCCACAGCGCCAGGAGTTGCTTTCTTTCATCCTCCAGCGAAGCCAGATTCTTAGCGATCAGCTTCAGCCTTTCCTTGTCTTTTTCTCTTTTAAAGGCTTCACGTTCGATTTCCAGTTGCTGAATCTTCCGGTCGAGGGCATCGATGGATTCCGGTTTGGAATTCATCTCCAGCCGCAGGTGGGCCGAGGCTTCATCAACCAGGTCAATGGCTTTGTCGGGCAGAAAGCGATCGGAGATGTAGCGATTTGAAAGCTGCACGGCAGCAATGATGGCTTCATCACGAATCCGAATCTTATGGTAATTCTCATAGCGTTCCTTGATCCCGCGAAGGATGGAGATCGCGTCCTCTTCGTTTGGTTCTTCCACGAAAACCTTCTGAAAACGCCTTTCCAGGGCCTTGTCCTTTTCGAAGAACTTCTGAAACTCGTTCAGGGTCGTTGCTCCGATGGCGCGGAGTTCGCCCCGTGCAAGGGCCGGTTTGAGGATGTTGGCGGCGTCCATAGCGCCTTCTCCGCCCCCACCTGCACCAACCAGGGTATGGATCTCATCGATAAAGAGGATGATACGGCCATCCGATGCAATAACCTCCTGAACGACCGATCTCAGGCGTTCTTCAAATTCCCCCTTGTATTTTGCCCCTGCAATCAGGGCCCCCATATCAAGTGAGTAGAGTTCTTTTGAGAGCAGATCGTCGGGCACATCGCCCTGCACAATCCGGAATGCAATGCCCTCTGCAATAGCGGTTTTTCCCACGCCGGGTTCACCTACCAGGATGGGATTGTTCTTGGTGCGACGCGACAGGATTTGCAGTACCCTTCGAATCTCATCGTCACGACCGATGATTGGGTCGAGTTTGCCCTCTTCAGCTTTTTTATTCAGGTTTACAGCGTAGCGTTCCAAAGCATGCCAGGTGTTCTCGGCACTCTGGCTGCTGGCTGTCGAACCTTTTCGCAGGGCTTTGATGGCCGCGATCAGTTGCTTTTCTGTTACCCCTGCATCCTTCAGGATTTGGGCTACCGGGTCTTTGACCTTCAGGATGCCAAGCAGCAGGTGTTCCAGGGTAAGGTATTCGTCCTGAAATTCCTTTCTGGAGGAGAGGGCTTTGTTCAGGGCATCCGACGCAGTTGAAGAAAGGTAGCGCTCGCTCCCGTCCATTTTCGGATAGGATTCCAATTGTCCTTCCAGGGCTCCCCGTACTGCCTGTTCGTTCACACCAAGTTTCCGGAACAGGTGGGGAATGATGTTGTCGTCGGCCTGCAGCACCCCTTTGAGAAGGTGTCCGCATTCGATGGCCGCGTGTTGTTTTTCGGCTGCAATCTGCTGTGCAATGCCGAGTGCCTCCTGGGCTTTTATGGTATATTTGCTAAAGTCCATTGTTTCAGATTTTAGATGGTTTTGTCCCGAGTTGATAAGCAAAATGCGGGCCAGCAGAATTTTCCGACATCCGGATAAAACCATTTAACAATTTGAAAAAAAGCAGGATAGCCCTATCCGGATGAAGGCACAGGGATGGCTTTCTTGAGAGAAGAGGACAGAATGGCATTTTTCCCGGAGAAATGCAGACAAAATGACAGTTACACCGAAACCTTATTCCTTAGGCGCAGTCGGTAAGGTGATATAGAAGCAGGCCCCTTTGTCCGGTTCGGCCTCTGCATCAACCTCCCCCTGGTGCCTGTTAATGATCTGTTTCACGTTGGCCAGGCCTATTCCGGTGCCCTCGAACTCGTTATCCATGTGCAGGCGTTTGAAGACTTCAAAGAGCTTATCCCGGTATTTCATGTCGAAGCCGGCACCATTGTCTTTGATGTAGATCTTGATGAGCCCGTCCCCGGGAGATGGGCTTTGCCCAATCTCTATAATGGCCAGCTCCCTTTTTGAGGTGTATTTAATGGCATTGGAGAGCAGGTTTTCAAAAGCAATACTGATTAGAGCCGGGTCTCCGTAAATGGCGGGTAAGTCCTTGATATCCCATTTTATTTTCCTGTGCGCACAGTCGGGTTCGAGCAATTGAATGATCGTTTCAATCATTTCAGAGAGCTGTATATGGCCTTTTACCAGTGTTGCGCGACCCAACCTGGAGAATTGAAGCAGGCTGTCTATAAGCTCAGACATCCTTTGTGAAGAGCGGCTCACTTTATCGAGGTAGTCCTTTGCTTTTGTTTCCCCTGGATTCAGGTTTCGACAAGCCAGATTGAGGAAACCATCGATGTGGCGGATGGGAGCCCGCAGATCGTGTGAAATACTGTAAGCAAAGGATTCAAGGTCTTTGTTGGCCTGGTTTAGCTGAGCGGTGCGTTCTTTTACCATGCTTTCCAGCATCAGGTTCATTCTTGTACGCTCCTCTTCCATTCGTTTCTGTTCGCTGATATCCTGTACAGTGCCCAGCACATGAGTCAGTTTACCGGCTTCATCAAACAGGGGCGTGCTGTTTGACAGAATCCAGCGGGTTTCCTTATTGTCATTTCGGAAAATCCTGAATTCTACGGTAAATGCTTTCTTTTTTACGAAAATATAGCTTTGGGAAAGCTCAATAATGGCTGCTTTGTCGTCGGGGTGGATGAGCTCATACCAGTTTTCCAGTGTTTTTGGATGCTGCTGATCAATTCCAAGCATCTTGTCGAGGGTTTCAGTGGTATTGAAGATCCAGCTGGAAGCGTCCAGTCTGAACGAGCCAATGTTTCCTGCACGCTGCGACTCTCTGAGGAAAAAAGCGTTTTCCTCGGCCAGGTCCTTTGCTTTTCGCAGGTCCTGCGTTTTTTCTCTGATGAGCCTGCTCAGGTCCTCGTTGCTATGCCTTATTTTTTGTGAATCAATCCTTATCTGTTTGAGCATCAAAAAATTCGTTTTGTTTTCGAGCTCGATGTAATAGGCTACAAACATACCCAGCAGCTGAGCCCCCATAAAGTATATACTGAGGTGTATGAGTTTGGTGGCAGGCGTTTGGCCATACCGGAGTGCTAAAACAAACACGACCATGACCAGGAGGCCTGTTAAGCTGGCTCTGATGAAATCCTGCCGGATGATGGTGAAATTAAAGATCAGGCAAATATAGAGTCCACTGTACATGACAAGCTTGTATTCCTCATTCACAAAAATGCTTGCATGGATGAGGCTGAAAGTGCTAAGCAGCACATAGAATACATTAAAGTGCTTATAGTAGCGCTTATAAAAGACAGGCCAGATTATACTTATGCTAAGACCGAGTAGGAATGCTCCCGCAACAGTGATCATCCTTATCAGGTGGAAAACGGTCAGATCAAACACAATGATTTCAAAGCCTGTGGCCAGCGAATAGAGGACGCTCCCAAGCACCATTGTCAATTGTACTTGTCTGAGATTCTGGTTAATATAGCTTTGCCAGAATTCCTTTTCGAGTTGCTGATCGGTCAGTCGAAGGCTGAGAGGACCGGCGTCCTGGTTGAAAATCTGTATCGGCTTAAAAATCATTGATAAAAGCTAGCAATAAACTATTGGATATCCAAGTACCTGCCGGGTTTATCGTGTTTAGATTTAATCTGAAGAATCTGATTTCCTCTAAAATTTCAGGTAGAACCGTGCTTTAGTTGAGCATGTCATATTTAGGTTTGTTCAACTTCTTGGTATGTTGTACAATCCATTTTTTTCTTAACTTGAAGGGGTGCGGAGTTGTTCTTAACCTAAAGCTATTGTAATACTAATTCTATTTGTTCATAAATAGTAAAATCCATTGCTGTGAAACCTATAAAAGTCATCCACGGATACATTTACGAAACTTTGTGGTCTGATTCTATCCCTATTGGGTTTTAACTTTACTTACAATGGGGATAGTTTTACTTAAAACGGCATAGGTATGTTAAGAAGTGAAAGGACCATCTCCCGTGTTAGAAGGTTTTCTCAATTTAGTCTTCGCGGGGTCTTCTGTGAGCGTAAGGGATTGGTCATAGCAGTTACGTTTGTGTCGTTGGTTTCTATTTTTTTCATTTTTCACCGGGGCTCTTTCTTTTTTCATCATATTTTTGAACAATCGGATTTAGATTCAGAACAGAAGGATAGATCCGGTTTTTCATCCCTTCCCCCGATAATACTTGGAGAAGGGAAGGCAATTGTTAAAGGACATGTATATGGTTATGACCATGATGCTAAAGGTCAGATTCGGATAGGATTAATGAATCCTATCATGAATGAACCCGGGTCACGTCTTGCTGATATTGCTGACAATGGTGATTTTTATCTTGAAATACCCCTTATTTCAAATTCCTCGGTTTTGTTTATATCTGATTACTACAGTGAATATATTGTCCTATCTCCTGAAGATACATGCTATATTGACATTGATGCCAAAAAAGTGACAGGTATACAAGAGTTTGATGTTATTGAGAGAAGTACAATCGATAGCCAATATGTTCGTTTCAGAGGTGCTTTTTCAAAAGTAAACAGTGAGTTGAATGATATACGGTTTTGGTTCAATACCAGAAAATTGAAATGCGAAGGTGAATATGAAAATTCTGCCGTTTTAAAACGGCAAATACTATCGAGACTGGAAGACTTACTGAAGGAACTGCATTCAACAAACATATCAGATGCAACGAAAGAACTTGTTACCATTAATCTTCAGCAGCTTGCTATAAGATGTTTGCTATGGGATTATTCTTTACTCGGAAATCATACCAAAAATGGAGATTTAACAACGGCAGTTGTGGATATGGGATATTTCGATTTTCTGAAGGAAATGAGTATAAACGTTCCGAATTCGTTCTACGGTCGCCTTTATGGGGATTGTATCTGGTTATGCATGGACATCGAAAAATACACCTTTCCTTTTGAGAAAATTGTTGAACTAAATAGTCGGCCTGTGAAAGTCTTGAGCTATGATGATCTCCTGAGACAGAAGGATTTTTTAGCCCGGGTGTTGGGGGAACATGAAGGTCCTGCCTTTGATTTGCTGACAGTATTGAATTTTACTTCATTGCTACGCTCGGACCTGCCTTTGAATGATTGGCAAATTGCTGAATTAGTGAAATTAGAAGAGCCTGTATATCACGATTATATAGTTCGTAGAAATGAATCATTGGACTCCATGTTGAACAGTCTTAGGGAAAAGCCACTCTCACGTCTTATCGATGCTACTGAGAAAGAAGTTGATTTCTTTGAAAGCATTCTATCTCAGTATAAAGGGAATGTTATTCTAATCGATCTTTGGTCTATGGGTTGTATCCCCTGTATTCAGGCAATTGATTTTATTGAGTCTAAAAAGGAAAAGTATAAAGACAGGAACGTAAAGTTTATATACTTGAGCGATGATCATTTCGATTACACATTTTGGGAGAATAAATCAATTCAGATTGAAGGGATTCATTACAGGTTAAACCAGAATCAGATTGATTTCCTCCAATCAAAGTACGGGATGGGTGAAGCTGTACCTCATTTTTTGCTCTTAGATATAGAAGGAAATTGCATTATAAATCAAAAAGGATATTTAAAACCGGTGATGGAGAATATTCTCTCTATTATTGATCAGGAAATATCGAAAACAAAACAAGGGACTTTGGTAGTGGAGTAAGGTTACTTTGTTCTTTTAGCATGAGTTTATTACGATCTTGGGGGTAGTTTTCATAACCTTGAGTTAATCAGATGTATGATGGGTTATTCAATTGTATACACCAACATCTTTGATTTTAGGGCTTACTGAAATAGTCAGCCGATTAATTTGATTTCTACTTATCCTGCGAGATCCATCAAAGCACTGTCCAGCCAGTTCAGAATAACTCCGGGATCTGCCGAAGGAATATTCTGTGGATGTTTGGGATGCAGCATATCAAGCTGGCTGGTTCGCACGGGGAAGACAGGGGG
>PDRI01000100.1 GCA_002748055.1 Bacteroidota bacterium | reverse complement strand
CTTGAAGCAAGCTTCGCGTCCGCATTGGACGCAAAATCCCCACACCTTGTGGGTGTGGGGATTGGGTGTTTTGCGGAGAGAGAGGGATTCGAACCCTCGGTGCCCGCAAGGAGCACAACGGTTTTCGAGACCGCCCCGTTCGACCACTCCGGCATCTCTCCGGGGTGCTGCAAAAGTAATATTTTTGTGCGATATTGTCTGGCCAAAACGAAAAATGAGAAGGATGAACTATTTCAGTGTTTCTACGCTGCTTCTGGCACTTATTCTGCTTATGCCTGGCTGTGCAACGAAAACAGGTCCCGGGGAAGATGAAAGGGCCTATCTGAAGCAGCACGAAGAATGGGCAACTGAGCGGCTGAAAGGCCTGAAGGACGAGCATGGCTGGCTGAGCCTGGCCGGCCTGTTCTGGTTGAAAGAAGGAGAAAACAGCTTTGGGTCGGATCCCTCAAACGACATCGTCTTCCCGGAAAAAGCTGAGGCATTCTGTGGCAGTCTTTTCCTGAAAAACGGGGAGGTACAGCTCAGGGTGAAGGAGGGCATCGCAATTCGTTTGAACGACTCGCTCATCCACGAACATAAACTCAACAACGATCACGAGAAAAACACCAGCTATCTGCAACAGGGTGACTACAACTGGTACATCGTCAAACGCGGGAAAAACTACGGCATCAGGCTAAGGGATGAAAAACACCCCCGCATAAATGCCCTGGACCATATTCCTGCCTTTCCGGTACAGACCGACTACGTGCTTGAAGCCAAACTCAAAGCCTTTCCCGAACCCAGGTTCGTTGAAGTGGCTACCCCCCTGGAGGGCTTTACAGAAACCTATATCTGCCCCGGAGAATTGCATTTCGAGCTGAACGGAAAGGACTTCTGCCTTCTTCCATTCGAATCGGGCAAGAACTACTTCCTGGTTTTTGCAGATGAAACCTCGGGCAAGGAAAGCTATGGGGCCGGCCGTTTCATGTATGCCCGGCGCGACTCGACCAATAAAATCATTCTCGATTTCAACAAGGCTTACAACCCTCCCTGTGCCTTCAGCCCCTTTGCAACCTGTCCGATGCCGCCAAGAGAGAACATTTTATCCGTGGCAATTGAGGCCGGAGAAAAGGAGGTTCATCTGAAATAAAAGCCTAGTGCAGGAGCATGCCCAGAATGAGGTAGAGAATGAAGGTAATTCCTCCGGCGATGAGGGCGTAGGGCAGCTGGGTGCGGACATGGTCGATGTGGTCCGACGCAGAAGCCATGGAAGAAATAATCGTGGTATCGGAGATCGGTGAACAATGGTCACCAAAAACCCCACCTCCCATCACAGCAGCAACCACCAGAAAAAGGTTGGCCTCGTGGACCTGGGCCATGGGCAGAGCAATGGCAACCATAATGGCAAAGGTTCCCCAGGAAGTGCCGGTCGAAAAAGCAATCAGGGCGGTGAGTGCAAAAATGACCGCCGGTAAAAGCTCCGGCGAAAGCCAGCCTTCAGTCACTCCGGCCAACCATACACCTGTACCCAGCTCCTTGCAGACAGCCGAAATCGAAAAGGCCAGCATCATCAACAGGGCCAGCGGCATCAATTCTGAGATCCCCTTCAGGGTGAGGTTAACCATCTTCGACAGTTTCATGATGCCCTGTGCACGATAAAGAACCATCGCCACAAACAAGGAGGAAGTCACAGCGTAAAGCACAGCTGCAGAACCCGATCCATATCGGTGAGCCCGGCTTAGATGGTCCAGGAACGAAGCAGGCGCTTCGACCTTCGACCAGCCGGTTGCAGCCAGGCCGACAATCATCATCCCGATCATAACGCCCAAAGGAATCAGCATGTTCATGGCCCGCGGCTTTACCCCCTCTTTCATTTCATGGGATATCAGTTCATCCGACACCATGGGTTGAGCCCCCTCATTCATCAATAGCCCCTGCTCCCGGACACGGCGTTCTGCTTTGGCCATCGGCCCAATGTCCTTTCTCCCCAGCACCACAATGAGGACCCCCAGAATGGTCAGAATGGGATAGTAATTGAACACCATGGCCGAAAACATGGTCTGGAAGGGACGTTCGACGCCCTGAGCAAGAATAAGGCCTGTGATAAAAGCACCCCAGGCATTAAAAGGCAAAAGGATGGACGATGGGGCCGAACTGGAGTCTGCAATATACGCCAGCTTTTCCCTCGGGATTTTGAGCCGGTCGAAAAGGGGCCTGTAGAGCGTACCCACCGTAAGTGAACTAATGCTGGTATCGACAAAAAGCAGAATTCCGGTAAGCAGGGCCATGATCTCAATGAGCATCCGGTCTCTTCCTCCACCCCGCTTTGCCCATTTGTTCATTCGTAGCTCAATCCTGTTTATAAAACCCTGTACGCCACCTGAGTATTGTATAAAGATCAACAGGGCACCCACCAGGGAACAAAACATAATGGTCCTCGTATTGCCCGCATCTTTAAATACATCTACGAAACCTTCCAGGGTGGCCACGGTTCCTGCCATTAAGTTCCAGTCATTCAGGATGAGCCAGCCCAGCCAGATGGCTGCTACCAAGGAGATATAAACCTGCTTCGTGCGAAGGGCAAGGACAATGGCCAAAAGCGGGGGCAATACGGAAAGAAAGCTATTCATCTTACGGCAGCTTCTAAGAGTTCAAGTTTTTTTCGACCTGCATCGAAACGGGCCCGAATCCCCAATGGCAGGCTCACCTGTCTGTCGATGTGGCCAAAAGGAAAGCCGTAGGCCACGGGTATGTTCAATGGTGCTAAGAGGTCGTGAAGTGCCACTTTCAATGATAAGCTGGGTTTATCATTGATGTTACAATCGGCGAAAACACCCAGCACAATCCCTGCAGCATCCGGAAGACTGGTTGAAGAAAGCAGATGAAAGAGCATGCGATCGACCCGATAGGTACGCTCCTCTATTTCTTCAAGAAACACGATCTTGCCGCGAAAATCCGGTTCAAAGGCCGAGCCGATCATGGAATCGAGCACACTGATATTCCCCCCGACAAGGAGGCCCTCGGCCTCTCCTTTGCAAATCACATAGTGGTCGAACTCGGGCTTGGTCCTGCTGTCTTTTTCGCGTTTATAGGGATAGCCATAGTTTTCCACCCCCTTCATTGTCAGCCTGGTCAGGGAACGAAGGGTAAAGGCGTTGAAATCGGAGATTCCAAGAGGGCCGTGGAGGCCAACCAATCCGGCATGCTGCAGCTGCGCATTCAGGATGGCCGTAATATCACTGTAACCGATAAGCAACTTGGGATGGGAACGAATCGAGGCATAATTTAGATGGTCGAGTATGCGAATGCAACCATATCCACCGCGCACACACCAGATGGCATCAACCGCATCGTCCTCATACATCTGCATCAGTTCGGCGGCTCGGTCCTCATCCCTTCCGGCAAAATAGCCATATTCATCCAGGACGCTGTCGGTATAAACCACCCTGAAACCAAGCGCCTCAATCTTTTCGATACTCTGGCTCAACTGCTCCTGGCTTACGGGACTTCCGGGGGTAACCAATCCGATGGTATCTCCTGGCTTCAGCCTGGGGGGCTGAAGGAGATCGGGCGCGAAAGAAGGGGGGGGGCAAAACCGATCTTGAAGGGGCCTTAGCCTGCGTTGAAGAGTCCGAAGCCATTAAGGGTGCTAAGGCCCTGAATCCTCCACCCAACATTCCTGCCACAGCTGTGGTTTTTAAAAAATGGCGGCGTCCCTTCATCAATCAGACCTTTCGAATACCTATGCCGGGCCGGTCGTTCAGGGTCACTTTTCCATCGACCACCTTCATTCCTTCATATATGTCATTACTTATCAACAGGTTCCCATCCAGGTCGGCCCAATCGACCAGTGGTGAGAGCTGGGCTGCAGCGGAAACCGCACAGGAGGTCTCCGTCATACAACCAATCATCACATTCATGCCCATGGCCCGGGCCACCGTAATCATCTTATGTGCTTCCCTGAGCCCCGTGCTCTTCATCAGCTTAATATTGATACCCGAATACAGGCCTTTGAAGCGGGCCACATCGGGCAGACGCTGAAAGGCTTCATCAGCAATGATGGGAAGAGGGCTGTGGGAGGTCAGCCAGGCAATATCGTCAAGGGCCGTCTTTGGCAAAGGCTGTTCGATAAACTCAACCCCCTGCTCTGCCAGCCAGTAGGCCATATCCAGGGCCTTTTCCCGGTCGGTCCATCCCTGATTAACATCCACATAAAGCGGCACCCCGGTCACCGATCTCACCGTTTCGATCATTTCCCGGTCGTTTCCTCCTCCCAGTTTAACCTTCAGGACCTTAAACCTGTCCGCTTCTTTGGTCTTTTCACGAACAACTTCAGGGGTATCAATCCCAATGGTAAAGGAAGTCATGGGTGTATCCTCCGGTTTCAGCCCCCAGATTCTATACAGGGGCTGGCCCAGTATTTTCCCATAAAGATCATGAAGGGCTATGTCGATGCAGGCCTTTGCTGCCCGGTTGCCCTCGGCAATTCCATCCACATAAGCGAGGATTTCATCCATCCTGAAGGGATCCCGAAACTGGGCAAGATCGACCCGGGCGAGAAATTTACTCACCGACTCCTGGGATTCCCCAAGATAAGGGGGCATGGAGGCCTCTCCATAGCCGGTATAGCCTTCGAAATGAATCTCGGTCAGCATCACCGGAGTGGTATTCCGGGAAAAACCGGCCACCGTAAAGGTATGCCTGAGCTGAAGATCATAGGGCCGAAAAAGAAGGGAAAGCCCTTTCCCGGAAGAACGGGATATGGCTTTCCCCGGATTCCCCGGGGCGCATGATGGCAATACTCCGGCAGCGGCTACAAGGCCTGTATTTCTGATAAACGCTCTTCTTCCCTGTTTCATTCCCTGTTCTTTACAATCGTCTTGTACATCTCATTCTCCACAATGGGCCCGAATGCTCCGCCCTCTTCTCCAACAATGCGTGTGGCACGCACAAATATTTCCGGATAGCCTGGAATAAAATGGGCCTGGGTACTGTCCATATGGTTGATACTAACACGCTCCCTGTAGCCCGAGGAGTGAATAAATTCACCCCCACCAATGTAAATTGCAACGTGAGTCGCCCGCTCCGGCTTATCAGCTGTAGCCTTTCGCCCAAAGAACAACAGATCCCCGGCCTCTAATCCTTCAGCACTCCACTCCGTACTAATCTCCCGGCCACAAAGAGCCTGCAGATCGGCATCGCGGGGCAGTAGAATTCCGTTCAGAAAAAAGACAACTGCACTAAGTCCGCTGCAATCAATGGCCTTTGCCGAACTTCCTCCCCACAGATAAGGAATTCCATGGAAACGCAGCGCCGTTTCCAGCAAGCCTGTGGATGTGGGTTCCTGATGGAAAAACTCAGAAGCAGGCATCGCTTCTTCTGCCTTTACATAGGCCTTGCGCCCATCGGGATAAACCACCTTATAAAAACCTCCCTCTCTGCCTTCATTCACCAGAATATTTCCGGCGATCAGATCAGAAACAGGGCGTGCATCCTCATCAGCCCTGCTGTAAGAAAAACCCGTCTGGGCCTTAAAGACGAGTTTGTCGGCCATCCTGTATTCCTCCAGGCCCTCAGCTGTAAGCGACACAATTTCAGGGGTATTCACCCAACCCAGATAGCCATCGGGTATTCGCACCAGCGACTTGCCACCACGCTCCAGAAGGATGCAGAGCGGAGCGCCCAATCGACCCTGGGTCACAAGCTCAGTCTTACTGCTTTCCCCTCTGCGCAAATGGATCACCGAATTGTTGGCCAGGCCATTTACCGGCAAAGCCTCCCCGTCCAAAGGCAGCATCCTCAACTCGGGCCTGATTTGCGGAAATTCCCTGGCCAGGCTCTCAACAATATGCTTAAGGACCTTCTCATCAGAAACGGTTCCAGTGAGAACCAGCTCACCATCTCTATCAAGCAGCCGGGTCTCGAGCCAGACAAAACGGCTGTCAGGAACCAGCTCC
>PDRI01000099.1 GCA_002748055.1 Bacteroidota bacterium | reverse complement strand
CTCTATAAAAAAGAAATTGCCGGCTTTTTCAGCAGCCTCACCGGCTACATGGTGATCACGGTCTTCCTGCTGCTGAACAGCCTCTTTATGTGGGTGATCCCCGGGCAGTTCAATGTGATAGAGAATGGCTATGCCAGCCTCGACGGCATGTTTGCCATTGCGCCCTGGGTCTTTCTTCTGCTGGTGCCTGCCGTGTGCATGCGTGCTTTGGCCGAGGAAAAACGGACAGGGACTCTTGAGCTGCTGCGAGCCAGGCCCATTGGTGAGGGCCAGATTGTGGCGGCCAAGTTTCTTGCTGCCTGGACCCTGGTAGCCCTGTCCATTTTGCCCACCTTTATTCACCTCTGGTCGGTCTATGCCCTGGGCAGCCCTCCCGGCAATCTGGATATGGGTGGCAGCCTGGGGGCCTATGTGGGCCTGCTCTTTCTGGGGGGCATTTATGCGGCCATCGGACTGTTTGCCTCTTCGCTCTCGGGGAACCAGGTCCTGGCTTTTTTGCTGGCCGTCCTGCTCTGCTTCCTGGTTTACATGGGCTTCGAGTTCCTGAGTGGTCTGGCCGGTTCCGGCCGGATGGCCTTCTTCATCTCCCGGCTCGGCATCGATTATCACTATGCTTCGGTGAGCCGTGGAGTGCTTGATTCACGCGACCTGCTTTATTTTAGCGGGGCTATTCTTCTGTTCCTGACAGCCACCCGGCTGGTGCTGCGTTCCGACACCCTCTTGCAGTTTCTCGGGCTGATCGCATTGATGGTCGTGCTGGCCTTTGTAGCAGGGCGGGGCTTTTTCAGGCTCGATCTGACTGCCGAAAAGCGGCATACCCTCTCGGCCGCCACCCGCGAGCTGATGGAAGAGCTGGAAGAGCCCCTGATGGTGAAGGTCTATCTTTACGGCGATCTCCCCCCCGAATTCCTCCGTTTCTCGCACGCAATCGGGGAATTTCTGGATGCCTGTCAGGCCTACGCAGGCGAGAAGCTTTACTACGATTTCATCGATCTTTATGCCGAGGAGGATGAGGAGACCCGGAACCGGATTATTGCCGAGCGCTACGATCAGGGGCTGCAGGTGACCAATGTGCAGATACGGAAAAAGGATGGCAGCAGCTCGAACCAGATGGTGTTCCCCGGAGCCATACTCACCTACAAGGGTTATGAGCTGCCGGTTAATCTGCTTCGGAACAACCCGGCCCTCTCCCATGAAGTGAACCTGAACCGGTCTATCCAAAGCCTGGAATATGCCTTTGCCCTGGCCATTCACAGCCTGAGCCGGAAGGATGTGCCCCGTATCGCATTTGTGGAGGGGCATGGGGAACTGGATTCCCTGCAGACTTATGGGCTGATGCATGGCCTGAAGGACTTCTTCCAGGTCGACCGGGGGTTTATCAACGGGAATCTGGAAGCCCTGATGAATTATGAGGCCCTGCTTGTTGCGAAGCCGGAAAGGCCCTTCTCCGAGGCCGATAAATTTGCCCTTGACCAATACCTGATGCAGGGAGGAAGGATGCTCTTTCTGCTCGATCCCGTTCATCCCTTCGCCGACAGCCTGTCGAATGGAACCACGGTGGCCCTGGCCAATCCCGTGGGTTTAGAGGATATGCTCTTTCGCTATGGGGTGCGGGTCAATTACGATATAGTGGCCGACCTGCAGTGCAGTGTGGTGCCGGTAAATACGGCACCGGCAGGTGAACAGGCCAAATTCAGTATGATGCCCTGGGTCTATTACCCGCTGTTGTCGGGGCCTGAAAGCCACCCGGTTACCCGGGGACTGAATTACGTGCGGGCCAGGTTTGCTTCGTCCCTGGATACCATTGCGCACAAGGGAGAGGGCCAGCAGAGGACGGTTTTGCTCCATGGTTCTCCGGCTGGCAGAAAACGCCAGGTTCCCCTCTATATCAGTATGGAGGAGGTGATGGCCAGACCCGATGCCCGCCAGTATAAAGTCCCCGATATCCCGGTTGGGGTTTTATTGGAAGGCCGTTTCGAATCCTTTTTCAGCAACTATCCCGAGCCTGCGGGGGTACGTATGGGCCGGTTTGAACGAAAGAACAGTGGCGGGGGTGGAGCCTTGTTTGTGCTCGCCGACGGAGACATTGCTGCAAATGATGTACGTTTTGAGGGCGGTGGTTTTCAGCCCCAGGTACTTGGCTACGATCCCTATACCCGTCAGACCTTTGGAAATGCCGAATTCCTCCTGAACCTGGTCAACTATCTTTGCGACGACCGGGGTATTATGGCACTGCGGGCCAGGGAGTACCGTCTTCGCCTGCTCAACAGCGAGCTGGGCAGTTCGCAGCAGATGACCCGGAAGTGGAAGCTGATCAATACGGTTTTGCCGGTTTTCCTTCTGGCACTGGCCGGAATGCTGATTCAGATAAGAAGGAGGAGGGCCTATGGGCGCAAGGCCTAAATCGCTATTTCGGCGGCTGCAGCGGAAGTCCCCCGGGCCGGCCTGGGTTCAGCCCCCGGATTCGGTTTTCTCCGCTCTGTTCAGAGGCTTTTCTGCCGCGGTTTCAGGCTTGGATTCCCGGACGAGAGCTTCTGCTACTTTGCTTTCGGCTTTCTCCGCTCTGTTCAGAGGCTTTTCTGCCGCGGTTTCAGGTTTGGATTCGCGGACGAGAGCTTCTGCTATTTTGCTTTCGGCTTTCTCCGCTCTGTCTAAAGGCTTTTCGGTGTTTTTTGCAGGGGGCCTTGGGCTGATTGTTGTTGCCTTTGGCCTCTCTGGCTGTGAGCGGGCTGCGCTGCCCGATATCCGGCTGGAAGGGGACAGCCGGCCCGACCGGATTCTGATTATCGAGGGAGGGGACAGCCTTCTGCTCGAGCCCGGCAATGAGGAGCTGAATCGGGCAGCGGTCGACAACCTGCTCTATGCGGCTCGTCATCTCGAACTCTATTCCTTACTGGAGCAGGTGCCCGAGGGGCTTTCAGCACCCCGGCAACTGCAGTATTTTCGGGGAAAGAAATGCCTGCTGGACTATAGCCTGCGTTTTGCACAGGGGCAGAGCTTTGTTGTTGTGCCCGGGCATTCCCGGGTGGGCATGGTGCGTCTTCCCGCTTATCCGGACAGCGACCTGGAAAAGGTCTTTTCGGCAAGGGCTTCTACCTACAGTCCTCTGGTGCTGGTCGATCTCCGGCCTTCTGAGGTGGCCTTTGTAGAGGTCGAAAAGGCGGGACGCCCCGCCTATCGTTTTATGCAGGACAGGGAAGGCCGGCTCAGCTGGTGGATTGCTGTTGAAGACAGTGTGGAGGGGCCATCGGAACAGGACATGAGACTGCTGCTTTCCTATGCGGCTCATCTGGCCATTGAGAAAGCAGACAGGGACAGTGTCGCCGTTTTGCTGCCTTCTGATTCCGTGCCGCTTGCCAGGTTGAGCATAGGCGGGGCCGATGGCAGCCGGCATCGTTTCGAGATCTATCCCTTCCGGAAATCGCCCCTGGAGGAAGCCGGGCTCTACACGGCCCTTGTCCGCTATAACGAGGCCCCTGATTTATTGCGCATGAACTACATTTACCTTGATGTACTGATGCGTGATCCGTCCCGCTATTTTGGGGGATTGGAAGGGCTGCAATGACAATTTTTTTTCGTATTATTGATCCTTATTTCACACTAGTCATTTAAACCCGAATACAATGAAATTTGTTGTCTCCAGTATGGAACTTCTTTCTCGTCTTCAGGCAATTAGCCGGGTGATCAGCAGTAAGAATACGCTTCCTATTTTAGATAATTTCCTATTCTCGCTCAGCGATGGTATGCTGGAGATCACAGCATCCGACCTTGAGTCGACCCTGATTACCCGCCTTCCTCTGGAGAATACAGACGGAGAAGGCGTGATTGCCCTTCCGGCGCGCCTCATGACCGATACCCTGAAGGAGTTTCCCGATATTCCACTCACCTTCGAGATCAATACCGACAGTCTTTCGGTGGTGATTCAGAGCGAGAACGGGAAGTTCTCCGTCGTTGGGCAGAGCGGGGCAGAGTTTCCGAAATTGCCTGCCCTGAAGGAGGATGTAAAAAAGCAGGTGGAGATTGATCCGGATGTGCTGCTTTCCGGTTTTGGGAAGTCGCTCTTTGCTACGGCCGACGATGAGCTGCGTCCGGTTATGAACGGGGTTTTTATGGAGCTGTCTCCCGACGATATCACCTTTGTGGCCTCCGATGCGCATAAGCTCGTGCGTTACAGGCGGACCGATGCTTCGGCCGAGGATGCCTCCAGCCTTATTCTGCCAAAGAAACCTGCTGCGCTCCTCAAGAGCATTCTACCCCGGGAAGAGAACAGGGTTGTGATGGAGTTTGACGAGAAGAATGCGGCTTTCAGGCTTACCAGTTATACCCTGGTTTGCAAACTCGTTGAGGGAAATTATCCGAGCTACAATTCTGTAATTCCTACGGAGAATCCCTACAGGATGAGCATCGACAGGCTTGCTTTCTACAACACCCTGAAGCGGGTGTCGGTTTTCTCGAACCAGGCCAGCAATCTGGTGAAGCTTGCCCTGACCGGCAATAAGCTGGAGATTTCGGCACAGGACCTCGATTTTTCGATCTCGGCAAACGAGACCCTTAGTTGCCAGTACGAGGGAGAGCATATGGAGATTGGCTTCAAATCTACCTTCCTGATCGAGATTCTGGCCAACCTGACTTCCTCAGAGGTCCTGCTCGAGATGAGTGATCCCACAAGGGCTGGTATTCTGTTGCCTGCGGAGACAGACAATGAATATGAGGACACCCTTATGCTGCTCATGCCCATGATGATAAACGCATAGGCATGAGGCTGAACCTGAAGAATCCCATTATTTTCTTCGATCTCGAGACAACGGGTATCAATATCGCCAGTGATCGCATCGTTGAGATTTCCTATCTGAAGATCGACTTAAATGGGAACGAAAGCTCAAAGACCATCCGGGTAAATCCCGGTATGCCCATACCTCCCAAGGCCTCTGAGATACACGGAATTTACGATGCGGATGTGAAGGATGCCCCTGAATTTGGGGAGATTGCCCGAAGCATAGCCCGCGACTTCGAGGGCTGTGATCTGGGGGGCTACAATTCGGTCAAGTTCGACATTCCGCTGCTGGCTGAGGAGTTTCTGCGTGCCGGGGTTGATATCGACCTGAAGCGCCGTAAATTCATCGACGTGCAGATCATCTTTATGAAGATGGAACAGCGCACCCTGAGTGCTGCCTGTAAATTCTTCCTGAACAGGGAACTGACCGAAGCCCACTCTGCCGAAGCCGACACCCGTGCAACCTACGAGATTCTGCAGGCCCAGCTCGACCGTTACGACAACCTGGAGAATGATGTGGCCATGCTTTCCGAGTTCTCGGCCCACAACCGGAATGTGGATTTTGCCGGGCGCATTGTACTTAACGACGATGATGTGGAGGTCTTTAACTTTGGCAAATACAAGGGCAAAGCTGTTAAAGACGTTCTGCAAAACGATCCCGGTTACTATGGCTGGATGATGAGTGGCGATTTTCCGCTCTACACCAAGAAGGTACTCACCAGCATTAAGCTGGCTGCCCTCAGGAAATAGCTATGAAGATTATTTGCATCGGCAAAAACTATGTGGCTCACGTGAAGGAGATGAACAGCGATGTGCCGAAGCAACCCGTTTTTTTCCTGAAACCCGATTCTGCCCTGGTTACCGGCAACAAGCCCTTCTTTTATCCCGACTTTTCCTCGGATGTTCACTACGAACTCGAGCTGGTGATCCGGATCAACCGACTGGGGCGAAGCATTGAGCCCCGTTATGCCCATCGCTATTTCAGTGAGATTGGACTCGGAGTCGATTTTACCGCGCGCGATCTGCAGGCCGAGGCAAAGCGAAAAGGTCTTCCCTGGGTGATGGCCAAGGGCTTTGATTACAGTGCTCCCATTAGTAAGTTTCTGCCCCTTGAGCGATTCGGGGACATCCACAAACTCTCCTTCCGGCTCGATCTGAACGGTACGACTGTGCAGGA
>PDRI01000113.1 GCA_002748055.1 Bacteroidota bacterium | reverse complement strand
TTTCCGGGACGGGCTGTCACCAACTTCGGGGGCTGCAGGCCTTCGTTTGCCGGGACGGGCTGTCACCAACTTCCGGGCTGCAGGCCTTCGTTTGCCGGGACGGGTTATCACCAACCTCCGGGCTGCAGGCCTTCGTTTGCCGGGACGGGTTGTCACCAACTTCCGGGCTGCAGGCCTTCGTTTACCGGGACGGGTTGTCACCAACTTCCGGGCTGCAGGCCTTCGTTTGCCGGGACGGGTTGTCACCAACTTCCGGGCTGCAGGCCTTCGTTTGCCGGGACGGGCTGTCACCAACCTCCGGGCCGGGGCCTCCTTCGTCACAGGTCCCGCTATCCGGCCAATTGTCCCTTCCTGGTTTCTGCTGAACGAAATGTACTATATTTGCGGCCATGGCAACAACGAAGGAATTCAAGGGGAAGGACATTTGTGGCATCCAGCAAATTGGGATCGGCGTAAAGAACGTGCATGAGGCCTGGAAATGGTACATCTCCCACTTCGGGATGAACATCCGGATGTTTGAAGACAAGGCTAGAGCGGAATACATGCTCCCGCATACCGACGGCAAACCCTGGGAACGACATGCAGCACTCGCTGTAAACATGTGCGGAGGAGGTGGCTTTGAGATCTGGCAGCACACCCAGCGCGAAGCCCTGGCCCCCGCCTTCGAACTTCAGATAGGTGACCTTGGTATCTTTGCAGGAAAAATCAAATCCAGAGATGTAAAAGCAGCCTGTGAATTCCTTTCCGATACCGATTGCCTGACTCCGGTTTCCAAAGATCCGGCCGGACGCGACACGTTCTATCTGAAAGACCCCTATAAGAACATCTGGCAGATTGTCGAAGAACAATCGGTGTATATGAAATGCCCCGGGCAATTTACCGCAGGCGCCTACGGGGTTTGCATCGGAACCACCAATCCTGAAAGAGCCCTGAAGCTTTACCAGGGCATTCTGGATTACGACAAAGTCGTGTACGATGTTGAGGGCCATTTCAGCGACCTGAAAGGCATCGCCGGCGGTGAGGGCAGATTCCGCCGCATCCTCCTGCAGCACAGCAAAGCAAGGAGAGGCCCGTTCTCCAGAATATTTGGCCCCTCAGAAATCGAACTGTTTCAGGCCCTCGACCGGGAGCCGGTGAAAATCTTCAAGAACAGAATCTGGGGCGACCTTGGTTTCATCCACCTCTGTTTCGATATCCTGGGCATGAAGACCCTGAAAGAAGAATGCAAGGCGGCCGGCTTCCCTTTCACGGTTGATTCCGACGTTGATCCCCAGGGCAAACCCTTTGACATGGGCGAAGCCTCCGGCCACTTTGCTTACGTGGAAGACCCGGACGGCACCCTCATCGAATTTGTGGAAACCCATCGCATCCCCATTGCCAGGAAAATCGGCTGGTATCTAAACCTGTGGAAGCGGAAAGATGTTCGCGCTCCCCTGCCCGGCTGGCTCTTGAAAATGCTTCGGTTTATGCGGGTGAAGCCGGAAGACTTGTAGCGGGCCGAGTCCCCGGCCACGGGAAGTCAGGTCTGGCCGGTTTTTCCATCCTATCTATTCAGAACTACAGGATTAGCCATGCTGATTTCGTCCGGTAGTAGCCCCACAAAATTTCACTGATTCCAAAATCCGTTTGCCGGATCAAAATAGTTTAGTACATTTGTATTATTCATGTTGTTTAATACAAGAGGTTAAGTAATGAAAATAGATACTAAACTGCACGAACTCCTGCTCTCCTGGGAGAACACCTATAAAAAAGGCCAGCTAACCCTGTGGATTTTTATGGCACTCCAGGACAGTAAAAAATACGTCGATGAAATCAAGAGCTTCATCGAAAAGAAATCGAACGGAACAATCAGTTGCGAGGAACAAAGCCTGTACAGAGCATTAAGGAAGTATGAACACATTGATGTTCTGAGCCACGAATTGAGAGAAGGCAATAAAGGTCCGGACAGGAAGTACTATTACCTGACAAGCCTGGGACAGGAACTTTTCAACCAGTTTGTCAACAGGAACATCAGACTCTTTTATTCACCAGAGATTAAAAACCTAATCAAACACTAGGAACAATGAAGACTATCACGCCTTACCTGCTGAGATTTACCCTTACAGCAATCCTTTTAACCATCGTATTCAGGTATGTTCTGAGCTATGGCATAGCCCATTTTGCAACGGCCATCATTGTTTTGGCAGCAGGAACATACTTTGTCGCCATGTTTGCCTCCGGTTGGTATTTCGGAAAAAAAGATGCTGAATACCTGCCCATACTTGATATTGGTTTCAGATTTCATTTCAGCACTTATCTGATTCATAACAGTATTTCATTGTTATGGATTGGATTGGGTTTTGCTTCAAAATATGAAACAATAGAACTCCCCCTTATGGTTTCCCTATTCTGGGGAATCGGCCTGCTTTTGCATTTTATCTTTTTTCTGCGGGAGAGAAAAAATGCGATTAACCAGCTGGACAAAGAAGAGTTATTCGACTAGAGCAGAAAAGCAAACAGCCTCGGCACAACCGGGATCCAATCCTTCGATAGGACCATGGCCTAAAGGCCGGCCCTAGTCACCCCAGCCACAGATCAAAAACCAAAATCCCTCTGCGCAGATTAAGTTATTAAATTTTTTTAATAATAAACGCCTCGTTTATAAAATATCTCATTAATATTCGCTAGTTTTGAAGCAACGATAAAGCGGGTTTATGAAACGATTAGGACATCGCGGGACGATGGGGCTTGCCTTGCTGTTTCTGGGCATTTCGCTTCAGGGCCAGTCCCCGGCTCCGAAAAGCAGTGCAGCTGACTTTGAGCGGGTCGATAGCACGTCCCTGCAGAATGGCTGCAAAATTATTCACATCACCAACAGTGATGAACCCTGGGACATCTATGTGGCCGAGATTGATCTGAGCAACCCGGACAACCAGTTCAGGGTGGCTATTGCCAACGGGAGGGCGGCATGGATCGATGGCCTTGGAAACACTTACAGCAGCCGGGAAACCCTGGCGGACATGATTGCCCGAAGAGAGGCGGCCGGTGAAGAAGTCATTGCCGCCATTAACAGCGATTTCTTTAACATGGCCAATGGCATGCAGTTCAACGTGACCGCCCTGAAGGGCATCATTGCCAGTACCGGTATCACAGCCGATCCGCATGCGGCCTTTTACAGCGACCAGGCGGGGGAAGCCTTTATCGGAATGGTCAGACACAAGCAGAAAGCAGCCCTGGGCAAGGCAGGTGAATACCCGATTCATGCGATCAATATGGCCCGGGGTGCCGACCAGCTCATCCTCTACAACAGCAAAATTAACCAGGCCGGCTCCGGTTGCAATCAGTGGGGACTGGAACTGCTGCTGCAAGCCCTGGACTCGGGACTTATCAATGGAGTCATCAGCTACAAAGTAATCGACAAGGCCCCGCTGGTCGAGATGCAGGCTCCGGATCAGGTTATTCTCTCGGGGCATGGCAAAGCCAGAGTCTTCCTTGACAAGGCCGAAACAGGAGATCTTCTCCGGGTTTACAATGATTTCGAAGGACTGCACAAGAGCCCCATCGTGGAAATGGTCGGTGGTTGGGGCCACATTGTTAAAGATGGCCTGAATCGTTCTGTAGCGGCCATTGAGGAAGAGGGAAGCATGATACATGAAAATGAAAGGCACCCCCGGTCGGCAATAGGCTACAACAAGAGCAAAACAAAGCTCTACCTGGTGGTGGTTGATGGCAGGTCGAAACTGAGCGCCGGGATGAACCTCGACGAATTAGCCAACTTTATGATCGAAGAACTCGGGGTATGGGAAGGCCTGAATTTCGATGGTGGTGGATCGACTACCCTGATGGCAGGCTCAACAACGGTGAACAACCCCAGTGGCGGGACGCAGCGGGCCATTGCCAATGCCCTCCTGGTGGTGAACAAAGCCCCGGCAGAGGAAGAAGCGGCCCCAGTGTTCGAAACCCAGTCAACGGAAGCCATTGCGGCGGGTGCAAAGCTCATGTACGAAGTAGATCCGGCCCATGGGGCGGCTGCATGGGTGATGGAACTGGACCGCATGCAACCCGGGAGCCAAACAATGGCTGAAAACGCAGACCAGTTGGGGAGTGCTGAAACGGGCTATACAAGCCAGTCGGAAAAAGAGGCAGCACTCCAAATGAAGGCGCATGTTTCACATTTACTCATCAATGACAGAATTGGGTGGAGCGATGCCTTTAATGTCGCTCATCAGAATGTCGGCCTCCTTTCAGAAAACCTCAGCAGCGGCGATGGTTCGCAAACCCGGGAGGATGTCATTGTTGCCGTGAATGCATCGGCCTTCAACACCACCTCGGGTGCAATCGACGGACTCAGCGTAAAAGACGGATACATCGCCAGCTATACGGAAACAGACCATGTTTCGCCTTCGCTCTGTTTCAATCAATCCAACGATCCCTTCATCGCAAATCTGGAGCTGAATCTAAGTGTAATCGCGGAAAACGGGGCCAGCCTGGCCGTAAACAACGTGAATGGCGTCAGGTGGTTGGACTATCTGACACTGTATAACTCCTACATAGGTGAAAAGACCCCGACCAACCGCTGGGGGGCGGAGCTCAGGCTGGTTCCCTCAGAAGCTCCCTATCTGAATGGCGTGAGCCGCTTCCGGGTTACGGAGAAGGTGGCTGACCAGGCTGCAGGCAGCGGAGGGATGTCGATTGGAGAAGGGGAGTACATCCTGAGTGGAAATTCAGCCGCCTATGAATTCATCAGGGACCAGGTGAATGTGGATGAAGAGATCCGCATCAGCTCGCAAATCAGCCATTATGGCACTGATCCGCTAAAAGCCGCCACAGCCAGAGAGGATGGCAGCCCAACCGGGCTGAAGGCCAACCCGGCCACAGAAATCGATGCCGGCAAAACCCTGAAGGCAGCTTCAGGTCTGCCCGACCGGATCATTTCCAGCGTGCCCGGAACCGGTATTGTAATGCTGAACGGGGATGTCCTTGATGCCGGTGATCCGAATTTCTACGACAAAGGCCTGGTCCTGGGTAAGGACCTCCGAACTGCGGTGGGCTACAACAGCGATAAATCGAAACTTTACTTTTTCGTTTCGGATGCCTTTACGGAGAGCCATACGGGCATGGAGCTGGCAGGACTGAAGGCGCTGATGAAGAAGTACCGGATTCTGGACGGGCTTTGTCTGAGCGGCGGTTTTCATTCGACGATGATCACCGGCGACCGCCTGGTAAACAAGGCCCCGGAAGAAGAAACAAGTATTGCCAACGCCCTGGTCCTGCGCTACCTCGACCCCACCCATGTTTCGCTTCGGCCCGAATCGGCGGGGATCACCGTGTTCCCCAACCCTGCCGGGGAAATGGTTTACTTCGACCTGGATCAGGCACTGGCTGCCCGCGTATCCGGTGCACTCTGCATTCAGCTCTACGACATCGGGGGAAGGATGGTGAAATCGATGGAGTACGGGACAGGAGCCCGGGTAGCCCGGAGGCTGAATATGCCCCTGCATGAGATGGAAGGGGGACTGTATATGTATCGCATTTTGGATGAAAAAGGACTGGTGAAACAGGGAAAGCTGATGGTCACCGACTGACCGGGGCAAGGCCAAAAGAAAGGAAACCCGGCGCAGGGGCCGAATCGCCAGGCGGGCTTTGCCCGGGGCAGGAAAATGACATTGAACAACTTAAAGGATGGAGTAGATGAAATACTTTTACACGATTAAAAACCGACTGAAGACGGGAATCCTGACGGGAATCCTGCTTGGCTTCAGCGCCCTGGTTTTCGGACAGGGTAAAACCATTCATGGAGAGATCATTGATGAGAACGGAGATCCCATGCCCGGCGTCAACATCATTGTGCAGGGGACCACGCACGGAACCACCTCCGGCTTTGACGGAAGCTTCGAGCTCAGGGTCGCCGACAGCGATGTGCTGCTGATCTCCTTTATCGGCTACAAGAAACTGGAAGTCAAAGTGTCCGAAACTGAGACCTTTGCATTTCAGCTCTTCCCCGATGCAGAAAACCTGGAGGAAGTGGTGGTCACCGCCCTGGGGA
>PDRI01000112.1 GCA_002748055.1 Bacteroidota bacterium | reverse complement strand
CCTTAAAGCGCCCTTTGAAGCTGGCTGACTCATCCTTGTTTCGTCCTTCGTTTTTGGCCACAGATTTTGGCTTCCGGGCTGAAATAGATTTTGCTTGTTCCGAGGGCTCTCTGAGTGGCCCGCCGTTGGTTGCAAGCTGCTCAAAGATCTGCCAGCATTTGTACATGCCTCGCGGGACGTGGAAGGCACCCTTCCATTTTCCACCTTTGAGGGGGAGCAGAACCTCACCCTGTCGGTTCAGGTAGCCGAACCATTCGGGGTGGTCGGGGTCCTTGAAGTGCGACCAGCTGTAGTTGTGGACCTTTTCGTACCAGCTGAGGCAGTCCTTGTTGCCGGTGAGCAGGTAGCCGTAAGCCATGCAAATGAGGGTTTCTATATGCACCCACCAGAGCTTCTGATCCCACTCCAGTTGTTGTGGAGGATGTCCTTTGTAGTCGAGGAAGTAGAAGATGCCTCCGTATTCTTCGTCCCAGCCGTAATTGACCATCTTCAGGGCAATGTCGACGGCTTTCTCGATCAGGTCCTGTTTTTTCAGGCGCAGACCCAGTTCCATGATGAACCACATGGCTTCGATGCTGTGTCCGGGATTTACCAGGCGGCCCTCGAAGGAGTCATCGGGGCGACCGTTGCTGAGCACATTCTCCAGGATGAGTCCAAGCTCGGGCTGGTAAAAGACATCCATGAGTTCGGAGATACAGGTATCGATGGTCGAGTCGATGGTTGCCGGGTCCATAAGGCCTTCCAGCTCGAGGGTCAGATTGCACAGGATCATCGGCAGGGAGAAGTTCTTCAGGGGCCTGGTGCCGGGCACACTCTTGTTATAGATGCCCTTGGGGTTGTCCTGTTTCTCGAGAATCTTTTGGAAGGTGTTGACGGCAATCTCGGCATATTCAGTTTTATCCCTGATTTTGCTGAGCTGGGCAAAAGCCATGGAGGCAAAGCAGTGGGAAAAAATGTTGTAGGGCTGTATAAGCGGTTTCCCCTCACGGGTGAGGGAGAAATACCAGTTCAGCTCACCATCGTGGCCATATTTTTTCAGGAATTTTGCACCCTGGAGGGCACAGTAAATCCAGGAGGGGTTCTTTTCGACCTGGTTGTAGAGCATGGAAAACAACCAGACCTCGCGGCCCTGCAGCCAGACGAATTTATCGGTGTCGTAAACCCTTCCTTCTCTGTCGAGGCAGCTGAAATAGCCCCCGAATTTTTTGTCCTGGGATTTTTCCAGCCAGAAGGGGATGACATTTTCCAGTAATTCTGTTTTATAGTCTTTTGCCAGCTTTTTGAAATCCATATATTCTTCTTCTATTGCACTTTAGTAATGTACTCCATGTACCTGTTGTAGAGGTGACCGGCCTGCAGATAGGCCGACTGCGGGCTCATGAAGTGTGAGAATTCAAATGTGATTGCATTGGTGATTCCGGCTTTTGCTGCCAGATCCAGTTTGCGTTTGAGTTTCTCCCATTTAATGGGTAGAAATTTGATGGGCATGTCGCGGTCGAAGGTTTCGGAGTTGGTCCAGCATTCGAGTCCGTGTTTATCGGCCAGCTTCTTGTTGAGCATCAGGAAGTCGGTCAGTTCGTCATAACCCACATGTCCGTCCTGGAAGGCTACAATGTCGACTGCTCCGCTGATACCGGCAAAAATCTCGTCCCAGTCTTCCTCGTGCTGCAACAGAGATACGCTTTCATTTCTTGCCGTGGCCCCGTCGTACTGGCTTAGGTTCTTGATTCCGTCAATGTATGGCGAGATCAGGGTCGGCAGTCCTCCCGACACTTCCTTGCAGTGCCTCCCGAGGCTGGCATACAGTTCCACGACCTGACTGACTTTCCGGCTGCATTCCTGGGAAAGGTACCAGCCTTTGAAGCGCTTGTAGTGTCCGTAACGTGCCCAGACCTCGTCGATGACCAGCTTGTTCAGTTCCACCTCTTCCCTGTAGAGCCCGTTCAACCAGTAGTTGCCCGAGTCGTAGAGCCCGAAGTAGAAGTCCATTTCGTGTTTTTCGGCCAGCCTCAGAAAGAGCCCGACCAGGTCCACCGGGGGCGCA
The DNA here is from genome assembly GCA_002748055.1 of Bacteroidota bacterium. Classification (GTDB taxonomy): domain Bacteria; phylum Bacteroidota; class Bacteroidia; order Bacteroidales. The sequence goes on along the minus strand of PDRI01000112.1, from coordinate 3,990 downwards.
TAGCAGCCCTCTTTCTCCATCAACACCGCCGAAGGGTAGGTCATCCATTTGCGGTAGCCGCTTCGGATGAGGATGACCGTGTCGATGCCGGCGGCTTTCATAAAGCCAAAATCGGCATCCCATTCTTTCTCTCCCCAGTTCTGGTGAGGGATGTCATGGCTGATCTCATCCAGGAAGCTTCCTTTTATTCTCATAAATCTGTTTTAATCGTTTATCTGTTTCAGTTTGTCTGCTCCTATGGAAGGGGCCCTTTGGCGGCCGGGCAACATGGTTTGCAGCCTCAGGCCTTCGACAGCCTGTTAAACCAGTTTCGTTTCAGGATGATCGATGTAATGACAAAGGTCAGCAGCGAAATCACCATGCCATGCTTGTGCCTGATCAGTATATATACCGGCAGAACCACCATGCTCATCTGCCATATAATGCCGATGAGCACATTGAACATATCGCGTCCGAAGTCCTTGTTTTCCTCGAAAGCCGGGTCCTCTGCCTGCACCATCCGCTGTATGGGCTTCCAGAATCCCCAGGGCCGGGTTTTTTTATAGAAGGCTTTGACCACCTCCGGGTCTTCGGGTTTGGTGAACCGGGCGCCAAGGTAGGAAGAGAGGAAGGACAGCAGGAGGATGGCCGGGAAGATGTAAATGTCGATGGCACCGGGAAACCAGATCCGCACCAGGGGCGGAATAAGGGTGGATCCGATGAGTCCGCCCAGCATGCCGAAGAAATAGCCATAGCCATTGAAGCGCCACCAGATCCATTTTAGGACATTGGCCGCGGCATAGCCCCCGTAAAGCGAACTGGTGATCCACAGGGTGAGGCTGTTGATGGAACCGGCAAAGAGGCCAAAGACGATGCCAATGATGACCAGGAGTGCCGATGACAAATAGCTGTAGGTGATGTTCTTTTTGTCGGAGGCGTTCGGATTAATGTATTTTTTGTAAAGGTCGTTCACCAGGTAGGCCGGGGCGGCATTGATGAAGGCGGCAAAGGTGCCCATGAAGGCAGCCAGCAGGCCCGCCAGCAGGATGCCCTGCAGCCCAACAGGCACGAAGCGTTTGATGGCCAGGGGCAGGATGGTTTCAAAGTCCATGTTGGAACCCATCTCAAGGATCTCCGGCCTCAGGTGAACCAGGGCCAGTATGGCAAAGCCGGCCACCATGAGGTAGCGGGGGCCGTAGAGAGCCACGGGCGTGAGTCCGCTCATCTTGGCGGCTTCGGCCGGGGTCCTGGTCGAGAGCACCCGTTGCATGTCGTAACTGGGGACCGGCCCGGCCAGGCTGGCGAAGATGCCTTTGAAGATCATCATCATTACAAGGGGGCCCATGAGCTCAAAACCATCGCTGGCGATCTTCTCTGTAAGTGCCGGAATCTTTTCGCTCCAGTCGAGGTTGAGGTGCCAGCCGAAAAAGAGCTTGTCCCAGCCCTCGGGAACGGCTGCAGCGATCTGCTCGGCGCTCACCGTGCTAAAAGCGATATAGCCGATCGATACGCAGGCAACCGTCATGATGATGAACTGCAGAATCTCGGTAACCACTACGCTGTACATTCCCCCTTTCATGGTATAGATGGTGGTGATCAGGATGATGATGAGGGCGTAGGACTGGCTCGACTTGAGGTGGATGCCCAGGAAGTCGGCCGACAGGTCCCAGCTGAAGATAATGGTGGCGAACTTTCCGATCCCTTCGAAAAAATAGGCGATGAAACCAATCACGCTCACTACGGCAAAGACCACAACAATGATATGTGAGAGCCGGGCTCCACGCTCCTCCCCAAAGCGGAAGGTGATCCACTGGGCCCCGGTCATAACGCCTGAGCGCCGCATCCAGATGGCCAGGAAAACCATGACGAAGATCTGGTTCCAGACCGGCCAAAGCCAGGGGATCCACGCGCTCTTGAGTCCATAGATGAACAGGATGGTTACGGTCCACATGGTGCCCGATATATCGAACATGCCCGAGGCGTTGGAGAGGCCCAGGAAGTACCATTTGATGGAGTTGCCACCCAGGAAATAGCTTTCCAGGTTTTTGGAAGCCCTTTTCGACAGCCAGAAGCCGATGAACAGGGTGGTAAAAAGGTAGGCAAGGATGATGCCCGTATCAATCCATGATAAACTCATACGATCGTATCATTTGTCATTTTCCACATAGACTAGGATGCTGCATTTGCTTCCAGTCCCTTCTGTATCCCTTCTTTTAATTCATCCCAGAGCCCGTGGGAAATCAGATGCACGATGTCGAAGACCATCACGCCATCGGAATCGGTCAGGCATAGCTTCACGGCTTCGGCCAATTCTCCGGGCCTGTCTTTGTGTATGTGCACATACAGGCTGCCATTTACCCCCACATCCCCCATGGTAACACGCTTTGCATTGGCCAGGCCGCCCTCAATGGTGTACCAGCCGCTGCCGTATAGCGTGGCATAATATACACCGGTCATGTAAATGTCGAGCAGGTCGGCATAGGCAAAGTCCTTGTATTTGGGGCTGAACATCCAGTTTTCGAAACTGTCGCTACGGGGGTCGTAGTTTTTACTGGCCCAGTTTGCACCCACGAAATAGTAGGTTGGGTACCAGGCCCCGGTGTATGTGCCGAAGGCAATTTCGGGGTTTATTTCCTGAATAGCAGCCCGGGCCTCTGCAAAGAAGTCATGGATAACCTTCGCCCGCCATTCCAGCCAGGTGATGTACCAGGCTCCGGGATGTCTGCCCCAGCTACCATCCGCCACAATAACCCACTTGAAGATGTCGTCGGGAAAGGCAGAGAGTTTTTGCCCGATATAGTTCTCGAATAAGTCCCGCGAGGTCTGGGAGAAGTCGCTGTCAATGCCGTCGAAGCGACAGCGGTCGAGGATGATCCCGTCGACGTCATAGTTGGCGGCCAGTTCCCTGATGATATCGAGACAATACTTCTGAACAAGCGGATCGGCAGGATTGAAGAAGGCAGAATACTTGCTCTTGATGGTTTTGATATCGACAAATCCTTCGGGTTTGTTCAGAAGCGTGGTCCTCGCAGCCATGTCCGGATCGCGGTAAACCACTCCCGCATCGAAGTAATTGTGTCCGCCGGAAAATACATTCAGGGCTGCATGCACGCGCAGGTTCAGCTTCTTCCCTTCGGTAATGAAGGCTTCGAGGTAGTCGTAGTCGATTTCCCTGTGGTAGCCATTCCAGTCGATGAGTTCATCCACCAGCGCACTCTTGTAAAGCACATCGCCACAAACCGGCCGAACATCTACCACGATATCGCTGATGCCCACTTCTTTGGCTTTGGCCAGATAGAATACAATGGAGTCGTAGTAGCTGAAGCGCCTGAAATTGGCCGAGGCATCAAACCAGAGATAGCGAGGCTTGAGACTGTCCCGGGGGTCCTCGACAGGGGGTGGATCGGGTCGGGGTTCGGGATCGGGTAAGGGCGTGTTTCGTTCACATGCACTTGCCAGCAGCAGGCCAAGCAGAACCAGGGCGGGTCCGCGGAGCAATCGGGAACGAAGCCCCCCCGGGCTCTGCAGAGCCGATAATGGGTGAATCAGCTTCCCGGCCAGGGGATTCATACTTAAAAGATTTCTCATAGCCTAGTCTTTTAGTCCTTCTTTTACAGCCTTATCTACTTCCTCCCACCAGTCGTTGTTGATGATGTGTGCCACGTCGAAGAGCATAAGCCCGTCTGTGCACTCCAGGGCCTTGCGTATGGCACGCTGGAAGCGTTTTACATCGCCTCCGTACTGATCCACATAGAGGCTGCCGGTGAGGGGGGTCACGTTTTTGGTAACCTTCTTTGCCAGTTTGGCCGAGCCTTCGACCGAGTACCAGTAATCCCTTCCTTTGCCCATGGCCGCTTCGCTGCGTGTGGCCATGGCCTCCTCGTTCATTTTCTCGACTTCTTCGATGGTGACTTCGGTGAAGTAGAGCCCACTCATGTAAACATCGAGCAGTTCGGCATAGCCGTAATTCTTATAAGTGGGTGTAGCCCAGTCGTATTCCCCGGATGGGTC
>PDRI01000111.1 GCA_002748055.1 Bacteroidota bacterium | reverse complement strand
CGATAAAGCGAAAATCCAGGTTTATGGTCCGGTTCTCTGTAAACTGTACCCGGTAGGTTCCCCGTTCGAGCCGAAAATTCTCCCCAAACACATTGTAGACATTTACCTCATAGGAGCTGGATCGGGGCAGATCGAGCACATAGGTTCCGTAACCGGTGGTAAGAGTAGAATACTTTTCCCCGTTTTCGCCGGTGGCTGTGATCCGTATCCCCTCGGGAGAAACAATGCCTTCGTTTGAATTCGGATCCCTGTCGATAAGAATACGCCCCATCACTTTATAACTCTCGACCAGGGGCAGATAATGAATCTTATCCTCGATCATATCGATGGTCTGCTGATTGCCATGCAGGAAAAACAAATTCTCAAGATTCGACAAGGGGGTGATGCTCAAATCATAAACCCCTTCAGGCAGATTCTCATAATAGACCTCTCCCTGAGGATCGGTAATCATGCTGACCTCCGCAAACCCCGACCTCTTCGAGGTATTCTTATCGGGATCACGGCTGATATTAATCAACACATTCGATATGGGTTTTTCGTTCTCATCCTTTATACCATCTCCGTTTAGATCATTAAACCCGATGATGGTAAGGTCGTAATAAGCCATCCTGGGCTGTTGGATGTCAAAGGACTTCCGTAAGCCCAACATCAAATTTACATCGCGGGTAGTCATTCTCCCCAGTTCAGTGTCGTTCCGGCTCACCTGGTAGATATTGAAATTGGAATAAAGGTTCCAGGAGTTCTTCAGGTAAAAGTCACAACTCAGATTCATGAGGGTATTCTCGCGAAGAGAAGGCATGTAGTAAGAATAATTGACAAATACACTGAGACGAATTTTTTCCTTCAGAAAGAAACGTTCATAGTAAGGCCTCACATGAAAAGACTGATTGATTTCGGGATCTTCCTCAATAACCACACTCCGGTAAAGATCAGCAGCATCTCCACTTGAATAGTACGCCGTCAGTTTAAAAGCATGATCGTAGTAGTTCACCCCGGCCGTATAGCGCCAGTTATTGGTCATTCCGGGAAGCTCCTCCTTCGGATCCGTATTTCCGTAGCGATAGTGCATGGTCTGCACAGAAAAATTCGGGGTAATCGTACGCATCCTCCCAATGCGAAAGGCAACAGAACCCATTAGTCCCGGCTGATAATTCGAGAAGGTGGTCATGTAATCCCCTCTTGAGTTATAGTAGCGGCGAACCACGGCATTGTAATTTGGTCCGCCCTGATAGGTAATACCACCCGTATTGTAAGAAAGCAGGACACGGCCATGATCATTCACACTAAAACTGGCCGGATGTTCAAAGTTGTAGGGATAACGGGTCGAGGTATAGTAATTGTGGAAATAACGTGCAATCAACCTGAGTTGTCTCGTAAACAAATAGCGCCCATTTACACTGATCCGGTTGACCCCGCTATTGCGCAAATAGGTAAACCGGGTATTCATATTGTTAAACGAGAGCATCATCCGCTGGTCATTGTAGCGGTAAGTGAAGCGATAGGCAACACCCAGTACCCTGCGATCGTCGTCGAGATAGCGTCCAGCACTGACATGGCTGAGCGTGCTAACTGTCTGAAGCCCGATGGCATGCTTCTCAAACAAACGATAATTGCCGCCCAAATGTGCCGAATAATGCCCATAAGAACCATCGAAACCGGTTTCTACCGTGGCACCGGTATTCCAGTTCAGCTTGCCGATAAAACCCTCATATCCCAGATGCCCACCGATATTATTTGTGAAGGGATTCTGCACAATGTTCAATGAAAGGGTATGGTCCTCAAAAAGGAGATGTCTGGCTCTGACTCCGCGGCCCGAAAGAGAATGAATCTCTCCCACGCCCAGGCGGTCACCAAGCCATACCATGGTGGTGGGGTCATCATATCGTGCCATATAGCGGAATCGATTCACCAGATTCATGCTCCGGTTCATATCCGGATCAAAATAGAGGTTGAAGAAGCCCAGAGAATACTGCAACTGCCTGTTTTCGGGAAAGAGGACCCTCCCAAAGACCCTGCCCGATGTCTTCGTCTTCTGAGCAGAGAGCAGATTGTAGAGCGATAGCTCGGCATTCAATGGGGAGTTCCGTCCGGGAAGACTGTTCACCTCTCTGCTATTCAGCATTGTAGCCCTTACATTTCCCGTTTGTTGACGATCTGGTGTAGAAGCTGTGACTTTCACCGAACGCGCCCAATAATCATTCTTCAGGGCCTGTTGTTCCATGTATCTAAGCCCCTCTTTCCGTCTGATCTGAAAAGAAAGTGTCGTATCCTTATAGGCCGGAAGGGCTACAAAAAGAAATGAATCGGCCTCCGGAGCTTCCTTGAATTCAAGCAGTCCTCCAACATCGAAAGTAAGCTTTACAAGTTCATTGGAATTCCCCCTGTTATCGAGCGTGATCGCCATATCACCATAGGGCCGGAATCCCGAAATAAAGACCTGCGAACTCTTGAGCCGCATTTCCCATTTTGAGGACCGACTCAACGACAGGTAGGCATTTGCATAGTCGTAGATCCCCTCTGAAAACAATTCGGCACCAATCACAAAGGAAATTCCCCCCACCGTGCTTTTGGGAATGGAGATGCGCACGGGAATCAGAACGGACTGGCCCGGAGCTAAGTAGAGAGAATCGGCCCTTCTGCTAACAAAACGCCAGCCATCCGGCCCACTGAAACGAACCACGGCTTCCAGTGCTTCATCGTTGTTGTTGATAAGCTCCAGTACATTGAAATAAGAGCCCGGCATGTCCATCTCCACCTCAGGTTTGATAAAACGGAAGACCAACAGACTGTCGGGATTGCTTTGGGCCCCAAGCGAAAGTGAATGAAATACGAGTAAGAGCAGAACGAATGAAAAAACACGACCTGCATATGCAGCAACATATACTGAAAACTTACCTATGTTCTGAAAGCATGTCATTTATCTGCCCCGGCCTAAAAGCCGGGACCTGTTGGCACAAGTTCCAGCTCCACCTCCACTCTGTAGTAGTCAGGGGGCTCGCCCAACAGGGTGCCGTTCCCCCCATCTGATACCGGTTTTCCACATTCGTAGGAAATCGCCAGCTGAAAATTGTCCCAGGTCAGATTGCTAAAGAGCGGACTCGGATCGGTATAGGAGCACAGTGTGGTCCAACCTGCAGCAAGGTCCACATAACCTGCGGAGGTCAAACCCAGCCCGAAACCCAAATAGCTTTCCGCCCTGATACGAATAGCATCCAGGTCCAGGCTGTTCGCATCTCCCAGTATTTCAGTTGCGCCATTAAAAGCCCGCATATTCAGATCGAACCCCGTGAGTTCATGCCCAACCTGGTTCGAATCGACCAGGGTAACCCCGATAATGGTTCCTTCTGCAATCTCTATCCCCTCGGTATAGCGGCGCATGGAATTGAAGTTGAAAGGAATATTGTTCCCGTAAATCAGCGCCAACCTTGCATAATTCCACTCCTGGGACAACACACCGGATGATGATGTGAAAAGCAGGACAAGGAATAAACTGACCTTAACAAGGGGGCTCCGATTGAACACTGGGTTTGCATTTACAATTGGGATACAGTAAAAATAGAAATAGTCAACCAAAAGTTGACTATTTCTATCTCACTTCACAGCATCTTCTAGTTGTCCACGAACAACTCAAAAATCACATTGGTCACGTAACGGTCCGGGGTTGGACTGGGCTGCTGATTGAGCAGGCTGGCTGCTTCCATGGCGGTTGGAGCAGTACTGGCTTCGGCTGTACCACAACGCCATACTAAGCGGAAGGAGTTCTCTGCTGCATCTCCGGCGTTGGATGTAGCAGCCTGATCATTGTCCTCAAGCAGCAATGCCGGATACTCCTCCAGACCTGCAACCTCATTTCCATTATCGGTGACTACACTAAACAGATCGGCACCTACAGTAGTTCCTTTGGCGCCACCAGCACCTTCAAAAGTGTTGGTTCCATTGGAAACCAGTGTGTAACCAACATTGTTCAGCTCCAGTGTATTGGCCGGGTTGTCGGTGCCAATAAAAGTCCCCTCCTCTGAACCGAAGTTAATGCCCCAACGCGTGGAAGACGATACGGTAAAATCCGTCACATAAAAGCCGTCTGTTGCAGCAGGGTTGGCCGAGCCGGAAGTTGCGGCATCACCGGAAATACCATCGCGATACTCATCGATGGAATTGAACGTGAACTCGATGTTACCACCATTGTTGATGGTCATACGAAGTACCTGGTTGAGGTTGACTGCCACCGGAATGACCTGACGGTCCTTGACAGCCTGTGAGAATCCGACAACGCCAATCATCAACATTCCCATCATCATCATAGCTTTTCTCTTCATAGCTTAAATTTTAGTTAAACAAGGTGTTCTTAAATTTGTAATTTAGAATTCCATTCTATGCTTAAGACAACTTACACGAAATAAGAAAAAATTAATCTCTATATTTGATAATTATGGCGAAATCGGTTATAAACAGGGGATTCTACGTGATAGCCCTCCTGCATTTCATAGGGGTTTTTACCTATTCTCAGGATTTTGAAGTTGCGCCCGTTCTGGTTTCCTTCGATGCGAATCCGGGCGAGGTTCAAACACGGATAATCACCGTAAGGAATCATGGCAATATCCGGCAAAAATTTGCACTCAACCTTAGTGACTATAGGGTTGATGAAAATGGTACAAAGGAATCCGTTCCGGCGGGAAGCATGGAAGCTTCGTTGGCGAATTGGCTGACGGTGAATCCGGCCTTTGTCGATCTGAACCCGAACGAGAGTGCAGAAGTGGAACTCATCATGACCGTTCCCCGAACAGGTTTCCGTACCAGGTGGGGGATGATCCATGTCGAGGTTGCCAGGGAGCAATCGGCTGTTGATGCCGACAAGCAAATGGCCACGGGGGTCATAATCGTCCCACGGATCGTCGTGCTGGTGAAACAAAGCCCGCGCTCAAATCTGAATTACAGTGGGAGTGTCTCCGATCTGAAAGAGGTCACCAAAGCCGGACAAAAATTCCGCAGCTTTCAGGCAACCATCACTAATACCGGAGACAAGATACTGGATGCCAAGGTTTTTCTTGCACTGGCAAATCTAAAAACTGCCGAAGAAAAACAGTTTAACCCTACCACGGTAAGTATTTACCCCGGGCAGAAACGCAAGGTCGTTCTCGCCCTGCAGGAAGAACCTTCGCCTGGCCAATATGCCCTTGCCTTTCTGATGGACTATGGACATCGCTCAACCATTGAAGGTGCCCAGATGCTACTTACCATAGAATGAAATCTTTATTCATAAAACTGTTCATTCTCCTTCCTCTTACTGCCATAGCGCAGGAAACCTTTATTTCGTACTGGGACGAAGCCGGGACAAAGATGCGGGAGCGATTCAGTTTTTACATACAAAACGGAGATACCCTGCGTCATGGCAGCTACAGTATCTGGTATGAAAGTGGCAGCCTGTGGCAGGAAGGCCAGTACATTGATGGACGACTGAGCGGGCTCTGGTACGACTACTATGAAACAGGAAAAATACGCCAGGAACTGCCCTATCAGCAGGACATGCTCAACGGCTGTATGCGTTACTATTTTCCGGATGGCAGCCTTTACCAAAAAGGCGACTATGTTGCCGACCTTCCGGAAGGAAAACTGGAAACCTACCACCCGAACGGCCAGCTTGGCGAGCGCGCTCACTACAAACAGGGCGTCCTTCATGGCACAGTAGAAGCCTGGTTTGAAGACGGACGAAAACGATTCAGTCGAAACTATGTAGAGGGCCTGGAAGAAGGGCCGCTGGAGCTCTATTACGAAAATGGAAAGATCAGGGAGCGCTCCTTTAAATCCGGGGGGGAGTACCAGGGTGAGTTTCGCTCTTACTATAAGGACTACCCCGAAGGTACACTCCAAAAAATCTGTCACTATACCGATGGGCGCCTACATGGAAACTACGAAGGCTTTTATCCCTCGGGCAATCCAATGCTTCGCTGCCGCTATGAAAATGGCCTGATTGAGGGGGTCTGCTATACCTATTTTGACCTTAGTCCTGCAGGGCCTTCTCTTCCGCTTGAAGAGGAAGGTGCATACCAAGGCGGGGAAAAGAAAGGCATCTGGAA
>PDRI01000110.1 GCA_002748055.1 Bacteroidota bacterium | reverse complement strand
TCCTTTTCCAAAAAATCGGCGACATAGAGCGAGAGTTCGGTTCCGTTCTCGTAGCTGTAAACATCGAAACGGTCGAAGCGATAGTATTTCCAATAAGGATCGCTGAACTGCAGGCGGTTTTTCCCGAAGTCCATCTGCATCCCGTTATAGAACTGGGCCCACAGCCCGGCTGAAAGGGCCAGTCCTGCCATCAGCACACATATTCGAAGGAGGCTTCTCATTACGATGGCTTAAAAATAAGCATAATCGGCACAAATCTGAAGCGCAACAAGAATCGTTCCACAAGCTTTTGCTTTCGGCCCGAAAATTGTGGTGATTCTTAATGCAGCTTGCCCGTGCAACTGTTTGTAGATATTTTGTGTTACTTTTAGGGCATCAATTCGCAAATCTGTTAATAGAAAACTGTTTTATATGAAAGCGATTCGACGGGTGATGATGATGCTGTGCCTGGCCGGGGTTCTGTATCCGTTGGCAGGACAAAGTGTTGAGCCCAGGATTTCCTTTACTGAAAACGCCCACAACTTTGGAAACATCAAGGAAGTGGATGGTAAAGTGACCCATAAGTTTGAGTTTGTGAACACAGGCGGGAGCGATCTCATTGTGCAGAATGTAAGTGCTTCCTGTGGCTGTACAGCCTCCAACTGGAGCCGGGAACCTATTGCTCCCGGGGCAAAAGGTTATGTGTCGGCTACCTACAATCCGAAGGGACGTCCGGGCCCTTTCCGTAAGTATGTTACCGTCATTTCGAATTCGAACCCGGGCAGTGTACGCCTTACCATCTCCGGGGAGGTGGAGCCCAGGCCCCGGACCATCGAGGATGACTATCGTTATGCGATGGGGTCGCTTCGTCTGAAGTCCAACCACATGGCCTTTGGAAACACCAAGAATACCAAACAATCTGAAAAGCGCCTGCCAATAGTGAACCATTCCGATGAGACGCTGAAGATCGAGTTTGAAAGAGTGCCGAAGCACGTAAGCATTAAGGCTGTGCCTGCTACCCTGAAGCCCCACGAAAAGGGGGTGTTGGTCGCTACATACAATGCGGCCATCCGAAATGACTGGGGCTTTGTCATCGACCGCATGGGCCTGAAGATCAATGGTGTTACAGATCGAAACTATACGCTTGTAATCAGTGCAAATATTGAGGAAGACTTTTCCGGGATGAGTGCTGCTGACCTGGCCAAGGCTCCTGTGCTGAAAGTAGATGATCCGGAGTTTAGGTTTGGAACCGTTAAACAGGGCGAGAATGTGGAACATACCTATTTGCTTACCAACGAAGGGAAATCCGATTTGCTGATTCGGAAAATTAAGGCTTCCTGCGGTTGTACAGCCGTACAGCCACAGAAGAAGGTGATTGCCCCCGGTGAATCGGTGCAATTAAAAGCGGTTTTCAAATCGGCCGGAAAGATGGGTAAGCAGAATAAGACGGTTACCGTCATTACCAATGATCCCCAAAAGAGTAAGATGATACTTTGGGTAAAAGGTGAAGTGATTAAGCCCTAAGCGGAAAGGCTTAAGAAAATAAAAAAGCCATCGCCTGTGAAGGGGATGGCTTTTTTAATGGTATTTAGCTTGCTATAGTTGCTCTTCGATGGCAGAACGAAGCTCATCGCCATGCAGCTTTTTGCCGACAATCTTTCCTTCTCTGTCGATCAGGACCGTATGCGGGATGGAAGATACGCCGTAGAGCTCGGCACCCGCAGAGTTCCAGTATTTCAGGTCGGAGATCTGGTGCCAGTTGAGTTTGTCATCCGCAATGGCTTTTACCCAATCGGTGGAGTCGCGGTCGAGGGAAACACCCAGAATTTCAAAACCACGGTCGTGGTAGGCATCGTATAGTGCGACCAGTTCGGGATTGGCACGACGACAGGGCCCGCACCAGCTTGCCCAGAAGTCGATCAGCAAGACCTGTCCCTGGTGAACATCCGAGACCTTGAGGACTTTCCCTTCAGGTGTGGGAAGTCCAAAGTCGGTGTAGGGCGCACCAATTTTAAGGGCCTGCATGCGCTCGAGTTTCTGCTTCATATAGCCGTATTCTTCCATTTCCTGAAGAGCGGGGTCAAGGGAAGCAAGGGCCTTTTCCAGTTCGTCGGCTTCCATCGCATAAAAGGTTCGGCGAAGGGCGAGGACGCTGGCAAAGGACGCAGGATGCCCGGCAATATAAGCTGAGTCGGCTTTTTCCTGCTCATCGTAGAGCGCGTAGTAGGCCGTACGAAGGCTGTCAATCCGGGCCTGATCGTTTTCGGTCATGCCCTGCAATTCGGCACGCAGGGCATTCATTTGCCCTTTGAGCTCTTTCAGATCGGCGTTGTAGGCATTCAGGTCGCTCTGGGCTTTGCTGTCGGTGCTGATCTCCGGGTCTTCTAAGCTGCCGTGAATCTCATATTGCGCGTTTTGGAGCAGGAGCCGGACAGAGGACTGGCTGCCATCCATGGTCAGAAACACCGTGCGGATACCTTCAGTTGTTCCATTCAGGGTGGTTTCACTGCCTTCCTTTACCAACACGGAGTCAATGACCACAAAGGCGCCATTCTCAAGGCTATTGAGCTTTATCCATTGGTTTTCGATGCCTTCCAAATCGAGCTTGATTTGGTAGCCTTCCTGTTCCTGTGTGCAGGCCTGAAAGGCGATGAAGGCTGCAAAAAGGAGGATTAGTTTCTTCATTTTAGCTGTTTAAGTAGGTGATCAATGTTTGAGCTTTCAATATTACGAAAACTTCTTGTACTTGTTCAGAATGGCTTCTGCAGCCATGTGGGAAGTCAGCCGACCTGCAGCAATCTCGGCTTCAAGGTGCTTTAATTCACCCGCCATTTCCCCATTCCTGAACACCAGGTCATAGATTCCTTCGCGCACTGTTTCGTACATCCAGTAACGCGACTGCTGCTGGCGCTGTCGGGTGCGATAGCCGTTTTCTTCGACCAGCTCGATGTAGCGCTGAAGCATGTCCCTGATTTCGGTAATCCCGGTGTTGTAAAGAGACGAGCAGGTATGCACCTCCGGGGTCCAGCCCGATTCAGCAGGGGGGAAGAGATGGAGGGCATTGGCGTATTCGGCCTGGGCGCGACGCGCTCTTTGAACATTGTGTCCGTCTGCCTTATTGATGACGATGGCATCGGCCATTTCCATAATGCCACGCTTGATTCCCTGTAGTTCATCGCCGGCCCCTGCCAGCATCAATAGCAGAAAGAAATCCACCATGGAGTGCACGGCGGTTTCGGACTGGCCTACCCCCACCGTCTCGATCAGAATATGGTCGAAGCCTGCAGCCTCGCAAAGTATGATGCTTTCTCTGGTTTTGCGCGCCACTCCACCCAATGTGCCGCCTGAAGGGGAAGGGCGGATGTAGGCTTCAGTCCTGCCTGCGAGTTCTTCCATCCGGGTTTTATCCCCCAGGATGCTTCCGCCCGATCTTTCGCTGCTGGGATCAACGGCCAGCACAGCCAGTTTCCCTCCCTGTCTGATAATGTGCATGCCAAAGGCCTCAATAAAGGTGCTTTTTCCGGCACCGGGCACACCCGTAATTCCGAGGCGCAGGGCCTTGCCTGAATAAGGCAGGCAGGCGGCCAGGAGTTTCTGGGCCTGTTCGACGTGTTGAGGCAGGGCGCTTTCCACGAGTGTGATTCCCCGGCTGAGCATACTCATGTTTCCGGCAAGAATCCCGTCCAGCAACTCGGTGGCAGAGATGGTCTTCTGCCTGGCCTGTTTCAGGCGGTCGATGGCACAGCGATTCAGGGAGGCTGGCTGGGCAACACCTTCAGAAACTGAAAGGGCCGACTTATTGGGCTTGGACTTTTTCAATTTACCCGGCATTCTTGGGAGGAGGGCTGTATTTCCTTTTAAAGTATTCGTAGGTGGCGATTTGTGAGCGAATATCGGGCCCCCTGGTTACGATGCGATCGTTCTTTAAATGCTCATCAATCAGGCAGGCCTTTACATTGTCCTGCAATTGAATTTGCAGGATGTCGAGCAGTTCTTTACGGGCATCTTTGTCATAGACGGGGAAGACGCATTCGACACGTCTTCGGAGATTCCGTTTCATCCAGTCGGCCGAACCCATATAAATCTTTTGTTCGCCTCCATTCAGGAACACAAAGACCCGGGCATGCTCCAGGAAGCGGTCCACGATGCGGATCACGCGGATGTTTTTGCTAAAGGGCTGACCGGTTTTCAGGGTGCAGACCCCGCGGATGATCAGGTCGATTTTCACCCCCGCTTCACTTGCGCGGTAAAGGCTGTTGACCATTTCCTTGTCTTGCAGCCCATTCATCTTGAGGAGGATGTAACCGATTTGTCCCTTCCTTACATGCTTGATCTCCTGGTCGATCAGCTCGGTGAATTGTTCAACCATGTTGAATTTTGGAACGAGGATGTGTTTGAACTTCGGGCGTACATTCTGGTCCTCAAGATGGCGGTAGAGGGATTTAACCTCCTTTACGACTTCCGGATTGGCTGTAAACAGTCCGTGATCGCCATAGAGGCGGGCGGTTTTTTCGTTGAAATTCCCCGTGCCCAGGTAGGCCTGGTCGCCGAATTTCGCACCCTTTTCCCGGATTACCAGGGCAATTTTCGCATGCACCTTCAGGTTGGGTATGCTGAAAATAATGCGGATCCCGGCTTTGGTCATGGTTTGTGCCCATTTCAGGTTGGCTTCCTCATCGAAGCGGGCCTTCAGCTCGACAAAAACAGTGACCTTTTTCCCGTTTTCTGCAGCATCAATCAGGGAATTGACCACCACCGAATGGTCCGAAACCCTGTATTGGGTGGTCTTGATTTCGGTGACTGTAGGATCGGTGGCTGCCTCTCTCAGGAAGCGGGTATAGTGCTCAAAGGGCTGGTAGGGAACAGAAAGAAGGTAGTCTTTTTTACTTACCAGTGAGGCAATGGTTCGCTTCTGGTTTGTGAGTGCCGGAATCGGGATGGGGGGCAGTTTTTCGATTTCCAGTTTTGGATAGAGAGGATTGGGGAAATTGAAAAAATCACTGAAATTGTGTCTGTTACCTCCCATTACCTGTATGCTCTTGTTCACCGAGAAGGAACTCTCCAGGTAGTCGAGCATCCTGGCAGGCATACTGCGGTCGAACTGGAAGCGGTTGGGATAGCCCACCGAACGCAGAGCCCTGATGTTGTCAATGGCTTCAATCAGGTCATCTCCCTCATAATCATCGTATTCCATGTCGGCGTCGCGGGTCATTTTGATGGAATACCAGTTGGGAATATCGTAGCCGGGGAAGATGGCATCAATGTGGCGCATGATAATGTCCTCGACGAACATAATGAAGTGTTTGCCATCTTTGCCGGGCAGCCCGATGAAGCGTGCAATGTTGTGGTCGGTTGGAATCTTTACAATGCCGTAACGCACCCGCTTCGATTTATAGCGGGCATCCCGATTAACCATTTCCATGGCAATGTAGGGTTGCCCGGTTTTGATGAAGGGTCGCACCTTCTTTTTTACCAACAGAATGGGCTGGATCGAGGTCAATATCGTAGAGTAAAAGACATCCCTGATGTAGGAAAGCTGTTCCTCATTGAGTTGGTCTTTTTCACTGACGACTATAATGTTGTTTTTTCTCAGAGCGGGCAGGATCTCATCCTCATAAATCATATGGAAGATCGAAAGCTGGTTGGTAACGATCTCGTTGATTTGTTTCATGATGCCGGTTGGGTCTACCTCTTTCAGATGCTTGCTGGGGAATTTCTTCTGGTGTCTCAGCATCTGTTTGTAATAGCTGACCCTGACCTGGTAAAACTCTTCCATATTGTTGGAATAGATGGCCAGGAATTTGATTCGCTCGTACAGGGGAAGGGTTTTGTCCATGGCTTCCTGTAAAACCCTGAAGTTGAACGAAAGCCAGCTGATATCCCGGTTATGGTAGGTGTATTTGCTCATGTTGGCCGTTCTTCTAGTCCCAAAGGTACGGAATTTTGCGGGATCGAAGGACTGTGGAAAAAATCCGGGGAGCGCTGTAAAATTATAATTTTGTAGTGAGATTCGCATTTGAGGTTTCGAGATTCTGAAACGCAAGATGGATAGAATGAGATACAGGGTTTACCCTGTCGTGATTGTCCTGGGTTTTCTGGGCCTGGT
>PDRI01000004.1 GCA_002748055.1 Bacteroidota bacterium | reverse complement strand
TCAGCCCCGAAGGGAACCCTCCCCGGGTGGATGAGGGAAAACCGACGGCTAATATGGGGGGATGGTCCCAGAGGAGGCCTACTTTTGCTTTTCGTTAGAAAAGTAAAATCAGCCCCGCGGGGATCCATTCCCGGATCGGAGTCAGAGGCGGGCCTTGATGGCTGCGGTTTCTGCTTCGAAGCCCGGCTTCTCGAGCAGGGCAAACATGTTCTTCTTGTAGGCTTCCACACCCGGTTGGTTGAATGGATTGATGCCAAGCATGTATCCACTTACACCACAGGCATTCTCGAAGAAATACATGAGCTCCCCAAGGTTCCTTTCGTCGAGCTTATCAATCGATATTCTGATGTTTGGAACACCTCCGTCGATATGGGCCAGAATGGTCCCCAATTCGGCCATTTTATTGACGTGATCAATGGGCTTTCCTGCAAGGTAATTGAGCTGGTCCAGGTTTGCTTCATCGGAAGGGATCCGGGCCTCGTGCCTGCTGTTCTCAACACTGAGAACCGTTTCGAAGAGGATGCGTTCACCTTCCTGAATATACTGGCCCATGGAATGAAGGTCCGTTGAGTTGTCAACAGCAGCGGGGAAGATGCCCTTCCCGTCCTTGCCTTCACTTTCGCCATAGAGCTGTTTCCACCACTCGGCCAGGTAATGCAGTTTGTTGTGATAGTTAACCATCACCTCTACAAGCTTTCCGGAACGATAGAGCGCATTGCGCGTGACAGCGTACAATGCAGCCGGATTCTCCATCAGCGGGAGGGAGGGATCACAGGCTGCAGCCATGCTTTTTGCGCCCTCAATAAGTGCCCTGATATCGATACCACAGGCTGCAAGCGGGACAAGTCCTACAGGGGTAAAGACCGAAAAACGTCCGCCCACATTGTCGGGAATGACGAAAGTGCTGTAGCCTTCTTTATCGGCAAGGGTGCGCAGCGCGCCCTTCTTTTCGTCGGTGACCGCAACGATCTTTTTTCGGGCAAGCTCTTTGCCGACCTTCTGTTCCAGGTGGTTTTTGAGTATACGGAATGCTATTGCCGGTTCGGTGGTGGTTCCCGATTTCGAGATAACCACGAGCGAATAATTTCGCTGATCGAGAACTTCGATCAGTTCTTTCATATAGTCTTCGCCGATGTTGTGCCCTGCGAAGAGCATCCGGGGTGCATCCTGCCTGCCAAGCAGGGAGGCAAAATGATGTCCCAGGGCATCGTTGACAGCCCGGGCCCCCAGATAGGACCCTCCTATGCCTATCACTACAAGCAGTTCGCTATCATCCATAAGGGATTCAGCAGTGGATTCTATTGCCTGGAGTTGTTCCTCTTTTACTTCTTCCGGTAAATGGAGCCAGCCCAGAAAGTCATTTCCTTCACCATCCCCCTTGTAGAGGGTTCTCTGCGCATTCTGAACCTCCTGGCCCAGTTTCAAAATCTCATCCTGCGGGATAAAATCATATACCCGCGTAACATCCAATTGCATAGCTATTTGTTAAGGGTTACTACTTTTCTGTCAATACAATATTTCTGAATTCCATTGGAGCGCCTTCAGATTGAAGTGCGATATTTCCTTCTGTCAGGGTCATGGCGGTTCCGGAATGCTGGAGAATGCCGTTTACCTTGACATCGATGCGGCCGTTCAGGGAGCTGATGTCGTAGCTGTTCCATTCACCGGGAGCATGCTCACTGCTTTCCTCCCACTTGGGGACAACGATATAGCGGTCTTCCTCCGACTGAACCAGATAGCTTGAGTCTTTGCCGGCCATACCTGTGCCTTTTCCCATCAGAATAAGGTCGCCGGCATGCTCGTGCATAAGCTGGCACTCGACACACATGGGCCATAGCATATCCTCTCCCTGAACATGCAGAAGCACACCACTGTTTATCGCTTCTTCGATCCAGCGCCATTCAATATGCAGGTCGAAATTACTGTAGCTTTTTTTCGAACGAATGTAGCCATTGGGTACACCCGATGTGTGGATCATTCCGTCCTCGACCCAGAATACCTCTTCCGGAGCAGCGTCGTCGTTTTCAAGGTAAATGCTCCAGTTGCTCAGGTCCTTGCCATTGAACAGTGCCTCTTCAGCCTCCGGCGCGCAGGCAGAAACCAATGCGATACAACTGATTGTAAGGAGTAAGCGTGTAGAATTTTTCATTGCTTAGATTGCGTTATGTTTCTCAATGTACAAAAAAACCTTCTGTACTTACACTATCTGGTTCCGAAAAGCCGGTCCCCGGCATCTCCCAGACCGGGGACAATGTAGCCCTGTTCGTTGAGTTTCCTGTCGAGCGCCGCCAGATAAATATCTACATCGGGGTGGTCGGCTTCGATACGTGCCAGGCCTTCCGGAGCACCCACAATACAAACCAGGCGGATGGATGTGGCACCTTCTTCTTTAAGTCTTGAGACAGCAGCACTGGCACTGCCCCCGGTGGCGAGCATTGGGTCCAGAACCATGACTACAGCTTCTGAGACATTCGGAGGAAACTTTGCGTAGTAGCTTTGTGGTTGGAGGCTTTCATGATCGCGGTACAGCCCCACGTGTCCGACTTTGGCAGTCGGGATCAGGTCGGTAATCCCATCAACCATGCCTAGCCCGGCTCTCAGCACCGGAACAAGGACAATCTCCCGGGCCAGTTCACGCGTCTGGCAGGTGCCCAGGGGTGTTTCAATACGGACGTCCTTCACAGGCAGATCCCGGCTGATCTCATAGGCCATGAGTCCGGCAATTTCATCCAGATTCTGCCTGAAATCCTTGGTGCCGGTTTCTTTGTTTCTGATCAGGCTTAGCTTGTGGTCGATGAGTGGGTGCCGGAGAACTGTGAGCATGGTCTGGAGCTGGATCTTGTGTTATTGTCTGAAGACTGAGGGGTCGAGTTCTCGTTCCTTTCCCCGAAATGCCGCGACAAAGGCCTGGTTGAATCCTGCTTTTTTACAGACAGTCCTGAATCTGAGCGCTTCCTTCACATCGCTAAAGGAACCGGCAGTTACCCGATAGGCCCCCTTGTAATAGTACTCAAAGGTTTTATATTCCCGACCGTTCAATGTAATGCTTGGTTTTGATCCGGCCCGGGTGCTTGAAAGGATCTGAACACGGAAGGTGATTTTGTTTTCATCCGGGCTTTCTTCTTCGGGGGGCTCATCAGCAGAAGGGCTTTTGGTTAAGGCCAGGGGGGAAATAACAGCAGCTTGCCGACGATCCAGGAGCTTTTCAGCAGGACCTGTACGCGCTTCAGTACTTGCTGTCTTTTTGGGCTCCGAAGGGCTTTCCGCTTCTTTTACAATGTCGGCTGCTCGGGCAAGTTCTTCGCTTTCCACCTGTGTTGTAGGTTCGATACTCAACATTGATTCCGGGAGTTCATCTGGGATACTTGCACGCTCTTCTGCTGTATCAGAAACAGGCGATTCTGCCACAGCATTCTCCGGGGTTTCTTTTTCAGCCTCGCGGGTATCGTCTGTTTCATCGGACAGAAGGGGGTCTGAAAACAGATGGTCGGGAGGGCTTTGCCCCCCGCCCGAAAGAATCATTGTATCGGAGGCAGTAAAACCAGTGCTGGCCATATCCTTCATAAGAAGCGCAATATCTTCTGCCCGCTCATCATCAATGCCCGTAATGAGGAAGGCCTTGGTGTTGAGTGACATTTTTACAATTGCACCATCGGGCTCCAATTCATCTCCGGCCCGTGAGTAAACTGCCATCTTGCGGGCGGGGTGGATCGAAAATCCCAATTCGTCCCGATTTGTATTGACATAGTCACTCAAATTCTGTGGCTTGTCCCAGCTACTGCCATTAAACGGGCAGATATAAATATCATAGCCCCCATAGCCCATTTTCCCGGCCGATGAAAAATACAGATTGTTGTGTTGATCCAGAAATGGATACCATTCGTGGGAGCTGCTGTTAATGTCCTTACCCAGATTGAGGGGTTTGGACCATCCCTCCGAAGACTTCTTTGTGTAGAACAGATCCAGGCCACCCGAAGATGGAGCAAGGTCGGAAGCAAATACCATAAAGCTGCCATCGGCCGAAACTGCAGGATGCAGGTAGCGTGCAGAGGGCTCACAGAAATCGAGCATTCTGTGATTGGATCCTTCTCCATTCAGGATGTCCATTTCAAAGATTTTTTCCACCTTGTGAGGCCCGCCTTCATCGACGAATTTCGTAAAGAAGACGCGTTGGTAGTCTCGGGAATAGGATGTTCCGCCAGGTGAATAAGGGAAGTCGTCATTTTTGAATAGCGGATGACTGCTTTCGCTTGCAATAAAATCCAAAGGCGTGAAATATGATTTAACCACTCCAAAAGCGATATGGTCGGGAATCATATGTTGGTGGAACTTCGTGTTCGAAAGGAAAACCACCCCGTTCATGTAAAAGGCCACATCATTTGGCCCGTCTATTTTAAGCATCAGGGTATCTCTGATCAAAAGGTCGCTAACCTTCACAGAGTCGTGTTCATCATTGGCTATGAATCCTGAAGCTGTTGCCTGAAGCACAGCATTGCCGGCAATGGACAAGCCAAGTCCCAGGAGTATCGCGAATGCCTGTTGTCTTTTCATATTGATTCCCTTACCAGTGCCTGTAACGCTCAAATCTGCTCCCCTCTTTGCTGAGAAGAATGCCCAGGGATACTTCGAAGATAATATTGTCGTCGTTTAGAAAACCCGTTTTTGGAAACTCCAGATATACACCACTATAGAAACGGGGAAACTGGTACTGAAAGAACAGGGTGTAAACCTCAATACTCTTCCAGAAGTCGGAAAAGAGAAAGGGTTTGATAGATGTCCCCAGATAGAAATTTTGCAGATAGAGCTTGAAGAAGGGGGTGATGTGTTGATGAATCTGGCCAAAAGTAGAATCGGTGACAGAGACCAGGACGGATGGTTCCAATACAATTCCCGATTCCCGGTTAAGCATGATTTTATAACCGCCAAAGAGGTGGTAGGATCTGGAGATGTAGGCCGGGTGGTTCAGGTCAATGTCCTCTGTCGTTTTGCTCCCGAAAACCTGTGTTGCTGAGATGCCGGCAAAGGCATTTGGCCCATAGTAATAAAGGCCAAAATCCATGTTTGGATCGAAGTGTTTGTTCTCTCTCTCCCCCTCATTTGCAGCTGATTTTGGCAGGTAGGCCGAGGCTTTAAGGGACGCGCCAACAGACAGCATGTGCACAAATTCTTTGTCGAGGCGAAAATGGTAGGCACCAGCCAGGGCGAAGCCCGGTCTCCGGTAGGATTCATACTGGTTCCGGAAGAGGTAGGCACCCAGTCCGAAAGGTGTAAAGCTTTCGTGATTGGCACCGATACGGGTATGCAGGCAGGCAATTTGATGAGACGGAGATCTGAGGGCCTTGGTGCTTAAGGAAATATGGGTAAAGTCCTTGCTCCCCGTATATGCGGGGTTGAGCACCATGGGATGGAATACCGGAATGGACAGGGGCTCGGATGGAAGCGTCTGTGCATAGAAAACCCGGGGTGCCAGCATCACCAGGAGTATCAATACCAACCCCGGCTTCATGTAACGCATTATTTGTCCTGGCCTGCGCATCTTGCTGGGCGGGCAAGGCAGGGCCCGCTCCATTTTATTGGTTTAATTCGCTGAATTGCTAAGAACCTCTGAAACGATAAACTGCCTTTCTTCGTAAAAATCAGCTTCGCCCAGTAATTTGTCGTTCGAAGTCTTTTGATCGTTTCCGATATCAGCATAGCTACTGACACTTCCCGTGGCAATAACCACAAAACGCTCATGTGCAGTTGTATCGGCAGAAACCACATAAACCTTAGAGGCCCCTTTCCCGCTAAATTCGCTCAGGTCGATAATGTTTCCGGTTTTGGTGTTGTAAATCGACAGGTTTCCAGTGAACTCGAAGTACATCGGAATGTTCCCTGCGGTTATGATCTGGGGGTTGGCATTTAGCTGAACTGTCGCATAAAGTTTCCCATTCTTAATATGGGCACTAAGGTCGGCACTGGGCCCGAGCAGTAAAACTGGTTCCTGGTCGACCTGGAGACATGAGGAGAACAGCAAGATTGCTAATGTAGTTAAGATGATTTTTAGTCTCATGGGTTCACTAATTGAGAAGGCAAATTTAGGGAATAGGCCCCGTTAAACAATGGCCCTTCCCTACATTTGAAGCTTTACCTTCTTATTGGGATAGTTCTTGTACTGTATGAGCAGGCCCAGACAGCCTACATTTTCCTGGATTTCCTCTTCAGTGGATTCCCGGGCCAGAACATTTATTCTGATTATAAGCGATTTCGTCACATCAAATCCCAGACCAAGCGATTCAAGGAATTTGTCCTCCTCGTTATCGTACAAGACTTGTTCGGTTTGTTTGTCAATGAGAACAAAGTGGATCGGATACATTTTTTTGTGGGTGCAGAATGACAGAATGTAGTCTTTTTGGCCATAGAACACGATGTCGAATTCGGTGGTATCGAGCGGACTGACCAAAGCTGATCTGGACTGTGTGTACAACTTATGTCCACGCTTAAGGTCGTAACGGCAGTCTCCATCCATATGGTGGTTATCGCAGTTCTGCCCCAGAAGCAGGCTGGAGCCCAAAAAAAGAGACAGTAGCGTAAAAACAATGCGATATTGAGCTTTCATAATCGGTTGTTCTGTGTTAAGCGTTCGTTAGTTTGTTTCTCAGGGCGATGATTTCGGCTTTGAGGCGGCTGAATTCCTCCTGGCTTAAACTTGGCTGGCTCTGTTTGTCGGCTCCGCCGATGACCAGTTTCTTTGGTCCGGAATCATCCTTACTGGTACTGATGGAGACTTCACCCGAGCCCGGGTTAATCTCATCGTATATGGCTTTTATTGCTTTCAGCTCATCGATGGTAGTCTTTACATCTTCATCTTTGGTGACGCTTTCGGCGAATGCCATAAAATTATCTATGGTAAACTTCTGATCGGCCAGATGCTGTAAAAGAATACCCGCTTTTTCATAGCTTTCAATCTGGTTTACAGCCAGATAAAGGCTTTCGATAAAGGCTCCGGCTGAAAGCATGACGACGGTATTTGAACGCTCATTCCTTTCACAGAAAGTGATGATATTGATAAATGCTTCGTTCGAAATCTGATAGAGGGAATCGAGGTATTCGACGTTGTTTCTGGCTTTTTCCATCATCTCGTCGTTTACAGCTTCGTCTATCCTGATCTCTTCGGCCAGATTTCGGACCACTTCAAGGTAGTCAAGGCTTGCTTCATGCCTGCCAAACAGTGCTGTATAGGCCAGATCGGCCATATAGATCCCCAGCATGCTTGTGCGCGCCTTGCTACCGATATATTTATCATGATCCCCGGGAGGGGTGAGGAGGGTTTCGTTGTACGTCACATCGGCCATGTCGATAATGCCAAGCATTTCGGCCGGAGAGGGATAAAGGTGGTAGATGTGACTAAATGAAGTGAGGTCTTCGTTCTGGTCGCTCGCTTCCACATCGTCCATGATGGCGGAGTCTTTTTTACGGCTTGGATTACACGAACTAAAAAAAACCAATACTCCCGCAAAGATCCAGATGGATCCTTTGAAAAGTGTTTTTCTCATAACCATTCTCTTTAAAGTGCTTTTGAGTTCCAATTTAAAACAAAAATGCGATATGCCCGAGTGCTTCATTCGCTCTTTTCCTGATTAGCGAAAAAACCGAGCACGCTTTCAAGTGCACTGAAATGCAGAAGCGCGTAGAGGAAAACAGACATGCACCAGATGACCAATACGTTGAAGTAAGGTGTCGGGATGCTCATTCTGCCCAGCTGTTTTGAGGCGGCCAGAAACTGAGCCCTTCCATTCTGCTTTGCAGGCGGGGCGTAGACGGGTTCAAACTTTCGGATGAGCCTGCCTTTGATCTTCTTAATTTTATGGAGTTCATTCCGGTTTAGTGTCAGGTCGGCCAGGCTCTCGTTGTGGTATTCTCTCTTCAGCCTGAGGATGGCATCTGAGGCGCCATTTGCAGTTAGCAGGGAATCGATTAAGCAATCTTTCGCTTTTTCTGTTTTTTTCCGTTCACGCGTGAGGCCCTCCTTGTAGGCCAGGAGCCAGGATCGGCCTTCCCGTGCAAATTGGGATGTAAACCTCTCCGGCGTGAAATTCAGGGGATCGGGTTTGTTCGCAACCAGAAAGATGTCGTCCAGGGCCAATCTAAAGGTCCTGAGCCTTTCCTCCAATTCTGCCTCCTTTGCTTCTTTCCCAAGGACTTGCTCTGCAGCTTCCAGCTCCTGCAGCATGGCCGGGATCAAAAACTGCCGGTCGTAGGTGATGTTGCTTTCGAGTTTCTCGGTTTCGAAGAAGTGTTTTTGGTAGTCATTGTCTGCAAATTGGGCCACAACAAGGGCTTCGTATGCCCAGCGGCTGGCCATTACTTCGCCACTCATGGGCACGGTTTGGTGGGAGGCGAATCTGTAATGGAGCTTGTCGAATTTTACGATGATTCCGGCAAGCATGATCTGGGGTACCAGGAGAAAGGGAACGATCACATAAATGGCCACCACCGATTTTAGTCCGTCCGAAATAATCAGTCCCAGCATATTTGCAAAACAGGCGCTGCTAAATAAAACCAGCCAGTATAGAAAGCCCAGTCCCCTGATGCCGAGAATCCAGTTCCCGATGAGTACAAACAAAAGCATTTGGAAACCCGAGAGGATGAAGAGCAGTGAAATCTTTGAAAACAGGTAGGCTGTTCGGTTTAGGTGCAGAAAGGACTCTCTTTCCAGCATTCGCCGGTCTTTTATGATTTCTTCGGCAGAAACGATCATGCCCAGGAAAAGGGCTACCACTACACTCATAAAAAGGTAGGCAGGCAGGTTTTCATTTTGCGAGAAGATATAGGCATGCGGATTGGCCTCCGTTCCGGCTACATACTTGGAAAAGAAGCCCAATATAACCGCCAGCATGGGAGCCACCAGCAAGGCAATCGCCAGAAATTGCCGGTCGGCGAGTTTAGATAAGAGGTTTCGCTGGAAAAAGATCAGGAACTGCTTTAGTTTTCCGGGGACCTGGAACTTATTCTCAGGAATGAATCGGTTTTTGATTTCGAAATTGCCCTGCGATTCAATCTTTTCCTGATAGCTCTTGTACCAACTGGCAGGGCTTACCTTTCGTTTTTGGGAAAACTCGCCCAGTTCATCTACATCTCTTTCTTCAACTACCTTCAGGATGTCGTCGGGATTGGTGTTTCCGCAGCTTTGGCATTCAGCTTCTTCTGCATCGACCCTTTTGGAGAGTTGTTTAAAATAGGTAATGCCATCGAGGGGGTTACCGGCATATATCGGGTAGCCTCCCGTATCCAGCACAAGCAGCTGATCGAATTGCTTGAAGAGTTCTGAAGAAGGCTGGTGAATATTAATGATCACAAGTTTCCCTTTCAGAGCCTGTTCTTTTAACAGGGCTACGACATTTTCGGAGTCGGTTGACGAGAGTCCGGATGTGGGCTCGTCCAAAAACAGAATATGGGGTTCACGGATCAGCTCAAGGGCGATATTCAGCCGCTTTCGTTGTCCGCCACTGATAAACTTCTTCAGGGGATTACCTACCTTCAGATGCCTGACCTCGTACAATCCCAGTTCGTTCAGGATGTGAAGAACCATCTCATGAATCTCTTCCCGCTTGTAGCCATTCAGGCACAGCCGGGCATTGAAATGCAGGTTCTGATAGACCGTTAATTCCTCAATCAGCAAGTCATCCTGAGGAACATAACCAATCATACCCTTGAGTTCTGCGGCATTTTCCTTCAGTTTGTACCCGTTAATGAAGATGTCTCCATGATTAGGCTTCAGACTGCCGGTAAGCACTTTAAGGAGGGTGGACTTACCGGCCCCGCTTCCCCCAAGTACGCCAACCAGTTCTCCGGAACGGCCTTTGAAGCTAAAGCGATGAATGCCATTTGAAGAGTTTTTAAAACGGAACTCAATATCCCGGGCCAGGAACTCAATCTTCTCTTTTTCATCGATCCTGATATAGCCTGAAACTATCTCCGAGTAGTAGACCGGAGGTAGATTCTCCGTTCTGATGGCACTGGCTTTGGGCAAAACGTAAACCTGGCGCGGAAAGACATTCCTGCCATTGTTGTTCAGTGTGGCCTTACCGGCGTACTGGTAGAGATAGGAGTCGGCCCTTTCAATACGCAGGACGAATAACTGACCGGGGAAGCGGTCTTTCTGGATGTGTTTGATTTCCACATCTTCGAATTCAGGATCATCGCTGACGATAAGCAGGTTCTTTCGATCGGGAACATTGTAGAATTTGTCCGTGATAAAGGTGGAACAGCTTTCGTACTCATCCTCACTGATCAGCAGGCCGTTGGCCACTGTCCGGATGGCATCGGAAAGGGCATTTGCCAGATTGCTTCCCGATCTGGAAGATGAAGAGAAATACTGCGAAAAGCGAATCAGACTGATCAGAATCATGAATCGATGCCTGATGTGTAATTCCTCTACGATCTCCTGGCAGATGACCAGGATTTTTACAGACCAGACCGCAATCTTTTTGTTCTGTTTGCTTTTTTCATAGCCCTCCAGTTCTGCTGTGTATTGGTCGAAAATCGCCAGATAGCGTTTAGCCAGTGCGGGTCTGTATTCTTCTTTCAAAAAGCTTTCCACATAGTTTCTGGCCAGTACATGCACCATGTCCTTGTTCATTCCGACGATAATGGCAAAGAGCCGCATCAGGGACTGGAGCAGGGAATCATTCATCCGGATTTGCTTTATTGCGCTTTGTCTTCTGCAAAGACCATCTCAAAACACCCATGGTTTTCAGTCTCACTTTTAAAAACAATGCTTCCTCCATGGGCTTCCATAATCATTTGAGCAAGACCGAGTCCGATGCCCATATCCAGATTCATAGTCGTATCTGTGTCTGAAAAGTGTGCCGATAGTATGCTGAAGTCTTCTGCACTGTAGGTAGCACCCTGGTCACAAATCCGGCATACGGTTTCCCCGTTTCTGCGCTCGGCCCGAACGGCAATTTCTCCGGCATGCTCGGTGTGTTCCCTGGCAAAACGGATAAGGGCTACCAGGCACGACACCAGTAAACCGGCATCTCCGTCAACTTCCAGCCCCTCATCAGAAACCTCTTTGCGAAGAATAATATTTTGCTCCTCAAGCTCCTCGCTGGTTTCTATACTACTGAATTGAAGGACTTGTTTCAACAGGACTTTGTCTTTCTTTAGAATGAAACCGGGCGATTTCAGTTCCGAAATCTGTCTGGCGAGCTGGGAGAATTGTTCGAGTTTGAAGACCGAGCTGTCCAGTACCTTAACCACTTCACTTAACTCGTCACCTTCAATTCTGGATTTGAGCAGGTGCAGGGTACTCATGATCCTGTTCAGTGGTGAAGCGATTTCTTTTCCGATGGAATTAATGATGTCCGATTTCAGATCATCCAGATTGTGCAGGGCTGTATTGGCCTTCTCCAGCTCTTCCATCATCAGCCGGTTCCTGTTTCTCAGGTGGAAAACTTCCATTGAACTTGTCAGTGAACGCCTGATTTCATCCGTCTGTAAGGGTTTTCTTAAGTAACCATGAATACGCCCTTTATTGACTGCTTCAATGACTGTTTCGGTATCCGTAAAGGCGGTAAGCAGAAAGCGTCTGATGTTGGGGTATTTCTTCGCAATCATTTCCAGGAGTTCGGTCCCGTTCATTTTGGGCATGCGCTGATCGGAGATGACAACCTGGATTTCTTTCTCTTCCAAAATGCCCATGACCTCGCCGGGGTACTGGGTGATGGTGATTTCATAGTCCTGTCTGAAGGTGGCTTCAAACAGCTTTAAATTCAATGGAAGATCATCCACGTAGAGCACTTTTGGCTTTTCTTCTGCCATTGTTCCAGAGGTAAAAAAGGTTGAATTCGGGCGTAAATATACGCTAATTCTGTAAGTTTAGCACCGTAAACCATTTTATTAAACTTACAGCATGATGAGAAAGATTCTGAAAGTTTTGCTTTGGGTCGTCCTTTCCGGCGTCCTGCTCTTTGCCCTTTGGTTTGCCTGGCCCAGGCTGCCCATCATCACTGCGTTTGCTGCGAAAGGGATGTGTTCTTCGGTATTTCTGGCCGATAAGGTACCCGAGCGAGTCGAAGCTGAGGATCTTTCCTTTTTTCCCATCAGTCTGGCTAAATCCAGGATTGATTATGAGGAAAAGTCGGTAAGCTCTTCTGTGTTTGGCCTGGCAAAACGCAAGGCTGTTTACCGGGAGGGGCTTGGCTCCGTCCTCGTGCTTGGGAAAGCGGTTGAAGAACTAAAGGCAGCCTCTTACACCATCCCTGATCCGGGCTACGATCCGGATACCACAGCCTGGCCGTTGGGGGATGTGTTGCCCGATCAGCTGCCCGAAGGACCCGATTACCATGCGCTCGACAGCGTCTTGAAAGCGGCGATAGACAGCGATCCCGGACAGGCCCTGAAGAAAACCCTTGGTGTGGCTGTGGTCT
The DNA here is from genome assembly GCA_002748055.1 of Bacteroidota bacterium. Classification (GTDB taxonomy): domain Bacteria; phylum Bacteroidota; class Bacteroidia; order Bacteroidales. Next base: position 17,452 of record PDRI01000004.1, on the reverse strand, counting down.
ATGACAATGTTCTGGTTGGAGAGCAGTACCTGGAAGGCTATGATAAGCATTCCCGCTTCCATGGCTGGTCGATGACCAAGAGCATTACCGGGGCCATGGCAGGGGCTCTCGTGATGGATGGAAAGCTCGATATTGAGGCACCGGTGGGCCTGCCTTCCTGGGAAGGGGACGAGCGAGCTATGATCACGACAAAACATGTCCTTCACATGAGTACCGGACTCGACTGGCTGGAAAACTACTTCACCATTTCGGAGGCCACGGTTATGTTGATGCAGAGCGATGACATGCTTGCATCGGTGGCTGCCTGTGAATTGGCGCATGCCCCCGGAAGCCACTGGAACTATTCTTCCGGCGACGCCAATCTGCTTTCGGGCATCCTCCGTGATCGCATCGGGGATGAGGAGGCTTATCTGGGCTATGCCTATTCCCGGCTGTTCCATCGGATCGGTATGTTGAATACTGTGGTTGAAACCGATGCCAGCGGGCTTTTTGTGGCTTCTTCTTACAGCTATGGTACGGTCAGGGACTGGGCCCGTTTTGGGCAACTCTTTCTGAACAACGGAATTGTTGAAGGGGATACCGTACTGGCACCCGAATGGGTCGGTTTTATGCGGCAGGCCGCACCGGCCTCGGATGGCTGCTATGGGGCTACCTTCTGGTTGAAGGAGCCTTCAGAGGCAAATACCCTTTACGACGTTCCGGATGATGTGTTTTTTGCCGATGGCTTCCTCGGACAACGGGTTTACATGATCCCCTCCAGGAAACTGGTCGTGGTGCGCATGGGGTACAGTCTTGCCGATTTTAGCGTAAACGATTTTCTGAAAGGCATCATTGCGACCTTGCCCGAGTAGCTTATTGGCTTTGGTGCTGCTTACAAACCGGAACGGGCCCGTATGGGCCCGCGGAGCAAATGGTTCTCACACCCTGGAGCCTCTCAGGGGACTCGAACCCCCGACCTGTTCATTACGAATGAACTGCTCTACCAACTGAGCTAAAGAGGCAGGTATTTTTCGGGGCGCAAGATAAGGAATATCTGTGAAATTGTTTCCTTTCGCCTCAGGCTTATTCAAGAAACCGGCGAAAGGCCTTTAATTTCTTTTGCGTGTAAGGGGGGTATTTCATCGGGGCTTCGAACCAGGTGCTTTTTTTCAGGATGCTTTTGTAGTGCGAAAACTCCCGGAACCCGCTCTCTCCGTGATAGCTTCCGGTGCCGCTGAAACCCACTCCTCCAAAGGGTAGGCGGCTGTTGGTCAGATGGGTGAGCGATTCATTGACGGCACCACCGCCGAAGGAAAGCATGGTCAGTATTCTTTTTGCCTCTTTCCGCTGTTCTGTGAAAATGTAGGCTGACAGGGGTTTGGGTTTCAGTCTGACTGTTTCCAGGGCCTGGTCCAGGTTGTCGTAGGGGATGATGGGGAGGATGGGACCAAAGATTTCATCCTGCATCGCTTTGATCTTAAAATTGGCCGGGTAGAGTACTGTGGGCCAGATGATGCGGCCTTCCGGGTCAAGTTCACCCCCGTAATGCAGACTGTCCTCTTCAATCAGATTGCGGAGCCGTTCGAAATGCCTGTCATTGATGATCCGGACATAGTTTTCCGGCAGGGCATTTCCCGGGGGGAAGAGGCCCTTTATTTCCCGGATGAGGGCTTCTGTGAATTCATCGGCAATTGTACGGTCGACCAGGATGTAGTCGGGGGCTACGCAGGTCTGTCCGGCATTCAGAAATTTGGCCCAGACGATTCGTTTAGCGCTGAGCCCGATACGACAGTCGGAAAGAACGAAGGTGGGGCTTTTTCCCCCCAGTTCAAGGGTGACCGGGGTGAGCTGTTTGGCGGCAGCTTCGTAAACGATCCGGCCTACAGGGATGCTTCCGGTGAAGAAAATCTTGTCGAAGTGCAGGTTCAGCAGTGCGGTGGTTTCATCAACTCCGCCTTCGAAAACAAAAAGGTAGTTCTCGGGAAAGTGGGCGTTGAGCAGATCTGCCAGCTTTTTCGAGCTGTGTCCCGACAATTCGCTGGGTTTCAGGATGACGGTATTTCCGGCTGCCAGTGCCGAGACGACCGGAATGAGGCAGAGCTGGAGGGGGTAGTTCCAGGCCCCTATGACCAGGCTACAGCCCAGAGGTTCGGGCATAATGAAGCTTTGTCCCGGCAGGTTGGCCAGGTTCGTCCTTACCCGTTTTGTTCTTGCCCATCGCCTGGCATTCTTCCGGGCCAGTTTCAGCTCATGGTAAATCTGTGAGAGCTCGGTGAGGTAGGTTTCAAAGCTCGATTTTCCAAAGTCGGCATATATGGCTTCAAAAAGGGCCTCTTCATTTTTACGGATGAGGTTTTCCAGTTTTGCAAGCTGTTCGATCCTGAAGGCCAGATCTTTTGTCTTGTTGCTGAGGAAGAATTCCCGTTGTCGGGCGAGGAGTTTTTCCGGGTCCATTGCTTTGTGAATACCTGAGGCTTTTGGGAAGGCTTAGATAAGCGAGACCAACAAGCCTTCATCGCTTTTCTCCACCTTTGCCAGCTTGTTCCCGGTGAGCCCCTTGATGGCCTTGTCCCACTTCTTATTGCTGAGACCGGTCTGCAGCTTTAAGTTGTTGAGCTCCGAGGGGGAAGCGGTTTTAAGCAGATTCATGATCAGTTTTTCATCATCGCTCAGTTGAAGCGCCTTTTGCTCGGGCTTCATCTGCGGGAAAAAGAGGACTTCCTGTATGCTGCTTTGGTTGGTCATCAGCATAGCCAGGCGGTCGATACCTATCCCCATTCCAGAGGTGGGGGGCATGCCATACTCCAGTGCACGTACAAAGTCCATGTCGATGAACATGGCCTCGTCGTCGCCCTTTTCCGAGAGTCTCAGCTGGTCCTGGAAGCGCTCCAGCTGGTCGATCGGATCGTTCAGCTCGGTGTAAGCATTGCAGAGCTCTTTGCCGTTTACCATGAGCTCGAAGCGCTCGGTGAGTTCGGGGTTGTCGCGGTGCTTCTTGCAAAGTGGCGACATTTCTACGGGGTAGTCTGTGATGAAGGTGGGCTGGATCATATGGGCTTCGGCCGTTTCTCCAAAAATCTCATCGATGAGCTTCCCCTTGCCCATGGTCGCATCAACCTCAATGTCGAGTCCTTTGGCAATAGCTCTGATCTCCTCTTCGCTTTTTCCCCTGAGGTCGTGCCCGCTGTATTCCCTGATGGCATCGAGCATGGTGATTCGTTTGAAAGGGCGCTTGAAATCGATGTCATGGTCGCCCACCTTCACCCTGGTGCTGCCATGCAGGTCGAGGGCGACCTTTTCCAGCATTTCCTCGGTGAAATCCATCATCCACAGGTAGTCCTTGTAGGCCACGTAGATTTCCATGACGGTAAACTCGGGGTTGTGACTGCGGTCCATGCCCTCATTCCGGAAGTCCTTGGAAAACTCATAGACCCCGTCATAGCCGCCCACGATAAGCCTTTTCAGGTAGAGCTCATTGGCGATGCGCAGGTAGAGCGGAATACCGAGGGTGTTGTGGTGGGTCACAAAAGGACGTGCAGCTGCTCCGCCCGGAATGGGTTGCAGGATGGGCGTTTCGACCTCCAGATAGCCTTTCGAGTTAAAGAGCTCACGAAGCGAGCTGTAAATCTGGCTGCGCTTTCTGAAGAGGGCTCTTGACTCGGGATTTACGATGAGGTCGACGTAGCGTTGGCGGTAACGAAACTCGGCATCGGTAACCGCGTCAAATAGCTTACCTTCTGCCTCTTTGACAATGGGCAGGGGGCGCAGGCTCTTGCTCAGCAGGGTTAGTTCCTTTACTTCCACAGAGATTTCGCCTACCCGGGTGCGGAAGGCATGGCCTCTGATGCCAATCAGGTCGCCAATGTCGAGCAGGCGTTTGAAAAGGGTGTTATAAAGCTCCTTGTCATCGCCCGGACAGAGTTCATCGCGGTTCAGGTAGATCTGGATCCGGCCCGAAGCGTCCTGCAGTTCGGCAAAGGATGCCTTTCCCATAATGCGCCGGCTCATCAGGCGCCCGGCCAGTGTAATGTCGCTGAGGGCATTCTCCTCCGCCTCGAAAAGGGCTTTTACTTCGGCACTCTGATGGCTGACCGGGAAGTGTTCCGGCGGGTAGGGATTGATGCCCATTTTGCGGATTTCTTCAAGGGAAGATCGCCGGATCTGCTCCTGTTCGCTGCGTTCGGAATTCTGCATGTTGGTATTAATCTTTACGGGCACAAAGGTATAAAAAAGATTATGTTAATTTTGCAGGACCGGTCCGGGCTTCCCCACCGGAATAAGCACAAAACGTGGAGAAAAACTGGCTTATAAAAGCACCGGGAGAAGAGCAGTATGTCGACTCCCTGATGGGATCGCTGAAGATTTCCAGGCCCCTTTCCCAGTTGCTGGTTCAGCGCGGGATTCGGACTTACAAGGAGGCAGAGTCCTTCTTCAGGCCCACTCTCGACGAGCTCCACGACCCCTTCCTGATGAAAAATATGGATGTGGCTGTGGATCGCATCCGGGCTGCCATTGATGGGGGAGAGAAGGTTCTGATATACGGGGATTACGATGTGGATGGGACCACTGCAGTTGCGCTTGTCTATTCCTTCTTCAAGGACCATTTCCGGGCCATCGATTACTACATTCCCGACCGCTATGGAGAGGGATATGGCATCTCCCTGAAGGGCATTGATTATGCAGTCCGGGAAGGCTTCTCACTCATTATCGCCCTCGATTGCGGAATCAAGGCCATTGATAAGGTTGCCTATGCCCGGGAAAAGGGGGTGGAGTTTATTATCTGTGATCATCACAATCCGGGTGACGAAGTGCCGGATGCTGCTGCCGTACTTGATGCCAAACAGGTCGGATGCAACTACCCTTACAAAGAGCTTTCGGGTTGTGGTGTGGGGCTTAAACTGGTCCAGGCCTTTTTGATGAAGAACAAGCTGCCGAAGGAGCAGGCTTTCGAATACCTCGACCTGGTGGTGGTCAGTATTGCCTCTGATATCGTTCCCATTACCGGTGAAAACAGAATACTTGCCCACTACGGCCTCAAAAAGCTGAACAAGAATCCCTCCACCGGCCTCTCTGCCATTCTGGATGTGGCCAATATCCGGAAGAAGCCCCTCGACATAGAGGACATCGTCTTTAAGATCGGGCCACGCATCAATGCAGCCGGGCGAATGGAGTCGGGCCGAAAGTCGGTCGATTTGCTGGTATGCCGGGAAAAGGACGAGGCCTGTTGCCACAGCAAGGAAATCGACCGGTACAATAAGAAACGCAGGGACATTGACTTCGAGATCACCCAGGAGGCCATAGAAATGATCAGGAGCAATCCCGCTTTGAAAGCACAGCAGTCGACCGTGCTCTTTAACCCCAAATGGAATAAAGGGGTGATCGGCATTGTAGCATCCCGTTTGCTCGACCATTTTTACAAACCCACGGTGATTCTGACCCAATCCAACGGACTGGCCACCGGATCAGCCCGGTCGGTAAATGGCTTTGACCTCTACCAGGCCATTGAATCCTGTGCCGACCTGCTGGAAAATTTTGGAGGCCACAAGTACGCGGCCGGCCTAACGATGAAACCCCAGAATGTGCCCCTTTTCAAGAAGCGTTTCGAGCAGTTCGTAAAGGAGACCATTGATCCCGGGCAACTCATCCCGGTGCTTGAGATTGACACCTTACTCAAACTGCAGGATATAGATGACAAGTTTTTTCGTATTCTGAAGCAGTTCAGGCCATTCGGCCCCGAGAATCCGAATCCCGTTTTTCTGACCGAAAATGTGGTTGACAATGGCGATGGCCGTGTCGTTGGCAACAAGGGCGAACACCTCAGGCTCAATCTGATTCAGGAAGAGCATCCCTTTCGTGTCTTTCCGGCCATTGCTTTTCAGCGTGGAAGGGATTATTCCCGGATCAGAAATGGCATGCCCTTTGATATCTGCTACCAGCTTACCGAAAACCATTACCAGGGCAAGGTGAGCCTGCAGATCCACATTCTTCATTTAAAGTTCGACTAGGCGATAATTGTTCCGTGCCCGGGAAGGCTGAAAACAGGCCTCTCTAAAGCCTGTACCTAAGCTGGCACATCCATTCCCATTTATTGGCTCCGGGCCTTGTGTTGTAGCCGCTGCCGGTTTTGCTTTGGTTAGGATAATGGCTATGCGTGAGCCGGAGGCCGATCCGGAGTTTCCTGCCGGCTTTGATCCGGGCCAGGAAGGTTGTTCTTTGGCCCCTGCCATAGAGGAGGGGGAAGTTGAATTCCCGATAGAGGCCGGGCTGATAGGCGTAGAGCCGGCTGTCCCAGTTGTCGGCCCGGAAGAGGATGAACTGGGCCTGGAGTTTGAAACCTGGTGTCCTGAGCAGATCGAATTGCTGGATCATGGCGCTGCCGGCTTCCTGATCGTTGTCGCGGCACCAGCTGTAGATCATGCGGCTGCTCCAGCCAAAATCTGTTTGTCTGTTTCCGATGCGGGCATCAAGGCGGGTCAGGGACTTTTCTGTCAGAGGGTAGGGCCCCGGAATGGTCGATGCAGGTGTGGAGGCGGTGATTTTGTGGCTCAGTCTCAGGTGCCAATCGAGTTTTGAGGATGGAGGCGAGCTGAGGCGGAGGCGCAGCCGGCACAGGGACGAGGGGACTGCACATTGGTAGCGGGGCGAGGGAAAGTGAAGGGCTTCCATGCAGAGGGAGGCCCGGACAGAGCGGCCGACATCGGCATGAAGGCTGGCTGTGATCCCCTGTTCGTGGGAGATCCGGTTTCCGGAGCTGTATGCAGAGGCCAGGGGTGGACAGAATGCTTCCGCATAGTGGTGGAGGCTGAGTTCTCCGCTTACGAAGTCGTTGAAGGGCCCAAGGATGCCCAGGAAAAGAGCCGGGTGGCCCCCTTTGTCGATAGCCCCTTCCCCGAAGAGTCGAATCTGGCCGCTTTTCCAGCTGCCGAAGAGGCTTAGGTGCAGATCGGAGTGAATGCCCCGGATCTGAAGGCTGTCACGGCCGCGACGACTGAGGGTGTTGAAGGAGGGAGCCAGGGCAATGCCGCACAGGCCTTGCTCCCAATAGCGGCTGAGGGACAGTCCTCCGCCTCCCGAAAGCCCTAGTGCAGCACCCAGCCTTTCGGTCCGGCTCCGGTGGTAGCCTCCCCTGCGTTCAAAGTCCAGCCAGTTAATGGAGCCGGATTCAGCCTTAGTGCCGTTCTGCTCTTCGGGGTCGGCCGCTGAAAAGTCCCCCTGTCGGTTTCCTGAAATACGGAGGGGTAGCGACAGGTCGATCCGTCTTAACCAGGACCAGGTATTCAGGTGGTAAGATTCCCATTTCAGGTGCAGGGCGATGCCGGGCATCCGGCCATGCTCGTAGCTGCTGTTTTGCCAGTTGAGCCGGTCCATATGGCCGGGTAAGGGGGCAAGGCTGGCCGGGTCGTGCAGAAACCCATTGCCATGTACCAGGCCCATGCCTATGTTGCGCCTGTAGTTTCCGAGCACCATCTCCTGCAGGGCCGATTTGCCCTTGTAAAGCAGGCTAAGTTGCAGGAATTCGGGCCAGCCCTCACGCAAATAGCTTTCCCCCGGATCTTTTTCGTAAACCAGGCCAAGAGAGCTTCGGCTTCCGGGGTTCCATTGCAAACGAAGTTTGCTGCGAAGGGCCGGACCGGCGTAGAGGGCTGATTGGCCGCTGTCGCGCTTATAGGCGGCGCTCAGGGGAAAGCTGCCCCCGGTATTGAGCAAGAATTCTTCCGGGGGACGCCGTGGGGATGGCTGTTCAGCTTTGCTCAAGCTGAGGAAGGCCCGTTCCAGTTTTTCGGGGGTCCATTGCCGAAATCCCGGGATGGAGAGCAGTTCGTAGATCGACCAGAAGGCTCCATAGCGCTCCCGCCAGGCCAGAAGCTCATCGATTTGGTAGGGGCTGAAGTATCCGGAGGACATGAGGCTTTTCCGTGTAGCGCTGTTGAGTTCGAGCAGGGCCGGCGGGTCGGTAAAGCCATCTTTCCAGGCCTCGGGAGAAGCCCAATCCCCTGTCGATTGGAGGAGCCCCTCTTCCACCACCCAGGGATTGCCCGGTTGAGCCGACAGGGCATAAGCCAGGATATGGACCAGGCTCGTGCCGAAGAGCAATTGGCGCAGGATACTAGCGTTCATGGCTCAGGTTCAGGTAGGGAACGGGGCCTTGTTGGCTGAGCCAGGTAAAGGCCAGACAGATGGTCCAGCTTTGCCAGGCGTATTGGAGGCCTGCCGACAAAGAAAAGGGCCGGGACCGGATGCCCAGGAGCAGGACCGGGTTGCGGAAGCGAATCTCGAGTCCGTGAGCCGTTCGCAGGCCATGAAGGCTGTTGTACTGCAGTTCGGTGTAGAGGGAGTTCTTTTCAAAAAAGGTGTAGCTGAAGCCACTTGATAGTTGGCTGTTCCAGCCTCTCGCTGCTTCCCTGTATCCTGTGAGGAACCGGAGCTGTTCGATGCGCAGGCCGAATTGCCATGCCGCCGTCGCCCGGTATTGTAGGCCAAGGCTGTAGAAGGGGGCCAGGAGGTGAAAGGCCTGGCCTTCAATAAGAGTGTGCCTGATGCCCAGCCGGAGTCCGGCGGCGAGATCCCTGGACAGGCGCAGGCCCCGGGCGAGTCCGTATTGCATGTAGCGCAGACCCTTCATGCCCCGGTTGCCAAGCCGGGCCTCTATCCCCCCCCTTCCGAGGGGAAGTACAGCTGTGATCCGGCTGCTGCCCAGTTCCGGCAGGCCATAGGGCAAGTGCTGGCCAAAGCTGAATGAGGCACGGTCCAACCATGCCAGGGCAGCCGGATTTCCCCCGGGACCCGGCAGGGTGCTTCGACAGCCTCCCAGAGCTCCGGCCCTGGCTGTTCCTTCATCAAGCTGTCCCGATACCGGGAGCAGGGACAAAAAAAAGACCGGAACTAACAATCCCGGTCTCTTTAAGTGCCATTGCAGGCTTATGCTCATATCCTCATCAATTGGTCTTGTACTTGTATTTGACTTCTTTGAGTTCATTATTGGCCTTCACGATTTTGGAAGCCAATGAAGCCTTGAAGGCTTCCATCTTCTCCAGCACCTTTTGATCGCCGGTGCCCAGGATCTGAGCGGCCAGGATGCCGGCGTTGCGGGCACCGTCGAGACCGACTGTGGCCACTGGTATACCAGGAGGCATTTGCAGGATGCTCAGGATAGAATCCCAGCCGTCGATTGAGATGGAGGCCTTGATGGGAACACCGACAACCGGCAGCGGGGTCAGGGCAGCAACCACACCTGGCAGATGGGCGGCGCCACCCGCACCGGCAATAATGACTTTGATGCCTCTGGATGCTGCGTTTCGTGCAAAATCCATGGCTTGTTGAGGCGTGCGGTGTGCCGAAAGGGCATTGATTTCGAAGGGGATTTCAAATTCTTCAAGCAGCTTTGCAGCCTGTTCCATGACGGGAAGATCGGAGGTACTTCCCATGATAATACTGACTCTGGGTTCCATTGGTTAATGTGCTAATTCGTTAATTATCTGTTCGTGAAAGTACAATTATTTTTTTTCCCTGTTTCAATGTGTAATTTTACAGGGGACTAACGGCAGGCATATGGATATTGTTCAGGTACATGACAAAAGCTTTGAGCTTTTTATTCCGGCATCACGCATCCAGAAGGAAGTAACCCGGATTGCAGTTCAGATGAACCGTGATCTGGCCGAAAAGGACCCCATTTTTCTCGGGATTCTGAATGGTTCTTTTATGTTTGCGAGCGACTTGTATAAGCAGTTGGATTTTCCCTGCCAGATAAGCTTTCTGAAACTGGCTTCTTACAGTGGAACAAAGTCGACGGGTAGCGTCAAGCAGCTGATCGGGATCAACCGCGACCTGAAAGACCGGGTGGTAGTGGTTCTTGAAGACATTGTGGATACGGGCATAACCCTGGAAACGATTCTCCGGCAACTCAGGGGCTACGAGCCCGCCGAGATCAGGATAGCCACCTTTCTGCATAAGCCCGAAGCAAGGGTTAAGGAGCTGAAACTCGACTATGTCGGCATGGAGATTCCCGATGTATTTGTTCTGGGCTATGGCCTCGATTACGACGGCTACGGGCGCAATTACAAGGAAATTTACCAGCTCCTGGAATAAAGCTGCTAATCTTTGCTACTTTTGGTAACGCTAAAATAAATCAGATTAATTATGTTGAATATTGTATTATTCGGTCCTCCGGGATCAGGAAAGGGAACCCAATCGGAAAAGATCATTGAAAAGTATGGCCTAAGGCATATTTCCACCGGAGATTTGCTCAGGGAAGAGGTTGCCGGAAAGACTGAACTTGGTGTAAAGGCCAAGGAGATCATGGACAAGGGGGAGCTGGTCAGTGACGAGATCGTGATTGGCATGATTCGCAACAAACTGGAAGAATACAAGGGAGGCTCCGGATTTATTTTTGACGGGTTTCCGCGCACTGTGGCCCAGGCCCGTGAACTTCGCAAGGCCCTCACCGATTACGACGAGCGCGTAAGTGTGATGATTTCCCTTGAGGTTCCCCGCGAGGAGCTGGTTAAGCGCCTGCTTAAGCGTGGCGAGGAAACCGGTCGTTCCGACGACAATCTCGAGACCATCAACAACCGCATCGACGTTTACGAAAAGCAGACCAAGCCGGTGTCTTACTACTACCAGAAGATGCACAAGCATGCGCCCGTCGATGGCATGGGAACCATCGATAAGATCTTTGAGCGGATCGTTGAGGTCATTTCTATGGTCAAGGACAAGTAAACCGCTTGCATGTCCAACGTCAATTTTGTCGACTACGTTAAAGTCTTCTGCCGCTCGGGTAAGGGCGGAGCGGGGTCGGCTCACCTTCACAGGGATAAATTCACCCGGAAGGGTGGTCCCGATGGCGGTGATGGCGGACGCGGCGGACATGTCATCATCAGGGGTAACGAGCAATTATGGACCCTGCTTCACCTCAAGTACAGGAAGCATATATTTGCAGGGCATGGTGAGGCGGGAGGCTCCTCGCTGAAAAGTGGCGCCATGGGCGAGGATGTCGTGATTGAGGTTCCGTTGGGTACGGTAGCCCGGGATGCCGAAACCGGGGAACAGCGCTTTGAGATCACCAGTCACGGGGAAGAACAGGTGCTTATTCCCGGCGGGCGTGGCGGCCTGGGCAACGAGCATTTTAAATCGGCCACCCACCAGACCCCGCGTTTTGCGCAGCCGGGTGAGGATGGAAGGGAAGGCTGGTTTGTACTCGAACTCAAATTGCTTGCTGATGTAGGCCTGGTTGGCTTTCCCAATGCGGGGAAATCGACCCTGCTTTCGGCCATGTCGGCGGCCCGCCCGAAGATTGCAGACTACCCTTTTACCACCCTGGTTCCGAACCTGGGAATCGTGAAGTACAGGGACGACCGCTCCTTTGTCATGGCCGATATCCCCGGCATTATTGAGGGAGCGAGTGAGGGAAAGGGCCTGGGCCACCGCTTCCTCCGCCACATCGAACGAAATTCCATGCTGATGTTTATGGTGCCGGCCGACAGCAGGGACATTGGGGAGGAATACGAGATCTTGCTGGCCGAACTGGATAAGTTTAATCCGGAGCTGCTCGATAAACCCCGTTTGCTTGTCATCACCAAAGCCGACTTGCTCGATGAGGAGCTGACCGAGGCGATTAAGGCGGAGCTTCCCGAAGTCCGTTATCACTTTATTTCTTCCATCTCCAACCAGGGATTGGTTCGGCTCAGCGACATTCTCTGGTCTGTGCTGAATGACTGATATGGAAGCCCTGCTTACCCTGGATAGCCGTTTGTTCCTGGCCATTAATGGTTGGCACAGCCCTTTCTTCGACCAGCTGATGTGGTGGGTAAGCGGAAAAACCTCCTGGTGGCCCTTTTACCTGGCTATTCTCATCTTTATTGCCTCGAAAAGGGCCTGGCAGCTTGTTCCACTTATCGTGGCCATTGCAGCCCTTATCGTTTTGGCCGACCAGAGTTCGGTTCATCTCTTTAAAGAGGTCTTTCAGCGCTTCAGGCCCTGCCATGAACCGGCCCTGCAGGGCATGGTACACATTGTAAACAATAAGTGCGGCGGATCGTGGGGTTTCATTTCCTCCCATGCCGCCAATTCCGGGGGGGTGGCCATGCTGCTGTTGTTATTTATGAGAACGAGATGGTTTTCGTTTGTCATGGTTTTCTGGGCCCTGCTCATTGCCTACAGCCGGGTTTACCTGGGAGTGCACTATCCGGGCGATGTGCTGGCCGGATTGCTCTGGGGGGCAGCCTGTGGCTACCTGGTTTTTCTTCTGCTTGGACTCGCACTTAAGCGTCTTCCCGGGCACTGGTGGATCGTTAAAGGCAGGGCTCATGTGGTGCATTCAGAGTGATTCCACCGATCCCTACTTCAATCTTGCAGCAGAGGAATATCTCTTGAAGCAGGTTGGCCAGGATGTCTGCTTCCTCTACCGGAATGTACCTTCGATTGTGGTTGGCAAACACCAAAACACCCTTGCCGAGATTAATCTTGCTTTTACCCGTGAGAAAGGGCTCCTTGTTGCCCGGAGGATTTCGGGAGGAGGAGCGGTTTATCACGATCTTCAGAACCTGAATTTCGCCTTTATGAGCAGGGGGAAGGAGGGTGAACTGGTCGATTATCCGCGCTATCTGGCACCTGTCATTCAAGCCCTGGCCGGATTCGGTCTGGAGGTAAGCCTTGGTAAACGGAACGAACTCCTGTTGGGAGGGGCCAAGATTTCGGGAACAGCCAGCCATGTGTACCGGAACCGGGTCCTGCATCACGGCACCCTTTTGTTTAATACCGATCTGCAAGCCCTCTCGGGAGCCCTTGGGAACGATGCCTCGCGTTTTAAGGACAGGGCTGTTAAATCGGTTCCTTCGCGGGTGACCAATATCCGTGATCATCTGGAGAAGGGGATTGGGATTGGGGCCTTTCAGGAGCGCTTCATGCAAGCGCTGCTGCAAACCATGAAGGGGGCAAGGGTCCGTTCATTGAGTCGGGCCGAGCGGGCAAGGATCACAGGGCTCAGGGATGAGCGGTTTTCGACCTGGGACTGGAACTACGGCTACTCTCCAAGGTATCGCTACGAGCACAGCCTGAGCTATGCTGCGGGAAACCTTCGGCTTCAGCTGGAGGTGGAAAAGGGGATGATTAGATCGTTGTCGCTTGGGGGCGATTTCAGTGGCCTTTACAGGATCGGTGAACTCGAAGCCCTGTTTGTTGGAACGATCCACAATCCGGAAGCCCTGAGGCAGCGCCTGGAGGGTATCAGGGTGTCCGATTACATTGCCGGAATCAGCAATGAGTACTTTCTTTCGGGCTTTTTTTAGTTTGGCAGCGGGGCCTAAGTTGTCTGTGAAAGGATGCTGAACACCTTTTCGGCATCAAGGCTGCTTCCATCAACAATATAGGCAGCCTGCCGGTAGTAGCTCTCTCTTTTTTTCAGCGTCCTGCTAACATAGTCTTCGAGTTCTTTGGGGCCAAGCCCTTCGATAAGCGGACGCCGGGTACGTGATTCGAGGAGGCGTTTGCAGAGTATTGCAGGATCGAGTTGCAGATAGACGGTCTGTCCACTGGCGTTCATGATGTCCATCATGTCGTCCCGACAGGGCGCCCCGCCGCCGGTCGAGATGACCACATTGTTGCGATTGCACAATTCGAGGAGGATGTCGCGCTCCCATTTCCTGAACATGGCCTCACCATGTTGGGTGAAGATACCGGAAATGGTCATCCCGGCCGTTTCCTCGATCAGCTCATCCATATCGACAAAGTCATAGCCTGTAAGACGGGCCATTCGTCTGCCCAGGGTGGTTTTTCCCGAGCCCATAAAACCGATGAGAAAGACCCTGTCCTGCATTTACCATTCGAGTGTGAATTGCCCATTGTCCCGGTTTGGCTCATTGTCTTTGGCCTTCTTCTTTTCCGGATCAGCCTTGGGTGCCCCTTTTTTCGCTGTCCCCCTTTTCTTTTTTTCGGCTGTCTTTTCCCCGTTCCCGGCCTTCTTCTTACCCGGTTCGGTCTTTCCCAAATCCTTGTCGCCGGATTCAGCCGCGTTCGCTTTTTCCCCGGACGACTTTTCGATCTGGCTTTGGGCCTTTTCAGTTTCCCCGGCTTCCAGGGGCGTTTCTACCTCCATCGGGATCTCCTCGGCCGAGGCTCTTTCGCTTTCGACTTCCTTGATCACCTTTACCTCGTAGTTCGAGAGCCTCTTTCCCCTGGCCTTGTAGCTTTTAACGCCGATAAAATCGGCGACCTCAATAATTTCCGGATCCCGGTCTTTGTTCTTTCCTCCAAAGCGCAGTTCGAGCCGTGGGTACTCCACTTCGGTGATATTGATCAGACGGGAATCGGGGTTGTCACCAATGAACCGGACCGAGCGGCTGCCGGGCTCAATATGGAAGCGCTTGAGATAGTAGTACGATTGATCGGCATCGTAGTAGGCTGCCGACCAGATTTTATTTGGCCTGAACTTTTCAATGATGGTCACATCATCGGCAAAGTGGTTGCTGAGATCGAAGTTGGTGGTGCGAAAGAATCCCGATTTGGTGATCACCAGGATAAGGTCCTCGCCGGAAAACTCGCCCAGGAAGGTGCCGCGGGCATCCGCATTCAGGCGCATTACATCCTCGTCAAACCAGATCTTTCGTCCCCCCAGGGTGGAAACCCCCTTTTCTTTCATCACGATCTTCTGCACGGCGAATTTGGTCAGGATATTCCCCATGGCACTCCGGCCCTTGATGGCCAGTTCGGCAAAATCGAATTCAAAAATGGGGTTCTTCAACCGGGGCCTGGGACGAAGATAGACCTTGATCACCTCGGCCTCCCCGTTTGGATTGGCACTGAAGTAGAGGATTTTCGAGTGCTTGTGCTCACGGGTAATATTGTACTGTTTGTCGCGGGTAATGCCTGTGACCGGAGCCCGCTTCATCATCACATTGCCTGTATTGCCGTCGAAATAGACCAGGTTGTAGATGGTCCGTTTATCGTTCTTCTTAAACACAGCAGCATGGATGATGTCCTTACCTACAAACTGCTTGTCGGCCACTTTCGAAATGGTGTAGTTGCCGTTTTTCAGGAAGACGATGATGTCATCGATGTCGGAGCAGTCGCAGACATATTCATCTTTTTTCAGGCCGGTTCCGATGAAGCCGTCTTTGGCGTTCATGTAGAGTTTCTGGTTGGCTACCACCACCTTGGTCGCTTCAATGCTTTCAAAGCTGCGCAGTTCGGTGCGCCGGTCCATGCCCTTTCCGTGTTTCTTTCCGATCTGTCTGAAGTATTCGATGGTGAAGTCCACCAGATGGGCCAGGTGGTTTTTGACCTCTTCCATCTCGTTTTCCAGCCCCCTGATATGCTCATCGGCCCGTTTCACATCATACTTCGAGATGCGCTTGATTTTGATCTCGGTCAGTTTAACAATGTCATCCCGGGTTACTTCTCTGTATAACAGCTTCTTGAAAGGTTCTAAACCCTTGTCGATGGTTTCCAGTACACAGTCCCAGCTCTCGCAGTCTTCAATATCGTGATAGATGCGATTTTCAATAAAGATTTTTTCGAGCGAGGACATGTGCCATTCCTCCTGCAGCTCGTTCAGCCGGATCTCCAGCTCGCGTTTCAGAAGGGCCTTGGTATGGTCGGTATTGGCCCTCAGAATTTCGCTTACCCCCACAAAGCGGGGTTTGTCGTCGTCAATTACACAGCAGTTTGGAGAAATGGAAATCTCGCAGTCGGTAAAAGCGTAGAGGGCATCAATGGTTTTATCGGAGGAAACATTGGCTCCGAGGTGGACAAGGATTTCGACATGCTCGGCCGTATTGTCGTCGATGCGCTTGATCTTGATTTTGCCCTTTTCCGTGGCCTTGATGATGGAGTCGATCAGACTGGTCGTGGTTTTCCCAAAGGGCAAATCCTTAATTACCAGGGTTTTATTATCCATCTTCTGAATGCGGGCACGCACCCGTATGCTGCCACCCCGCAGGCCGTCGTTGTATTTGCTTACCTCGGCAAGCCCCCCGGTGGGGAAGTCGGGGTAGAGCTCGAAGGGCTTCCCCTTCAGGTAACTGATCGAGGCGTCGATGAGCTCGTTAAAGTTGTGAGGAAGGATCTTCGAAGAGAGCCCGACTGCAATCCCTTCTGCACCCAGGGCCAGCAGCAGCGGGAACTTGACCGGCAGGGTCACGGGTTCTTTGTTTCGCCCGTCGTAGGACAATTTCCACTCCGTGGTTTTCGGATTGAACAGCACCTCTCCGGCAAAGCCCGAAAGGCGGGCCTCGATGTACCTGGAGGCCGCAGCCCCGTCTCCGGTAAAGATATTCCCCCAGTTCCCCTGCATGTCGATTAAGAGGTCCTTCTGGCCCATCTGCACCAGGGCATCGCCTATGGATGCATCCCCGTGCGGGTGGAACTGCATGGTATTCCCGATGATGTTGGCCACTTTGTTGTAGCGCCCGTCGTCCATGCGCTTCATGGCATGGAGGATGCGCCTTTGCACTGGTTTTAGGCCGTCGGTGATATGGGGTACGGCACGTTCGAGGATCACGTATGAGGCATAGTCGATGAAGTAGTCCTCGTACATGCCGGTCAGATGGGTAATCTTCAGCTCTTCATCACCCTTATTCCCGTCTTGCGGGTCAAATTGCCTGTCTTTTATATCGCTCATGTTTTGTACTCAATCCATTTAGCGGGCAGCACTTACTCAGGCCACCTCAACCGGGTCCTCTTCCACGCGTAGTCGTTCAATGATGAAGTGCTGCCGCTCCGGGGTGTTTTTGCCCATGTAAAAGCTGAGAATGTCTTTCAGGTCGTCGTCTTTTTTCAGGCGCACCGGCTCCAGCCTGATCTCGGGGCCAATGAAGTGTTTGAACTCTCCGGGGGAGATTTCGCCCAGCCCCTTAAAGCGGGTTATCTCGGGGTTGCGGCCCAGTTTCGCGATGGCAGCCTCCTTTTCCTCGTCCGAATAGCAATAAAGGGTTTCTTTTTTATTCCTGACTCTGAACAGGGGGGTCTGCAGGATGTAGAGATGCCCGTTCCTGACCAGGTTGGGGAAGAATTGCAGAAAGAAGGTGAGCAGGAGCAGCCTGATGTGCATGCCATCGACGTCGGCATCGGTGGCAATGACCACATTCTTGTAGCGAAGGCCGTCGAGTCCGTCTTCAATATTCAGGGCGGCCTGGAGGAGGTTGAATTCTTCGTTTTCGTAGACCACTTTTTTGGTCAGCCCAAAGGAATTCAGGGGCTTGCCCCGAAGACTGAAGACCGCCTGGGTATTTACGTCTCTCGATTTGGTAATCGAACCCGAGGCCGAGTCGCCCTCTGTGATAAAGAGGGTGGATTCTTCCTTGCGCGCGTTCTTTCCGTTGTAGTGCACCCGGCAGTCGCGAAGCTTTTTGTTGTGCAGATTGGCTTTTTTGGCCCGTTCCCTGGCCAGCTTCTTAATGCCCGAGATGGCCTTGCGTTCCTTTTCCGATTCCTGAATCTTCTTCAGCATGGCCTGGGCGGTATCCGGATGTTTATGCAGGAA
>PDRI01000003.1 GCA_002748055.1 Bacteroidota bacterium | reverse complement strand
CCCTGGCAATGGCACTAAGCATGATGGCCATGGTTCAGGGAGACAGGAAAACACGTGTGCAGGACTGTGCTTCCAAAGCAGGTAAGGGAGCCATCTATCTGAAGGAATTTGTAGTCAACCTGCCCAGGGCCGTTAAAGGAGAACGCCCTCCCATCTACAGACAGGCGGTGATCCTGCGCGGAAACAACATCTATCGCTTCAATCTTTGCGATGAAAAAGGAAAGGCCGTAATCCGGGTCTATGACAGTTCCAGCATGCTGGTCAGCTCCTTCGATCAGGAATCCGGCAAGGACTACAACCCCATTAATTTTATGTGCCGTAAAACCGGGCAGTATCTGATTACCATCAGCTTTAAAGATGGGAAAGCCGGGGAAACCATCGGCATCATGTCGCACGTTTCAAAATAAGCCGGGAAGCCTCCACCTCAGTGCCCGCCAAACTGCCGCCTGATCCTTCGGCGGTGAAAATAACTGCCCAGCTGATGCAGCCCGAAGGACCAACCGGGCTTCAGGAGGAAGAAATAGAGGTTCCTCTTCCATTTTGCCGAAAGCTCTTCTTCCTCCGGCCCTGCGATGCCTGAAACACATAGCTTTCGTAAAACCGACACGCCCCTTACCGACCTGAACACAGCCCATTCCTCCGGTGTGGGGACCTCCAGCAGCTCGTCGAGCAGTACAAGACAGAGCCCGGTAATCCGCTGCAATTTGAAACGCCGGACCAGACCGGGCAGCTCATCGGCTCTTTCCGCCGCAAGGGGAAGAAATCCGGCAAGGTCCTGCAGCCATATCAGGCGCTTGAACATATGCCTGGCCCCATGGATGCAAAGAAAAATGAACTGGGCCGTATAGTCGAGGCTTGCAACGGTCCCTCCCGGAAGCGGAACCCGGAGCTGACAGGCGAAAAGCGCATCTTCTTCACCAACGGGCAGTAATTGCCTGCTATTGATCCCCCGGTGAAGCTCGATATATACCCCTGTTTCGGGATGCCGCAAACCAATATCGTGTTTATACCGGAAGTAATACTCCAGCGAAAAGGCCTTCGACATATCGGGATAGCTTACCCGGTAGCCCGCCTGCTGAAGATCGGCCAGTACCTCGCCAAAGGCATCCGGTTTAACATACACATCCAAATCGTTGTACTGACGTTGATCCGGAGATCCATAGAGCATACACGACAGCACCGGCCCTTTGAGAACCATCAAGTCCCCGTCCAGGTGTTTCATCCGGGAAAACAAGGCCACAGATTCGGCCGTGATTGCCATACTCTTCATCGCATGCCTGCGCAACTGTCCACGTAATTCCTGATCGACTTCCAGCCCTTTGGCTTCCAGGGCCTTCGCAAACTGAGGCAATAGCCTGTGCCTTTGTACAAGCATCCTGAATTCCCCGGATTGAAGGGACTCCGCAGCCACAGATGCGGGTTGCCTCATCATCTTAAGAATGCAATCGAATACAGACATGCCGGGGAATATATGGAATAAATGTAGAACAATTTATCTTTATACCGGATCATGACTGATGAGCCCAGATACTATTATCGCCTGTTCGGTCTCGGGCTGGCCTCCGAACTCGAAATTCCCGGACTTGCCGCTTGTAAGCCCTGCGTGCCCGAGCTTGAAATCGAATACGGGAAGGTAAAGGAAAAGCTCGATCATCCCCTGTCGGAGGGTGTCCTGTTCGAATCGACCCACGAAGAATTTCTGCTCAGGCTTCCGGGCGTAGGAAAGTTCCTGGCTTCCGAAGGAAAGCATATCAGCCTCGAAGCTGAACCCGGAACAAGCCGGGACGAACTCCTGGTTTTCGTCCTGGGATCGGTCCTGGGTGCCATTTTGCATCAACGGGGCTTCCTGCCCATGCATGCCAGCGCCATTCAGACCGGCTCCGGCGCTCTTCTGATCACCGGGCACTCAGCAGCCGGGAAATCAACCCTGGCTGCAGCCCTGAACAAGGCGGGTTTTCCCCTGGTATCCGACGATCTTTCGGCAGTCTCGCTCGACAACAGGGGCAGGCTCATTGTCCATCCCGGCCTGCCCTGGATGAAGCTCTGGAAGGATAGCCGGGATGCCCTCTATCCCGGGCATAGCTTTAAACGGGTCAGGCCCTTGCTGGAAAAATTCAATGTTCCGGTATCCGGAAAGCTGAGAAGCACTGAGGTGTTGCCAATTACCCGCATGCTTAGTTTAAGCACCAAGAACACCCCGGGCATAGCACTAAGCCGCATCAGGGGTGCAATGAAATTTCCCCTGATGCGCGAACACATCTTCCGGGATCAGCTCCTGAAGGGAATGGGGCTGCAGGAGCACCATTTTGGTCTGCTTGCCCGGCTTGCTGCACAGGTCGAACTCTACACCGTCGAGCGGCCATCTGTTCCCCTGGAAACAGAAGCCCTCAGAGATGAGGTACTACAAATGATACGACAGGACAGCTGATGCACGGAAAAAACCTGATATGGCTCGCCTCCTATCCAAAATCGGGAAACACCTGGGTACGCCTCTTCCTGCAACACGTCCTTTACGGCGACCCCTCGCCCGATGGCTTCCCCTCCCCCTCGGCCATTCCCATTGCCAGCAACCGGAAACTCATCGACGATATGCTCGGAATCCGGAGCGGGAACCTGGCAGAAGATGAAATTGAGAATCTCAGGCCCGGTGTCTACCGGGAGATGGCCAAAAAGGGCGATGAAACCCGGGTCATCAAGGTTCACGACAGCTATCACTTAAGCCCCAAGGGAGAAGCACTTTTCCCGGCCGAGGTTTCCCGCAAGGTCATCTACATCCTTCGCAACCCCCTCGACCTGGTGGTATCCTACGCCTTTCATTCGGGCAAGAGTTTCGACCGGATCATTGCACAGCTCAACGATCCCGGCTTCACCATCTCCGGGAGCAAGACGGGACTCCGGGCCCAGGTTCGTCAGAAGCTCGGGAGTTGGACGCAACACGTCGAATCCTGGACCCGGCAATCGGAAATCGATGTACACATTCTCCGCTTCGAAGACCTTCTCGGCGATCCGGCTGCCTGCTTCAGGACGATGCTCAATGCCGCTGCCATTCCCTGTGAAAAAGATATCTTTGAAGAGGCCCTCAGGGCCACCGCTTTCGACAGGCTCAGGGAAAAAGAGCAGCGCTACGGTTTCAGGGAGAAACCCCTTCAGGCCGCCTCTTTTTTCAGAAAAGGAAAAAGCGGTGATTTCGGGGCGCACTTAAACAAGGCGCAAATCAGGAAGGTGTTGGATGTACATGGCCCGATGATGGAACAGTATGCATATCCGGTTATATGATGAAAGAAAGCGATATAGTAAGCAAAGCAAAAAGGGTCATGGACTCAACAGTCGATAAAGAGGCGGTGATTCTGGGCATAGAAAGTGGCCAGTACATTGGTCTCAATGAAACCGGCACACGTATCTGGGAACTCATCGACCATCCCCTTCGTATCGTCGAGATTATCGATCAACTGGAAATGGAATTCGATGCGCCCAGGGAGATCATCCGGGGAGAGGTGCTGGCTTTCCTGGCCGATCTGGAGACGAAATCGCTCATCGTCGTGAACACAGACCATGAAAGCTGATACTGCCAGACTGGCCCTGGCCGTCTCCCTGAACTGGATCAGGTCGAGCTGGCTGATTCGCTTCCGAAGGCCTTCCTCCTACCTGGAGAAATTGCTCGCTCCCCCGGCAGGAGCTAAAACGGCAGGGCAATGCCATTCTCTAAATCCCGAAGATTGGCGCATAGTAAGAAAGGTAATCAGGCTCACCCTGCGACTGACCCCCCTGATCCTGAAACGCCACCGCTGCCTGTTGCAAAGCATGATTGCCCTCTATGTACTCAGAAGCAGGGACATTCCCTGCCGGCTTCACCTGGGTGTCCACAAAGACATGAATACAGCCAGAGCCCATGCCTGGCTTGAGGTGGAAGACAGAAATGTAATCGGGGGGCACTCAGGGGAATACAAGGAAGTGATCAGGACTCGCTGAACCCAAAAGTAATGTAGTCGTCACCCCCTCCCGGGTTCCCCGAAGCGGTTCTTTCAAAGGGTAATTCAAAGAGTACCTTAGGCTTTTGCCAGCTTTGCTTTTTCTTTCGCTTGGCCATTGTTTGGTCTAGTCGGTAAAATCAGAAAGGAATATCCCACAAAGGACAATCCTCAGAAGATGGTTCAGGTCTTTCCTCTTCATACTCAGGAAGTTCATCGACTCCCACTCCTTCCTTAACCTGTCAACTTCGAACACAAATGTAACCAATTTATTTTTATTAAAAAACCCAAGCAGCTCTATAAAGGCCTTCTTCTCCTGTGCAACCCTATATTGAATATCAGCTGCTTGCACCCCCCTCCTGACCGAATTAAGCACTGCAGGGGGGAGCAAGTCCCCCAGGCCCTGGCGCACCAGGAGGCGGGAACCATCGGGACGATGATAGGCCCGCCATGGCAGCGACAGGTAGAGCTCGAGCAGGTCTCTGTCGACCGTAGGATCCGTTACCTGAAGCCCATGAAAGAGGGAAGCCTGCTTTTGCAAGAATCCGGTATAAGCGATGCTGTTTCGAAGCAGGGATGGCTGCATGGCATGTAAAGCGGGCCGCCATGTATCGATCAATTGAAAGTCCGGGACGATCCCCTCCATAAAGGCGGGTGTAAGATAGGCCAGTTCGTGCTTTTGCTTTCGGGACATACGCCCGATCAGTCTGAGCCGGCCGGGCAAATCCTTTCCGGCCCATTCAGGCGGAGGCCATGAAAGCCCAAAATTTCCACCCTGACCGGTAAACATGGTTCCGCAACCGCTTTCGACCATAGCGCTGTGCATGGCCTGCACCCAAAACTGGTTGGATGCACCATAAACAGGTTCCCCATAAATCTTTACAGTGCTGCGCAGACTCTCCAGCACCGTTTGCCCGGCAGCATCCACAACATGGGCCTTAAGCCTGGGATGTTGCGCATAAAAATGCTTCAATAGGAGGGTTTCATCGTAGGGAGGCCTTCTCAGCTCGGCTGAAAACGCTTTGGGTTGGTAGCTGAAACCATGGATGGCCCGATCTGAATCCGCGACACAGGCAGCAACTGCACTTACCGCAGTAGAGTCGAGGCCGGAGGAAAGAGCAATACCGGTTGAAGCAGGATCGAGACGTCGCCTGACCGATTCTTCGAAGGTTTGTCTGAAAGCGGCATAGGCATCCCCTTGCCAGGGGCGGCGAACCGACATATAGAGCGGGCTGTAACAGTCCCTTTTTAGCACCCCCTGCCGAAACTCAAGGTAGTGACCAGGCAGCAGACGGCTGACCCCCCTGTAAGCGGTCCGGCCCGACCCCAGGCCTATCCCGCTGATCAATTCATAAATGCGATGCAAATCCGGCCCCGATCGGCAGGCCCCGGCAAATCCGGCCAGATGGTTTCCAAAATGCAAGACCTGATTATCAAGCCTGTAGAAAAGGGCTGCAGCACCCGATTCGCTAAGCCCAATCAGGCATCTTTTTTCGCGAATATCAATAAAACAAAGGCTGAATTCTCCGCGCAATTCCCGAAAGACGGTACTGCCGTTCCGTCTGAAATGATCGGCCAGAATCCGCGCCCGGCACTCCGAGAAGGGACGCTGCTCATATTCATAAATGATCCCGTCGAGCAGGAGGATGGCTTCCTTATCCTTAAATACCATTAGCTGTTTATCTGAGAGATAAAACAGCCCCTCATGCACAAAACCCGAAGAGGTGGTACTCGGTTCATCATCGGTCCTGGCCCTTTCCGCAGCGGAAAAAGGCTGCAGATTCGAACCAAAACCAGCCAGATATGGTGTCTGTGTCATAAGCCTATTGAAACCTTTTTAGAACTATCAGAGTATACTATTTACTGACCTGCCTTCAGGGATGGTTTATTTTTCATAAATTTAGCTAATCAAAATCTTATTCATATGAAAAAGTTGTTACGCTTTGTTTTCGTCCTCGCTATGCTCTCGGGGGCCGTGCTTTACGGACAGGGAAGCTGGCTTGATGCCACCAGTCTTGTTGGAAATGGAAACCTCTTGATTACCGATATGGAGATTGACAGCAACGGAGATGCCTACCTCATTGGCTGGTTCGACACCAACATCATCTCGGCTTCAGGATCCATCACCTGCAATGGATTTTACGACATCTTTTTCCTTAAGATTAATGCGGACGGGACCCATGCCTGGCTGAAGAAATTTGGCGGGAAGATGGTAGACCTCCCCGGGGGAGTAGAGATCGGGCCCGACCAAACCATCTACATTTCAGGTACCCTAAACGGAGTTCAGGACGGTGGCAGTGTTGTTTTCGACGACAGTACCTATAGCACAAATAGAGCCGATGGCTTTTTGGCCAACTACAATCCCGACGGCACCCGAAACTGGGTAAAGACGGCTGCAGGCGGGCCGGGCAACCAGCGCATTGAGGTCATGGGGAGGAATAATGACCGGATCTTTGTTTCCGGCATGGCCGTGAACAATGTCATTTACAACCCGGATTCCGATAACTACAGCCAGAGTTACAGTGGCCGCTTCACCCATATTGCCACCTTCGATCTGAATGGAAATTTTATAACCAATACAACCATTGGATTTAAAAACTGGTGTTTCCCCAGGGCAGTAGCCGGAACCACGGATGGCTGGGTAATGGCTGGTGATTTCAGGGACTCTGTTTTCCTGGATATTGGCTCGATTCACAGTCCGAGCTCGGGCACAAATACGGACATCTTTTTGTTCAAGGTAAACCAGGACCTGGAGGGGCAGTGGTTGCGACGTACAAGCAGCACACTCGAAGGAGAGAACATTCCTTATTCAGTGCGTTTTGACGGTGCAGACAACATTTATGTCGCAGGGAAAACCGGCAGTTGGGACATGGCCATCGACTCAACAGAAACGGAAGCAGTAAATGTCATACGTGTCTCAGGCGGTGATGAAGGCTTTGTGTTCAATTACAGCAACAACACCGGGCACCTCGATTGGTACAGCATCGACGGATCGTTCCGAAAAGATGTTTATTACGATCTGATCATACAGGACGACCATCTGATGGTTACAGGCTTATTGGGTGGAGATTTCTATTTCAAAAACGATACCATTCGTAATCCCAACTCCGAGGAAGTGGCCGTAATCGAATACGATCTCGATGGCGAAATCATTCATGCCCGGGTCGCGCACTCTGAGCCGACGCACGGAGAGGATCAGGGGTTCCGCCTTTCTGAAGATCCTGAAGGGAATGTCGTGGTAGCGGGAACCTTTAGCTCAGAAATCATCAACTTTGAAGACATTCAGGACAGCCACCCAGATACGGCAGCCTTTAAGATCTTCATCGCCACCTTTGGTGAGAAAAAGGATGGTGCCCTGAGTACCTCGGCTAAGGACCTGCAGTGCTACAAGGACTTCAGCGGTGAGCTGGTCATCAATGCCAGCGGAGGCTTTACCGACATGTACTATGGGTACATGTACGAGGTAATGCTTGACAACGGCGATTCGGTGAGGCATGTAAAACTAAGGGAGAGCCCCGGAACCATTGGTGGCCTGCCGGCCGGCGACTATCTTATCACAGTACATGACAATGCCAGCCAACTCATTGGCAGCTCCACGGAATCGATAAGCGAGCCGGACTCGATTCAATACAGCTATGCCGTGGTTCACCCCGATTGCTATGATGCCCTTACCGGGTCAATTACGATTGATGCGCCCACAGGAGGGGTCACCCCCTTCAAGTATTCCATTAACGGAGGGCTGGACTTTGAACCCGGCCGGACCTTTAACGAGCTGGCTGCAGGGAGCTACAGCATAGTGATTAAAGACATCAATGGCTGTACGACCATGGCCGTTGATACCACCCTGGAGTCCCCGGAAGAAATCCTTTACGAATTTGAGGTCGTGAACGACAGCCTGCGCTGCTACGGAGATTCCATTGCAGAATTTCACATAAAGAATGTCACCGGCGGATCGGGCAGCTACATGTACTCGATCAATGGCGGAACTGACTACCAGGCCGACACCTTCTTCCTCAAGCTTACGGCCGGGGATTACAGCCTGCTCATTACCGACGACAATGGATGTACATCGGCCACCACCGACAGCAGTATTTACAGCCCGGGAGAGATTCTGGTGAACTATACGGTGGTCCAACCGCCATGTCCTGGAGACTCGGGCAGCATTGAATTCATGGGTGCAACAGGGGGCTATGGGGGCTATAGCTATTCCATTACTGAAACACCCGCTTTCAGCAAGGACACCATCTATGAGGGCCTTCCGGGCGGCCAATATCTGATTCGGGTGAGCGATGACAGCCTCTGCCTCTCGATGCCCATAGACACCATGCTGACCGAACCGGACAGCCTTGTGCTTGTGAGTGTCGCAACAGAGAATTTCAAAGATGGAGTGGCCGGATCTATTGAAGTGGTGGTAAGCGGAGGCACAGCACCTTACGTTTATACCATTCTACCTGATTCCACGGAGCAGGAAAGCGGAACCTTCAACTTTGATGCCGATGAGCTTGGAACTTATTTGGTCCGAATTGATGACGCCAATTTGTGTGGCCCGGTGAAAACCGACTCAATCACCATTGTGGATGCTACCGGCATTGCAGGCTATAGTTTTCCCGAAGCCTCTGTCTATCCGAATCCTGCAAGCAACCGGATTACCATAGAAATGCCGGTGGAAGGATCGCGCTGCCGAATCGAGGTGCTGAGCATGCAGGGACAGGTTGTCATGCAACAGGAAAGGGCAGCCAATGGAGGCCTGCTGCATACCGAGCTGGAACTCTCACACCTGGCCCGGGGGATGTACATGCTCAGGATCGACAACAAAATGCTGAGATCGGGCCTTGTGCTCCACTAGTAGGATGGATCGAAAAGTATAAAATTAGATGAGGATACTTGTCATTGGTGCCGGTGGAAGAGAACACGCCCTTGCCTGGAAGATTGCACAAAGCCCTAAACTGAAAAAATTGTTCATTGCACCCGGAAATGCCGGGACTGCATCGCTGGGAACAAACGTGGCCCTGGCAGTGGACGATTTCCAGGGCATAAAGGACCTGGTCCTCAGGGAGGACATCAATCTGGTGGTGGTGGGCCCTGAAGCTCCGCTGGTAGAGGGGATTAAGGATTTCTTTGCGTCCGATGCTGCTCTGGCTGAAATCGCACTAATCGGCCCCTCTCAACAGGGGGCCACCCTGGAGGGCAGCAAGGACTTTGCCAAGCAGTTTATGCAGAAAAATGGCATCCCCACTGCAGCCTTTGGCACCTTTGACCAAAACTCAAAAGAAGAAGCACTACGCTTTCTGGAACGAAGTTCTCCGCCCTATGTGCTGAAAGCAGACGGGCTGGCAGCCGGAAAAGGGGTGGTGATCCCCGATACCCTCGAATCGGCCAGGGATGAACTAAGCCAGATGCTTGACGGAAAATTCGGAAAGGCTTCGGAAAAGGTGGTCATCGAAGAATTTTTAGAGGGCATTGAATTGTCTGTCTTTGTGCTCACCGACGGCAAGGACTATGTAGTCCTTCCGGAAGCCAAAGACTACAAGCGCATTGGCGAGGGCGACAGTGGACTGAACACCGGAGGCATGGGGGCTGTTTCACCGGTTCCTTTTGCCGATGCAGGTTTTATGTCAAAGGTAGAGGACCGGATCATTAAGCCCACGATCGCAGGACTGCAAAAAGCCGGAATCGATTACAGGGGCTTTATCTTCATTGGACTGATGAACCGGGGTGGAGAGCCCTATGTGATAGAATACAACGTGAGGATGGGTGACCCGGAATCAGAAGTGGTCCTGCCCCGGATTCGAACTGATTTTGTGGAGCTGCTGCGTGCAACTGCTGAACAAAGGCTCTCAAAAATTGCCCTCGATATCGACCCCAGGACGGTTAGCACGGTAATGATGGTTTCCGGTGGCTATCCCGGTGCTTATGAAAAGGGCAAAGCCATTTCCGGTTATGAAGCACCCGGCGACTATGTGGTTTTCCATGCCGGCACTTCCTCCAAAGATGGGAAGGTCCTTACATCAGGAGGCAGGGTAATGGCCATCAGTGCTTTCGGCAAGGACATGAAAGAAGCCCTTGAGCGTTCCTATGCCGGAGCAGGGCAAATCAGCTTTGAGGGGGCTTACTTCCGCAGGGACATTGGATTCGATCTCTGATGCTCCTGCTGCGGCTTTTTAAGAACAACCGGACTGCCGGGCTCCTGTTTACCGGGCTGGCCTCTGTGGCGCTCTTCCTTGTGTCTGTGATGCAGGCCGGCACCCCGACACCCTTCGAGGGGATGCCGCTCTACAATCTGCTCTTTGGAAAGATCCAGAATTATGCCGTCCTGAATCGCTTGCTGGCCCTGCTCCACTACTGGATCATCGCCTATATGCTTTCCCGCATAAGCTTTCGCTACCAACTCCTCGAGAACCGGTCGCTGATGCCATCCCTGTTCTTTCTGTTGCTCGCCTTTGCATTGCCCTCGGCCCGACAACTGAGTCCTTCACTCATCGGCTTTTTGTTCTTTCTCTGGGCCTACCTCATCCTCATGGGCCTGCCCGAAGCTGAAAAAGATGAGCTCCTGGTATTCAGGGCCTCTTTGGCCATGGCCCTGGGAAGCCTGTTCTACCTGCCCCTGATCTGTTTTATCCCCCTGATTTGGGTCAGCATCGCTACCCTGCACAAATCGACCTGGAGGGAATGGATCTATCCCCTGACGGCCTATGTCCTTCTGGCCGTTTTCCTGGTGAGCTGGTACTGGGGACTTAAAAACGATCTTGAATCCCTCTGGGGCATTCTGGGCCGCAACCTCCTTAGAAATGGAAACCAGGTCGTTGTACACATCGGGAGTATCCTGTATTTCCTGTTTTGCCTCCTTCTGATTGGCCTGGGAAGTCTCTTCATGATTGAAGGCTTCCAGACCCGAAAAACCATGGTACAGAATATCTACCAGGTTTTTTTCTTTGTGTTTATTGGGGCTGTCCTTTTCTTCATCTTTGCCAGCGAACGCTCTCCCCAGGGGCTATTGTACATCGCTTTCCCTGCCAGTTTTCTACTGGCGAACTACTTTCACCGACGAAAGAACCATTGGGTTCACGAACTCATGCTCTGGATGCTGACTGGTTTGCTGGTCTTCCTTCAAATTGCCGCACAGCCCTAAGCGGGCGAAGTGAAGGATTTGGGGAGGCCCTGACTGGGTAATTTTTTCATGCGATAGCCCTCTTTCTGCAAGAAATCCAGGGTCCCGGGCAGAGCCTGATACAAATTCCCCGAAGCCTTTTCCGAATCGTGAAAAACGATGATTGAGCCCGGAGCAACATTCCGGATTACGTTTTGCATGACCCGCTCCCCACCAAGATTCCTGTTGTAATCATTGCTCAGCACATTCCACATAATGATGTCGTAGGACTCCAGAACTACATTAACCTGGCTGGGAAGAATCCGCCCGTAGGGTGGTCGAAAGAGCTTGGATTCGATGAGGTTGGCAGCCAGATCTATATCGTCCATGTAGCGCTTCTTGCTGCAGCGAAAGCCTTTCAAATGGCTGTAACTGTGATTGCCGGTTGAATGCCCCCTGGTCTGGATTTCACGGTATAAATCGGGGTATTTATCAACGTTCCTGCCGAGACAGAAGAAGGTCGCTTCTGCGCCCGCATCATCGAGTCGGTCGAGCACCCAGGAAGTCACTTCGGGCGTAGGCCCATCATCAAAAGTCAGATAAACCTCCCGCCCCTCTTCCGGCATACTCCAGATGACCCTGTGCAATACACGGGTCAACAAGGCAGGAGGTCTTACAATTACCATATCCCTTACTAACGGAACAAACGCTCATAATCTTGCCCGTAGGTCGATATCATTTCCTCAAGGCCTTTGGCAAGCTCTGTTTCCCCGTAGCCCAAACAGACGCTTCTGAGCGTGTTAATGTCTCTTAAGTCTGCGATATAATCATTGGAACTCTTATCAAATCTGCTTTTTGCGCCCATCGAAAGCATGTTGAAATACGCCAGCTCCTCTTCCAGGTTCTGGGAATAAGCTTCAACGAGCCCGTTGGCTGTTGCAGTGTCTGCCACGCTGTAATAGCCCTGAATGAGTGGGATGACCCCCGCATTGTAAGGAACGTTTTCGCGGGGCATGCGCCTCATGCACTCGTCAAGGACCTCTTTAGCCTTCCCGGGCTTACCCTCTTCGGCAAGTGCACCGGCCAATACGGCAAAGGCATAGCGATAATGAATGGTCATTCGCAGATTGTTCTCGTCGAGATAGATTCCGGGCTGATCCAGTCCACCCCAGTCAAACTCCTCCATCAGCTTCCTGTACATTTCATCGGTATCGACCCCACCCAGGTAATTGCCCGATGGATTGAAAACCGGTGCAACACGAAGAGCCAGCCCCTCCCTGATGAAATAGTCCTCCAGATTCAGGTAGTTGGCAGAAGAAACCGTGGTAGAGAAGTAGATGGGACGTTGCCAATCATTATGGCCCAGCAGGTCCATAACAGTAAGCAAATTCTTATACAGCACCGTCTCTGAAAGGCTGAAGCGCAATTCATCTACACTTTTATCCTTAAAGCTTTCAGGAACCACCCATGAAGGTGCAGATGCAGAATCGTAAGGAATGATGAATTCCCGCGCAGGAATGAAATACTGGCCCTGCTTAAAGCGCGGATCATCGCTTGCCAGAAAATCCATGGCCACTTTCAGGGGCACGGCATCTGCATCGATCTGGCGAATCAGTTCCTCCATCTCCTGGGTAAGATCTTCAACAGCAGCTTTGTCGAGCGAAATACGTTTCGCCACATCCTCCGAGCTGAAGGTCCGCAGATAACCGTAAAACCGCAGAGGATCCATTTGATCTGCCAGCTTAACAATAGCCTGGTAGTCCTTCGCATGGTTCTGTGAAAGAAGAGAGGCATTGAGCAGGGCCATGGCCTTTTGATAAATAAGCATGGCTTTGGGTTCGTATTTCGCCCTGTTCGACTCATACTTCTCCCTAATCAGCGCGTTGGCCGTAGCAACCAGATAAGCGTAGTCCCTTTTCCCCTGGATAAACGCTTCCTTTTCCATTCCAATGGGCAGGGCTTTCGAATCGTAAAAAGCTTGTTTCATCTGTTCGATGTACCAGTCGGCCGTAAGGTAGCTCAGGTTCACAATTCTGACATCGGTACGTTCTCCTTCGACCTCCTGAAGGTACCACAAGGGAAAGGTGTCGTTATCGCCATTGGTAAACATAATGCCACCGGGTAAACAGGAATTCAGAAAGTTTCTGGCAAAGGCAGGAGCAGTATAACGGCCCGAGCGGTCGTGATCGTCCCAGTTCTCTTTGGCCATGATGCCCGGCACCAGAAGCAGGGAAAGCCCGACAATCAGTCCGGAAATAATGACCGAGCGCTTCCACTTCCCCGCCCATTCAATAAGACCCGCCACACCAATGCCAATCCAGATCGCAAAGGCGTAAAAGGAACCCGCATAAGCATAGTCACGCTCCCTTGGTTGAAGGGGATACTGATTCAGGTAAACCACAATGGCCAGTCCGGTGAGCAGAAAGAGCAGCAGGACCACCCAGAAATCGCGGTTGTACCTGCGGTAATGGAAAAAAGCACCGGCCAGGCCAAGTAAAAAGGGCAACATATAATAGCGGTTATGGCCCTTGTTATTGGCCATGGAAGCAGGCATCTGATCCTGGGGACCCAGCCTTGCATTATCGATGAAGTTGATCCCGCTGATCCAGTTCCCCTTGGTAAGCTCGCCATGGCCCTGGATATCGTTCTGCCGGCCGGCAAAGTTCCACATAAAATAGCGGAAATACATGTAGCCAATCTGATAGCGGAAGAAGAAACGCATATTCTGACCAAAACTGGGAATCCCCACCGGACTTAAACGGTCATAGCTGTATTCCCCAAACTGATTCATCACCGGTTTGCCCGCTTCGTCTCGCCTCAAATCGTAGAGATCAGCCTCATTGATCTTTGCCCAGTACATGTATTCACCGGCATGCTTGTCTTCATGGCTCCACATCCTCGGGAAAAAGCCCTTGGCATCGGGCTCATAAATATACTCCCGACTTTTCTCGACCGGAAAATAATCCTTTTCCCCTTTGTAATATGCAGGTTTACCTTCCTCCATACCTGTGGGTCGGGAATTGAAAAAGGCTCCGTAAATCAAGGGATTGTCGCCATATTGATCCCGATTTAAGTAACTAAGCAATGAAAACACAGTATCCGGATTGCTCTCGTCCAGTGGCGTATTGGCTGCCGACCTGATCACGATAATGGCATAAGAAGAATATCCAATCACTATCACGAAGAGGCTCAGAAGAATGGTGTTCCAGAGTACCTTGCCCCGCTTGTGGGTAAAGAAAATTCCAAATAACAATCCACCGGTCAGGAGTATCGCATATACAATGACACCCGAATTAAAGGGCAGGCCCAAGCCGTTTACAAAGGCCAGTTCAAAACTACCCGCGATGGCGGTCAGACCGGGAATCAGGATGTAATTCACGATCCCCAGAATGCCAACGGAAATTCCCATGGCTGCAACAACTCCCCTGACTGTCGGATTGTATTTTCTGAAATAGTACACCATGATGAGGGCCGGAATGGCGAGCAGGTTAAGCAGGTGTACTCCAATGGACAGCCCCATCAGATAGGCGATCAGGATAATCCAGCGGTTCGCCCCGGGCTCATCTGCCACGTTTTCCCATTTCAACATGGCCCAGAAAACGATGGCTGTAAAAAGCGAAGATGTGGAATACACCTCTGCCTCTACAGCCGAGAACCAGAATGAATCGGAGAAAGTATAGGCCAGGGCTCCCACCAGAGCCGATCCGAAGATCGTAAGCATAGCCAGCGGTTTCTCAAGTTCTTCCCGGGCAAAAAACTTCTTTATCAGGTGGGTCAGGGTCCAGAACAGGAAGAGAATGGTAAAGGCACTGGCTGTGGCCGAAAGGGTGTTCATCATCACAGCAACCTTACTCAGGTCTCCACCGGCGAATAGAGTGAAGAAGCGTCCCAACAACATGAAAAAGGGAGCCCCCGGAGGATGGCCCACTTCCAGTTTAAAGGCAGTCGCGATAAACTCACCACAGTCCCAGAAAGAAGCCGTAGGTTCCATGGTAAGGAGATAGACAACCAGAGACAGGAGGAAGACCCCCCATCCCATTGTCAGATTATACAGGCGGAATTTGTCCATTGAATAGTGCTTAGATTGACCAAAAGGTACGCAAATATAGTACAAATCAGGCGGTATCCTCTGACTCCCGCGGAAGCAGTAGGAAAAAGGCATAGAAAAAGGCGATGAATGCAGCACCAACAGAGGTCTCAAGGGTATCTTCGTTGAGCATGGAAAGCAGGAAAATAAGCATGAAGGCCATGACCTGTACCTGCCTGCCTCTTCCGCTGAAGCTCACAGGCAAAAGCAGGGCTCCCATGCAGATGATAAAGCCAAACACCCCGAAAGAGATGAAGAGGGTCAGATA
This sequence comes from Bacteroidota bacterium, assembly GCA_002748055.1. Classification (GTDB taxonomy): domain Bacteria; phylum Bacteroidota; class Bacteroidia; order Bacteroidales. The sequence continues at coordinate 14,590 of PDRI01000003.1, read as the reverse complement.
CTGGTTGTGCGCACGCCTTCGCCATTTTTGGCTCAGGGGTGAGCCGACCCTCTCATAATAGGCTTCAAAAGCAACCTGAACATCCCCGTTCCCCACACCGGTGAGCCAATGTTCACGCGCAATGTGGCAGCCAGCCTTGAGGTAATAGTACCGCTGCACAATGGACTTCTCATTTGGACTGCTTCCGTTCCTGTAATGGTCGATCTCCCAAATGAGTTCATACAACCTGGAGTAAAGGCTCAGCCGCTTCATATAAAGGTAATTGGCCGTCCCATGTTCAATGGCCCTGATCTCGTCGGCACTGAGCTGGCTCAAACCGTAGGCATCCTTTCGCAGATTTTTTGAAGCCAGAAAGCGAATGAGTGTGCTCCGGAGGGGGTTCCCGTTCAGGGTTTCCCCCCGAAAATCGATTTCACTCACGCTGTTCCATGCAGAGTCGAGTTCAAGATCGCATACATACATCCAAACATAATGCCCATTTTCGGTTACTGTTGACCGGGGATGATTGGTATAGGGATTCCCGAGACGGGTATAACGGTCGATCTCTTCCTCCACTATTTCGTCTTTCGTAAAATAGGTTTTGATTGCAGAGCTCAGATAAAGGAGCGATAGCAGAGGAATGAGAAAGATGATTGCCGTAAGCATGTAGCGATAGACCTGATCCCTGAGCCTGAGGGCAAAGCGAAAACCAAAAAAGAGGGCCACAGCTAAAGCAATCACAATCCCTGTGAGTGCCTTCAGCATGAGCAGAAAAACCGGAAACCAGAGCAGGCAGAGCCCGTAAAAGAGCTTCCACGACCGGGGCAGGTTATTGGCATCATCGATCAAAATCCAGGCAGCCAGAAAGATCGCCAGGACTATCATCAGGGAAAAACGAATGTGACTGATGAAGAGCGAATAGCTTCTAAACCCGTTCAGGTCTGTAGCATATAGCCCAGCCATCGCTCCGGCTGAAGCCAGGGAGGAAACAAAAACTCCACCGACAAAGGCCAGGAGAATGTAGCGCTGTTCTCTTCTGCCAATGGTACCGGAGCTGGACACCACTAAGGGAATCACCAACAGCGGGATTTTAATCCAAAGGTCTTTCAGCCAGTAGGCCAGGTCTGTCGACCACAATCCCCCGAGGAAATGAAGCAGATAGAACAGGGTAAAAATGAGGAAAGCCCGATTCCCCCGGATCCGCTCCCACTTCAGATGATATTGTCCCTCAAACAGATAGTTCAGAAAAAGCAGAAATTGAAAGAGGCTGCATGTAAACACAGACAGGGGCAGACTGAAGGCAATTCCCGCCAGGCTGGCAAGATAAATCCATCGATGTATATTTGCCCTCGCAGCAATCACCTGGCTTTTGATGTGTCTATAAGGTGAATGGATTGTATTGAATAGCTCCTGTTTTTCACGATAAAATCGAATCTATAGCGCTGATTTTGTGCTTTTTAGGATTTACCCAAAGAAATTGTTGATATCTTCTTGTTTTACAAAAATTAGTTGTATTTTTGCGAACCACAAAATTAGGCACAAAACAGGATAACAGTGAATACACAAAGTTACAAAACAGTTTCAGCAAATAAAGAAACCGTCCAGAAAGAATGGTTTGTTGTTGACGCACAGGACGAAGTGCTTGGACGCCTCGCCTCAAAAGTTGCCCTGGTTCTCAGGGGAAAACACAAGCCCAGCTACACACCTCACGTAGACTGTGGAGACAATGTAATCGTGATCAATGCCGAGAAAGTTAAGCTTACCGGTAACAAAATGACTGAAAAGCAATATGTCCGTCACACAGGCTATCCCGGCGGACAGCGTATCGAAACCCCTCAGGATCTTTTGGCTAAAAAGCCGGAAGCGATTGTAGAAAAAGCGGTAAAAGGCATGCTACCCAAGAACCGTCTGGGAAGCGAGATTTTCAGGAACCTCTATGTATTCAGTGGTGATTCTCACCCACATGAGGCTCAACAACCAAAGAAACTGGATCTAAATACCATTAAATAACAAGCATGGAAGTCATCAGCACGATAGGTAGAAGGAAAGCCGCAGTTGCCAGGGTTTATATGAGCGAAGGCAAAGGGCAAATTATCGTAAACAACAGGGACTACAAAGATTATTTTCCCAATAAACAGCTTCATTATGTAGTGGAGCAGCCCCTGAACCTCCTTGAGGTTGCCGGAAACTACGACATCAAGGTCAACCTTGACGGTGGTGGAGTGACGGGCCAGGCAGAAGCCCTCAGGCTGGCTATTTCAAGGGCTCTCATCAAGGTTAACCCCGAGCACAAGGCAGCCCTTCGTGCTGAAGGGTTTGTTACCAGAGACCCCCGTGTTGTTGAAAGAAAGAAGCCCGGCCAGCCAAAAGCCCGGAAGCGTTTCCAGTTCTCCAAGCGTTAATCAAAAAGAAAAACATATCTATTTATTCTAAGCGAAATCTGCAGGACTCCCTTTCGGGGCTACCTGTGGGTTGACCAGCAAAAACAAAGAAAATGCCAGAAACTAGTTTTAAAGAACTGTTGGATGCAGGTGTACACTTTGGACACCTGAAAAGAAAGTGGAACCCCGCCATGGCCCCCTATATTTTCATGGAAAAGAACGGGATTCACATCATTGATCTCAACAAAACCGAAGCCAAGCTTAACGATGCGGCCAATGCCATGAAGCAAATCGCGAAAAGCGGCCGTAAAATCCTGTTTGTTGCCACAAAGAAGCAGGCGAAGGAAATTGTTGCTGAAAAGGTGAAAGAAATCAACATGCCCTACGTTACCGAGCGCTGGCCCGGTGGTATGCTGACCAACTTCCCCACCATCCGTAAAGCAGTAAAGAAAATGTCAGCCATCGACAAGATGGGTACTGATGGCACTTTCGACACCCTTTCAAAGCGGGAAAAGCTTCAAATTACCAGGCAGCGTGCCAAGCTCGAGAAGAACCTTGGCAGTATCGCCGACCTGACCCGTCTGCCCGCCGCCATGTTTGTAGTTGACGTGAGCAAGGAATACATTGCTGTCCGTGAAGCTAATCGCCTGAATATTCCGGTATTCGCCATGGTGGACACCAATTCCGATCCCCGCAATATTGACTTCCCCATTCCTGCAAACGACGATGCCTCCAAATCCATTTCGCTCATCATCGACTTTGTAGCTGCTGCAGTTGCAGAAGGCCTGAACGAACGTAAACTCGAGAAGGACAAGGAAGCCAGGGAAGCAAAAGTGAAGAAGGAAAAGGAAGCTGCAAAAAAGGCTGAGAAGGTTGAATTGAAGAAAGCCGAAAAGGCAGAGCCCAAAAAGGCTGAAAATGCCGGGGAAAAAGCGGCCCCTTCAACAGAAAAACCCGCAGCTGAATAAGTTCCAAACGATTAATCATATTCTTAAAGCATACTACAATGGCTGATATTAAAGCTGCAGACGTACAAAAACTTAGAAAAGCCACCGGCGCAGGCATGATGGACTGTAAAAAGGCCCTGCAGGAAGCCGAAGGCGATTTCGATAAAGCCGTAGAGATCATCCGTAAAAAAGGACAGGCAATCGCCAGTAAGCGTGCCGACCGTGAAGCCAGTGAAGGCCATGTCCTGGCCAAGGTTGAAGACGGTTTTGGCGTACTTGTTTCCCTGAATTGTGAAACCGACTTTGTTGCCAAGAACGAAGATTTCATAAAATTTGCCACACGCATTGCCGATCTTGCTCTCGCAGAGAAGCCCGCCGACCTGGAAGCCCTGAAAGCCCTGAAGCTTGATGGAAAAGTGCTGACAGAAGTGCTGACCGACCAGACCGGAACCATTGGCGAGAAACTGGAGATTGGCTACTACGACTTTGTCAAAGCCGACATGATCCAGGCATACAATCACCCCGGCAACAACCTGGCTACCCTGGTTGGCTTCAATAAAGCAGAAGTAGCTGAACAGGTGGCTAAAGATGTAGCCATGCAGATTGCTGCAATGTCACCGATTGCCGTTGACGAAAGTGGCGTTCCCGCCGAGGTCATTGCCAAGGAAAAAGAGATTGGCCGTGAAAAGGCACTGCAGGAAGGCAAACCCGAAAACATCGTGGATCGCATTGCAGAAGGCATGGTCAAGAAATTCCTGAAGGAAAACACCCTGATGAACCAGGAATTCACCAAAGATTCTAAGAAGACGGTTGCCCAGTACGTCAAGGAAGCCGACAAGGACCTTGCTGTTACTGAATTCAAGCGTTTCTCCGTGAAGTAATAAATCCGGTCCAGGAACCGTGTTTTAAAATAAAGGAAGCTGCTCCTCAAGGGGCAGCTTTTTTTTATACTTTTAAAATAAAAAATGTCGGAATACAAGCGCGTTTTGCTGAAACTGAGTGGAGAGGCCCTGATGGCTGAACGCAGTCACGGAATAGATCCAGAAAGGCTCAATACCTACATCGAAGAAATCATTGCTGTGGTAAAGGGTGGCACCCAGGTGGCCCTGGTAATCGGAGGAGGAAATATCTTCCGGGGTATGTCGGGTGTTGCAGAAGGTTTCGATCGCGTAAAGGGCGATTACATGGGCATGATGGCCACAGTTATCAATGGACTCGCATTGCAATCGGCCTTTGAATCGAAGGGCGCAAAAGCCAGGCTGTTTACCGCTATCCGAATGGAACCGGTCGCAGAGTTCTACTACAAACCACGGGTTATGGAAGCACTCAATGCAGGCGAAATTGTCATCTTTTCAGGAGGCACCGGAAATCCTTATTTCACCACAGACACAGCCTCAACCCTACGGGCAGTTGAAATAGAAGCCGATGTAATGCTCAAGGGCACCAGGGTGGATGGTGTTTATACCAGCGACCCCGAGAAAGACCCCAAGGCTGTTAAATACGAGGCGCTGAGTTTTGATGAAGCCCTGCAAAAGGAATTAAAAATTCTCGACCTTACCGCATTTGCCATGTGCAAGGAAAACAAGCTCCCCATTATCGTCTTCAATATGAATGAGAAAGGGAGCCTCTACAAACTCATTTCGGGCGAAAAAGTTGGTACTTTAGTTAAAAATTAAATAATTTAGGCTCGCATAACACAGTCAAAAGGATCATGAACGAAGAAGTACAACTGGTATATGAGATGTGCAAGGAACGCATGGAAAAGGCCCTTGAGCACCTTGACAACGAATTGATGCGAATCAGAGCAGGGAAAGCCAACGTTCACATCCTGGATGGCGTAATGGTGGACTACTATGGCTCCCCTACACCCCTGAACCAGGTATCTAACATCAGTACACCGGATGCCAAAACCATCATGATCCAACCCTGGGAAAAAAGCATGATCGACCCCATAGAAAAGGCTTTGATGAATTCAAACGTTGGGATTACACCGGTCAACAACGGAGAGGTTGTCCGCCTGGCCATTCCGCCACTTACCGAGGAAAGGCGTCGTGAACTGGTTAAGCAGGTAAAAAGTGAGGGCGAGAACGCCCGCGTCAGCATCCGGTCGAGCCGCAGGGATGCGAATGAAGAATACAAGCAGATGCAGAAGGATGGCCTGTCTGAAGATGAAGCAAAAAAGGCTGAGGAAAAAATTCAGAAACTGACCGACGATTTTAGTGAGAAGATCGACAAGGTCGTTGAAGCCAAGGAAACGGACATCATGACCATCTAAGCACAGCACTCCTCCCTTTTACATATCAAGAATCTTAAAGACCTCCGACAAATCGGGCGAGAGGATGATTTCTGTACGCCTGTTCTTACGCCTGGCTTCGGGTGTATCTGCACTGTCTACGGGGAGGAATTCGCCCCGCCCCGCAACAGTAATCCTGATTGGGTCTATCCCTGAACCATCCAGCAGAATACGAACAATGGAGGTGGCCCGCATCACACTCAAATCCCAGTTGTCTTTAATCGATGAACCCTTCCGGAATGGAACATCATCGGTGTGCCCTTCAATCATAATATCGATCTCAGGATTCCGTGCCAGCACCTGCGACAATTGCTGGAGGGCCTTTACCCCCTTGGGATCCACAACCGTACTCCCCGACTTAAAAAGCAGCTTTTCGTCGAGCGAAACATAGACCTTGCCATCCTTCCGGGTGACACGCAGACCCTGTCCCTCAAAGCCGGTCAGGGCTTCGGCCACTTTGTTCCGGAGATCGTCCAGGACGCGGTCTTTTTGATGAAGCATCTCCTCCATCTCCAGCAACCTGGCATTACGTGCCTCCAGCTCGGCCTGCAGGCGCTTGACATCCTGGCGCTGACCTGTTACACTGTTTTCCAATTCCTTAAGCAAAGCCTGTTTACGGGCCAGATCCTCCTGGGTGGTCTGAAGCTCATTCAAAAGGCGACGTGTTTCCCTGGCATTCCCTCTCAACAGTGCCTCATGAGTCGATTCGAGGTCGTTGAATTGTCGCTGGAGCTCAGCTTTTTCCTTCTCCAGTGAGGCCAGCTTCCCATAGATCCGGATGCTGTCCCTGACAAGCTGTTCCCTGTTGGCCTCAACCTGATCAATGGTGGCCATCATTTCCCGGTTCTGTACGGTGAGGTATTCATTTTCGGCCATGAGCTCGTCTCGCTCGGTCTGCAAATCATCGCTCTTATTCGAAAGGGCGGTAAATTCACTCGAGGGCACACAGGATACTGCCAGCAGGATCCCTCCAAAAACAATGGCTATCGTTCGCTTCATATCTTCTTAAGGCTACTATCTCTGCAAAATACACAAAAGGGGAAGTCCTTTCCGAGCTGTTTTTCACAATACGGCCCCGAGATATCAACATTAATTATTATTCGTACCTTTGCTGCAGATTTTTCTAGTATGGAGGAACATACACAGGCATACCCCCTTCTGAGTACCATTGAGGGTCCGGGGGACATGAAATCACTAGGCCCGGAAGAGTTGAGACAGCTCAGCGATGAGTTACGTCAATACATTATTGAGGTGGTCTCTTCCAATCCCGGCCATTTTGGAGCCAGCCTGGGCGTGGTTGAACTTAGTGTAGCCCTCCACCATGTTTTCAATGCACCCTACGACCAGATTATCTGGGATGTTGGCCACCAGGCCTATGGGCACAAGATTCTTACCGGCCGTAGAGACATCTTCCATACCAACCGAAAATACAAGGGCATCAGTGGCTTTCCAAAACGTAGCGAAAGCCCCTATGACGCTTTTGGAGTAGGGCATTCCTCCACCTCCGTTTCGGCTGCGCTCGGGATGAGTGCGGGCAACGAGTACAACGAAGAGGGAGACAGACAGGTTGTGGCCGTAATCGGCGATGGCGCACTTACCGGAGGCATGGCCTATGAGGCCCTGAACCACGCCGGACACGCCCGCAAGAACATGCTGGTGATCCTGAATGACAACAACATGGCCATCGATCCGAATGTGGGTGCCATGAAGGAATATCTGCTCGACATCACCACCTCCAGAATCTACAACAATGTAAAGAATGATGTCTGGAACCTGCTGGGCTCACTGAACAAGCTAACGCCGAATGCCAGGAATTATGCCCAGAAAATAGAGAATGCCATAAAGTCCATCATTCTCAAGCAAAGCAACCTCTTTGAATCCCTGAATTTCCGGTATTTTGGACCGGTTGACGGGCACGATGTTCTCCACCTGACCACCGTTTTACAGGACATGAAGAACATCCCGGGCCCGAAGCTCCTGCATGTGATCACACAAAAAGGCAAGGGCTTTGACATGGCTGAGAAATACCAGACGACCTATCACTCGCCCGGAAAATTCAATATGCACACGGGTGAGATCCTGAGAAAAACCCCCGACGGACCGGAAGCCCCTCTCTACCAGGATGTATTTGGGGATACGTTGCTCGAACTGGCCCGCCGCAATAAAAAGATTGTCGGGATTACCCCGGCCATGCCTACGGGTTCATCCCTGAAGACGATGATGGATGCCATGCCCGAGCGCACTTACGATGTGGGCATTGCAGAACAACATGCGGTCACATTCTCGGCAGGGCTCGCCACCACGGGCATGATTCCCTTCTGCAATATCTATTCTACCTTCATGCAAAGGGGCTACGACCAGCTGATTCACGATGTAGCCATCCAGAATCTGCCGGTTGTATTTTGCCTCGACCGGGCCGGCCTGGTAGGTTCGGACGGAGCAACCCACCACGGGGCCTTCGACATGTCCTACCTTCGCTGCATTCCGAATATGACCATCGCATCGCCGCTGAATGAGATTGAACTCAGAAACCTCATGTATACAGCTCAACAGGACCCCAAAGGCCCCTTTGCCATCCGCTATCCCCGAGGACGGGGTGTAACGGTGGACTGGAAAAAGCCTTTTCAGCGCATAGAAATTGGAAGGGGCCGGCAGATGACTGATGGCAAGGACCTGGCCATCCTCTCAATCGGACCCATTGGTGCCGAAGTGAGCAAGGCCCAGGCTGTACTGGAAAAAGAAAACATCAGTGCTGCGCACTACGATATGCGCTTTCTGAAACCCCTCGACCGCAAACTTTTAGATCAGGTTTTCACGCGCTTCGACAAGCTTATTACAGTTGAAGACGGCTCTATCGCCGGTGGACTGGGCAGTGCGATCCTGGAATACATGGTCGATAACAACTACCAGGCACGGGTCGTTCGTCTGGGCATCCCGGATAAGTTTATTGAGCAGGGCAGCCAGGAACAGCTCTGGCACGACTGCGGATTCGATGCAGAAGGCATTGCCCGGTCGGCGCGAAACCTGGTTCTTTCAAAAATCTACACCTGCGCCATATAGCCCCAGAACTCCCGGGCCCGGGGAAGGAAAACCCTGTAAAAAAACCCGGACCTTCACCGGCCCGGGTTTTTGCGTTTATTCAATCCTAGCCTTCATCAGATATCAAACTTAATGCCCTGCGCAAGGGGCAGCTCTGTGCTATAGTTGATGGTATTGGTCTGGCGGCGCATATAAGCCTTCCAGGCGTCGGAACCAGACTCACGTCCACCTCCTGTTTCCTTCTCACCACCAAAGGCACCGCCAATCTCTGCACCGGAGGTTCCGATATTTACATTGGCAATCCCGCAATCGGAGCCAATGCCGGAGAGGAAGCATTCAGCTTCCCTCATGTTCAGGGTGAAAATGGCTGAAGAAAGCCCCTGAGGTACATCATTGTTCATAGCGATAGCATCCTCAATCGTATCATACTTCAGGAGATAGAGCAAGGGAGCAAAAGTCTCATCCTGGACAATCTGGTAGTGGTTCTCAACTTCTGCTAATGCAGGAACGACATAGGTTCCGGACTCATAGCCCTCGCCCTTCAGTACATCCCCGCCAAAAACAATACGGCCACCTTCTTTCTCAACCTGGGCAATTGCGTCCCTGTACATCTGAACTGCATCGGTGTCCACCAGGGGACCAACCAGGTAGTTCTCATCGAGCGGATTCCCTATTCTTTTGGAAACCTGCTCGTAAGCACTCTTAAGGCGCTCTACAACCTCCTCATAAACACCTGCCTGAATAATGACCCTGCGGGTGGAGGTACAACGCTGTCCGGCCGTTCCAACTGCTCCGAAAACAATGGCCGGGATGGCCATATCGAGATCGGCCTGGTCCGAAACGATCAGCGCATTGTTTCCTCCAAGTTCCATGATGGTATTGCCCAAACGCTTTCCGACAATGCCCGATATGTGCATGCCTACACGTGTAGATCCGGTAACCGAGAACAGCGGAATGCGCTTGTCCTCCGCAAAGTTATCGCCCATCACGGAAGAGCGGGCAACAACCAAATTAAAGACACCCTCGGGAACCTCGTTCTTCTGCAGAACATCGGCGATAATCCGCTGAATAGCAACGGCAGTCAAAGGGGTTTTGGAACTTGGCTTCCATACGACTACGTCACCAGCCACAGCGGCGATCATGGCATTCCAGGCCCACACAGCTACAGGGAAATTAAAGGCCGTAACCAGGCCAACGATTCCCAGGGGATGATACTGATCGTACATTCGGTGCTGGGGGCGTTCGCTCTGCATGGTAAATCCATAAAGCATCCTGGATTGTCCAACGGCAAAATCGCAGATGTCGATCATCTCCTGCACTTCACCCAGCCCTTCCTGGTAAACCTTGCCCATCTCAAGACTGACGAGAAAACCGAGGTCTTCCTTGGCCTCACGCAGGGCATTCCCGATCTGCCTGACAAGCTCGCCACGTGCGGGGGCAGGAACCGTTTTCCAGGTATTAAAAGCCTCGGCAGCAGTGGAGATCACCTGCTCATACTCGGAGGAAGTGGCATTGGTCACCTGAGCAATTACCTCACCATCGATCGGAGAAACCGAGCTGGTCACATCTCCTGTTGTATCGAGCCAGACCTGACCCGTAGTGGCTCCGGGGTTTACATTCTGGATACCTAATCGGTTTAGAACCGCAATCACTTTTTCCTTGTATGCTTTTTCCATAGTAATATGATTTAGCCTTAACTAATGCTACACAAAAATAGCCATTGCTCGCTTCCAAAAAAATATTTTAAGAACATGCCATTGACAAGCCTTCCGGGGGCTTGCCGTTTAAGGGGAAAAGCATTACCTTCGCACGGCGCCGGCAGGGCTTGACAACTAGGGAAGCTCCGGTGGAGCTTACCTGGCAAGAGCCAGCCGGAAGGGCTGCCCAATTCCGCCCGTCTTTAGATTAAAGCATGCGGTTTGGGGCAAAGCGTTCTTAACTATGATTACATTGCCCAGGTGGCAGGGCTTGACAATAAGGGAAGCTCCGGTGGAGCTTACCTGGCAAGAGCCAGCCGGAAGGGTTGCCCAATTCCGCCCGTCTTTAGATAAAAGCGTGCGGTTTGGGGCAAAGCGTTCTTAAATATGATTACATTATTGCCCAGGTGGCAGGGCTTGACAACTAGGGAAGCTCCGGTGGAGCTTACCTGGCAAGAGCCGGCCGGAAGGGCTGCCCAATTCCGCCCGTCTTTAGATAAAAGCGTGCGGTTTGGGGCAAAGCGTTCTTAAATATGATTACATTATTGCCCAGGTGGCAGGGCTTGACAACAAGGGAAGCTCCGGTGGAGCTTACCTGGCAAGAGCCAGCCGGAAGGGTTGCCCAATTCCGCCCGTCTTTAGATTAAAGCATGCGGTTTGGGGCAAAGCGTTCTTAAATATGATTACATTGCCCAGGTGGCGGAATTGGTAGACGCGCTGGTCTCAAACACCAGTGATAGCAATATCGTGCCGGTTCGATCCCGGCCCTGGGCACACGATTAGTCAGCCCTCGTAATTAAGATGGTCATTTTTATTTCAGATAATTCCCGAACCGACCAGCTGAAGCCCCTCACATTTTGGCCGATTCGAATCGAAATAGAGCCTGTTATTGGCAGGGGTGTGCCGGGATCAGAAGCTCACTATTGTTAGGATGGATAAGGACTGGCGGAATGTCTGCAAAGGAAAACTAAGTCAAATAATGCACGCTAATTAGAACAACTGTCCTTATAATTATACTATATTTAATCGCTGAGAATAAACTATGGGAAGTCCTCTACCAAAGTATTACAATATTAGTCTTCAAATTATTTCGAAAATTAAGAATGGCGAACTTGTGCCAGGCATGCAAATACCGTCTGAAAACGATATTATACGTCGTTACGGAGTCAGCAATACTACAGCCAGAAAGGTGCTTCAGGAATTAGAATTACGCGGTTTCGCAGCACGTATAAAAGGTAAGGGAACATTTGTCCGGAATATTGATAACAGTCACACTGTAGAACGTACTTTAGGGTCAATGGTAACCACAAGAAGTGGGTTTGAAACAAATATGATACAAGAAGGCTTTGTCCCATCCATTGAATATCTTGAAAAAAGCATCATCAGTGACGACATCACCTTTAACCTGAGTGGCCGTTCATATGATCTAACTGGCCCCATCTTCAAAATTCGTGTTTTACGCTTATCTGACAATATTGTAATGAAAGATGAAACACGGTACATCCCATTAGCAGTTTGTGAAGATTTCGACAAGCTCCACCATGATCAATACCCCTCTTACCTTACTATTTACGAAGAACACTACCACTTTAAAATTACCAATGTAAAGCAGTACATTACCACCTCCATCATGGAAAACGAGGATAGGGCTATTTTTAAGGTAGAAGAGGAAAAAACCCTTTTCGAACTCACAGGGGTAACTTTAATTGGGAACGGGCTAATTTGCGAGATTGAAACCTCGAAATACCGTGGAGACAAATACCGTTTTTCAGTAAACGTCAATCACTAATCAGACCAAGTTAACGGGTTTAGCATGCTCCATTATCCCCATCTCAACCCTATGCATGCTGTGAAAAAGTATGATGTAGTTTGATTTTAGGGATGAAAAGAACAAAAAAGATAAAGGCAAGAGAATACATAATCCCCGAATACACCCACATGGGGTTGTAGGAATAATTGGCAATAATCATCCCCATAACCGGATTAATAACCAGTGCTGAGAGCGCCCCTGCAGAACCAGAAAGCCCTACAATGGTGGAAGTAGCTTTTTTACCAAAAACATCACTGATAGAGGTGATGTAATTGGTAATCCAAAGGCCATGAGCAAAAAAAACAATAGACAATATACAAATCACCATCTCAGTACTTGGAGCAATATTTACAAATACTACAACAACAGTCATTAAAGCAGCAATCCCCATTACCCATTTACGTGCCAAATTTATGCTATTGGTTCTTTTCAGAATTTTGTCAGAAATCCATCCTCCAAGCATATTTGAAATGCCCAATGCCAAAAAAGGAATCCAAAAAAGACTGCCTACGTGTTCAATGCTCGTTCCCCTGGCCTCATTAAGGTATTTAGGTATCCAGAACATGTAAAAATAAAATATCGGATCAAGAAGAAAACGGATTAAAATAAAAACCCACGCTTCCTTAATTTTTAGCAACTCACAAAGTCTGGGGATTTTTTCCGACTGATTACTTGATTCAACTTCTGCATGCAACCCAAGGTGTTTTTTCCAAGGGAGGACTAACCAAACCACTAACCATATTGCCCCAATTGCTCCTGTTATAATAAAAACTCCCCGCCAACCAGCAATGGCAATAAGATAAACACATAAAGGCGGAGCAATGACTGCCCCCAGTGCAGCCCCCCCTATAGCAATACCGGTAGCCAGTGCTTGTCTTTTTTTAGGGACCCATTCAACAACAGCATTAATCGCTCCAGGGAAAGCACCTCCTTCTCCAATACCTAGGAGGAAACGAAATAAACCAAAATGCATAGCGCTATTCGCAAGACTGTGCAAGAGGGTTGCCAGGGACCAAATACCCACAGAAAAAGCCATGCCAATGCGGCTTCCAAAACGATCGATGAGTATTCCGCCAACCGTAAACATAATTGCATAGCTTATCAGAAAGCCAGTATTTATAAAACCATATTGAACATCGGTGATGTGAAATTCTTCTTTGATTTTTATAATTGATATTGAAAGCACTTGCCGATCGAGAAAACTCAAAGCAGTGGCGATAAATGCCATCGCAACAATAATCCACGGAATCCAGTTTTTAAAGTCCTTCATCTTCTATTTATAAAGTCAGTAGTGTCCGATTAAAATATAAAGAGAAGGGTACTCCCCTGCGGTTTCCCCTTCATGTTGTAGATTTGTTTTTGGGCAACAAAGTACAACATGGGTAAAAATACAGAAATAAAGTTTGTCGGACAGCCGATCTTCAAACAGCTATTGAATTTGATTGATGCAGCGAACATACAAAGCCTTGTGCGGAAGCACAACAGCGACTATTACTACAAGACCTTCAGGAGCAGGACACAGCTGATCACGATGCTGTTCGGGATCCTTTCCCGCTGTGACTCGATGACTGAGATCTGTGAGGGGATGCGAGCTTTGGGCGGGAAGCTCAACCACCTTGGTCTGCGAAGCGCACCAGCAAAGAGTACAGCTTGTGATGGCTTACGTAATCGTGATAACCGTTTTTTTGAGGATTTGTATTTCACGCTGGTAAAAAGATACCAATCGTTTTTGTCGGACAGCCGGACTTTTGGATTGAGCTTCAAGGAGGTTCTGCTAATCGATTCCACGACCATTCGCCTGTTTCGTGACATCCTCAAGGGCGTGGGCCGCAACCCCAAAGGTGATGGGAAGAAGAAAGGGGGCTTGAAAGTGCACATGCTGATCGATGCAGTCCAATCGGTTGGCCGGTTTATCAAAATCACGGCAGCGAAGGTTCATGATCAAAAGTTTCTGAAAAGCCTGGATCTGATCTCGAATAGCCTTGATAGGCTTTGATCGGGCCTATATCGACTACCACCAGTTTGCCTTATGGAGTCAGCAACACGTTTTCTTTGTAACCCGGCTAAAGAAGAATGCCGTTTACAGGGTTCTGAAGGTAATCAGCATACATTACCGGAAAAAAGGGCAGGCAAAAGTACTTCGGGATGAAATGATTGAACTGGATTATCATCCCGAAAACGAAAATGGGAAAAGGTAACTGAATATCACCAGGAAGCCCTGGTGCGGATGCATCTAATCAGTATGCTGGATGTAAGTGAGCTGCTCAGGAGTAGCAACCGGGGATATCAAATTGCCAGGGGGGCCCCGGAAGGAACCCTGCAACTGGCCTTATTTTCCACCAATATGGGGGGGAGGTCATTTTGAAAACTGAGAAACAAACGCCCTATTTATGGGCTATACAGAAGAAAAACTACCGACTTCTGGATTTAGTCGGATAACAGTG
>PDRI01000109.1 GCA_002748055.1 Bacteroidota bacterium | reverse complement strand
GCGGGAAACGCACCTGACTATTTTGGCTAGAAGCTTTTGTTGCTGCTGTTGAAGCTCTTCACGCATCGCTTGAATTGACTGTTGGATGCGAAGCTGCATGTCTTGAAGCTCTTGTTGACGACGCTTGCGAATTGTTTCAAGCATGCTATCCTTTTCCTTAAAGAATAGCAAATGGACTGCTGAGGCATAAGGTATTTGTTCATTCATCTACAAAATCGGCCCGTTAATAAAGAAATATTTCCTTAATTGGAAAAATATGATTAGTTTTGGTTAGTGAATGAAGGCAAACAATATCGAATTCCGGAGCCGAGTCTGAAACGTTTGCCGAGGTATTTATACTATCTGAAACAGCTCAGAGAAAGTGGATTGTTAACTATTTCAGGACCAATGATCGGAAAAGCACTCAATTGTGATCCTACCCAGGTTGTAAAGGACATTGCCTTTACAGGTGCCAGCGGCCGGCCCCGTGTGGGCTACAGCATTCCGGAACTGGTTAACAGCATCGAAAACGCGCTGGGCTTTGATCATGAGAATGAGGCCTTTCTTGTGGGAGCGGGCCATCTGGGCATGGCCCTGATGTCCTATCCGCGTTTTGCCGACTACGGACTCAGGATTATTGCCGCCTTCGACTGCAATCCGGAGAAAATAGGACGCAGCCGTTCGGGAATCAACGTCATTCACGTTGATAAGTTTGCAGATATGGCCGCCAGGCTTCAGGTTCAGATTGGCATTTTAACGACCCCGGCCGAGGCTGCACAGCAGGCCTGTGATATGATGGTCGCCTCCGGAATAAGGGCCATTTGGAATTTGACACCAACAGAGCTTGAGGTACCCGAAGAGCTCGTTGTGCAGAATACAAGCATGTATGCCAATGTTGCGGTTCTCTTGCAGAGCCTGAAACTAAAAGATAATCAGAGAAACCTTTAGGAGGAATTGCTATGAAAGCGATAAAACACCAGGTAACACGGATCGATTCAATAAAGAAAAATGTCTTTAATCGACTGCGTCACACCCCGGCCATGCCCCATTTGGAACAGAACCAGGCCGAAGCCGATTACCTCAAGTATTACAGGCAGGCTACACGCTGGAAATGGGATGATTAATAGCTGATTGCTGCGCTTTTTGCGTTGCAAAACATTTGGGTTTTTGTCCCGTCTTTGCTTATTTTTGTTTCTATGAGAGCACTGGTAAAAAGCGAAAAGAAAAAAGGGATCTGGATGGAAGATGTCCCCATGCCGGAGCCCGGACCAAATGATGTTTTGATCAGGATTTCAAAAACAGCTATTTGCGGGACCGATTTACACATTTATAAGTGGGATGACTGGGCTCAGAAAACGATCCCGAAAGGACTGACCATTGGTCATGAATATGTCGGTCATGTAGCCAGGCTTGGAAGTGAAATCAATGAATTTAAGGAAGGTGACCGGGTGACCGGTGAGGGCCATATAGCCTGTGGCCATTGCCGGAATTGCAGAAGGGGAAGGCAGCATATTTGTGAGAAGACGCTGGGCGTAGGGGTGAACATCAATGGGGCCTTTGCCGAATATCTCTCTGTTCCCGCCACCAACGTTATGAAGATCGATGCCCGCATTCCGGACGAGATTGTATCCATCATGGATCCCTTCGGAAATGCTACGCATACGGCCCTTTCGTTTCCGCTTATTGGGGAGGATGTGCTCATTACAGGGGCGGGCCTGATTGGCAGCATGGCTGTATCCGTAGCACGTTTTGCAGGGGCACGTTATGTGGTGGCGACAGAGACGAGTCCATACAGGGCAGAGCTGGCCAGGAAGATGGGGGCCACCAGGGTGGTGAACCCCCTGGAGGAGGACTTGAGACAGGTTATGAACGAGCTTGGCATGAGGGGATTCGATATCGGTCTGGAATGTTCCGGATCCCATGCTGCCTTCAATCAAATGGTTGAACACATGTACAATTCGGGTAAGATCTCCCTGCTGGGTATCCTTCCGCCCTCAACCCAGGTCGATTGGAACCAGATTATCTTCAAGGGACTGACTATGAAAGGCATCTATGGCCGTGAGATGTTTGAGACCTGGTACCACATGGAGCAAATGCTGATGTCGGGCCTGGATCTTTCTCCCATTATTACCCACCGCTTCCCCATTGAAGATTTCCAGAAGGGTTTCGACATTATGGAAGAAGGCCGTTGCGGAAAGGTTCTGTTGAGCTGGTCCTGAGAAATCAGGCCGGGATACAGGGCTGTCAGCTTTTTTTATTACATTGAGCATCAAACGAGTCCGTATTGTATGCAGCATTCCTTTCGGCCATTTCTTCCGCCATTTCTCCTCCTGTTTTTTCAACTTGCAGAGCTGTCGACCCTGGCTAATACTCCGGAGGAATGGAGCGAGGAGCGCTTTGCGATCCGGCACTATGGTGCCATGGAGGGGCTCAATCAGGAGTATATCTACCAGATTGGCCAGGATGCAGAGGGCTTTTTACTCATTGGAAGTGCCGACGGACTGTATCGTTTCGATGGTCTGCTGTTTGAACGCATTAGCGGAAAGACGGGTGATTACACGGTTTTTGTGCGGAAGATGCTGACCGATAGCAAGGGGCGAACCTGGATCGGATTGCAGGACGGACGCCTGGCCCTTTTAAGCCAGGGACATTTTCAAATGCTGTCGAAAGGGCTGCAGTTGTCCCATTCGGTCGAAGACTTTTTCGAGGATGAAAGTGGCCGGATTTGGGCCAGTGATGGCAGTCCGGGTCTGTGGCTTCTGGAGGACAGTGCGCATATTCGTTTTATTCCGCTCGAGGGCATGGACGGCAGGCCGGATGAGGCTTCGGTACGCTTTGGACAGGCCGGTGACGGGCGTATGCTTGCAGTTGGCCCGGCTTCGATTGTCCTGTTTCACTTCTCTGAAGAGGAAGACCGGCTAGCGGTCGAATCAAGGCTTGCTTTGAAAACGGAAATGCAGGCGGCAGCGATTCTCCACCTGGAGGGAAATCGCTTCCTGCTGATATCCAGTCGGCACGATCTATCTATCGTCGAGTGCAGAGACAATGGCCATATTGTCCTTTTTGAGGGAGAGTCTGGCGATGCCGATCCCCTGTCTCTGGTGCAGTCGGTGATCCTCGACCGGCAGGGACTGCTCTGGATCGCCACCAGGGGGAAGGGGGTGTTTCGCTACCGGCAAAAGCCCGACGGACAATTCATGCTGCACGATCATGTTGGTGTTGAGAATGGTTGTCCTTCTGTTCAGTTGAGGGATGTCTTTGAGGATGTCGATGGACAAATCTGGATGGGGAGTTTTGGACACGGCTTGTTGCAGGTGCGACGGAAGGATCTGCATTTCAGGTTCTTTGATCAGGAGGCACGTTCGCCGGTAGTACTCTTCGGTGAAGGGGAGGGGCTGTGTTGTTTCTACAACGGAAAGTTCCTGAAAGCAGGGGGAGAAGAATGCGGACGATCCCCGGCTTTATCTCTCCCCGGCACCAGTGAATCCGATCACCTGAATACCTGCCATATTGATGAACAGGGGAATGTCTGGTTGGGCTATGAGCTTTCGGGTTTGTATCTGCAGCCTGCAGGGGAGGAGAGTTTCAGCCCCGTTCTACTTTCGGATAACATGCTTTCAAATTCGGTCAACCATATCAGCAGCACTCCGAAAACTGTTTGGGTTGCAACCAAGGGTGGGCTTTGTAAGATTGATGTAGAAAGCCTGAAACAGAAATGGTTCCGGAGGGAGGACGGACTCCCGAATGAGAATGTCCGGCATGTTTATCATGGAAGCGAGGGGCGCAGCTATCTTTCGGTTCTTGGGACAGCCCTCTATTACATTGATGAACGCGATCGCCTCCTGAAATGGCCGGGCAGTGAGATGTCGGCCCTGAGTGCCCTTGTTGCTGTCTGCGAATCACCGGAAGGGGATTTATGGGTGGCAACCCAGCGGAACGGGGTTTGGCGGTTTGGAAAGAAGGAACGCCGTCAGTATGGCATAGAATCCGGTCTCTTCTCTCAGGAATGCAGGGGCATTGCCATGAGTGAGGCGGGCTGTCCGGTGGTGAGTCATCAGGGTGGCTTGTCCCTGATCCGGCCCGATGGTGGTCCGATTAGGGTCTATGGCCAGGCAGATGGTATTCCCTCAGATGCCGGCTTTTACCGGAATAGTTTTCAGCTTGTCCAGGGGAAGGGTCTGTACTGTGGGAGCAGGCTTGGGCTGTGCCTGCTCTTTCCCAAAGCTGAAATGGATTCCATTCGAAGTACCCTTGTTCTGCGGCAGGTGATCCTGGATGGCGACAGCCTCGGTCCGGCCACCTCATATCGGGTCAGAGCCGGAAACCACAGCCTTGAGGTTCATGTGCACAGCCTGAATTTCAATTGTCCCGAATCGCTACGATATCAGTTTTTTCTGGAAGGATACAATAGAAACTGGACGCCGCTCGCGACCGATAACCATTTTAGCATTGAGCAGCTGGGACCGGGAAAGTACCATTTAAAGGTAAGGGTATTTGATGAAGGTGGTGAAGCCGAATTGCATGAGGATGTGCTTGACCTGCTTATCAGAAAGCCCTTTCATTATAGTTTTTTGTTTTACCTGGTCCTGGTTCTGCTCCTTTCATTGGCCATCAACTTCCTGCTTCAGTGGCGCGATCGGCGCAACCAGGCGGTGCAGGAAGGCCTGCTCCAGCGAATCAATGAAAAGTCCAGGGAGGTATTGCTCAAAGAGGAGATCATTCTGGAACGTGACCGAACCGAGAAAAAACTGCGTGAAGCCAAAAGAAAGGCTGAAGCCTCGGATCGATTGAAAACAGCCTTTCTGGAGAATATTTCGCATGAGGTAAGAACGCCCATGAATGCGATTGTGGGGTTCTCGCAGATGTTGAACGATCCCGGGCTGGATGCGGAAACCCGGCAACGCTTTCTGGATTCGATCTCCACCAGTGCCCGTTCGCTGATGAGGCTGATCGACAATGTGCTGGATATGTCCCTGCTGGAGGCCGGTTCACTTGAGCTTCGGCCCGAGTCTTTTTCCCTGCAGGAAGTAATGCTCGAAATCCAAAAGAAGTGCAGGAGGGACCTTGACACCATGGCTAAGGGGGATATCGTCGTAAGGGTGGAGCTTCCAGAGGGAGAACTGACCCGGTTTATGGGCGACGAACGTCGCCTCAGACAGGTCATGGACTGCCTTCTCGATAATGCGATGAAATTCACGGAAAGCGGGCAAATCAGTTTTGGTTTTGTGTCTGTGGAAAGCGACTGGCTTTTCTTTGTGGAAGACAGCGGTGTGGGTATTTCAGATGAGGACCGGGAAGAAATATTCAAGCTCTTTATGAAGATCGATAAGGGGAAGAAGAAACTCTACCGTGGAGCAGGATTGGGGCTTGCCCTTTCCCGGCAGCTGGTCGATCTGATGGGAGGGGAGTTGGTTTTTGAATCGGAAGAGGGCAGGGGTACACGCTTCAGTTTTCGCTTGTCCAAATCCGCTTAATTCTTCCCGAATCGCTTGCGATGGAAGAAAAAGGCCTCTTTTTTGGCCTAGTAATGAAAAAAATCCCAAATTGCTATAACTTCAATACAGACTTATGAATAAGCGCTATAGTGTTAAACGATGCGAGGAAAATCGGCTTCCTCTGGTAGATTGGGACAGTCCCGCCTGGTCGGGAGCTGAGACCCTGGATATTGCCGGTTTAATGGGGCCGGAGCCTCTCTTTCGGCCTGTCACCCAGGCCAGGTTGCTCTATAACAGTGAGGCCCTGCACGTGATTTTTCGGGTGCAGGATCGCTATGTTCGGGGTGTTACTAAAGAGATCAACGGGCCGGTCTGGGAGGATTCCTGCGTTGAGTTGTTTTTTGCGCCCGACGGGAATCTGCCTTTACGTTATTTCAACCTGGAAGTGAATTGCGTGGGGACAGCCCTGATGCATTACAATCGAAAGCCCCGTGAGGATCAGGATATTCTGGATCCGGCACTCATCCGGAAAATAAAGATTGCAAGTTCACTTAAAGGCCCTTTTGAGGAGGAGAGAACAGGGGACCTGAACTGGACCCTGGCCTACGCACTTCCCTTCGATCTGATGCAGACGCATGTAAGCATTGACAGGCCGGAGCCCGGCGTTCAGTGGAAGGCCAATCTCTATAAGTGTGCAGACAAGAGTTCGAATCCACATTTCCTGACCTGGTCGCCGGTTCGGAATGCCGTGCCCGATTTTCATTTGCCCGCCTTTTTTGGGGATTTGTTGTTTTCCTGAGGCCCGGGTTATCGGGATGATGTGGATACTGAACAGGATGAGTCGTATTTGTTTGTACATATCAGGCTGACATTCGGGTTTAATAACAGCCTTTGGATGCACCAG
>PDRI01000002.1 GCA_002748055.1 Bacteroidota bacterium | reverse complement strand
CAGCCAGCCGGTGTGGGCTATCGCTTTCAGGTGGAAGGCCCCGGTCTTCATATTCCCGATGTCCTGCTTCCCATTCCGGGCTTGCTGCAGGTAGAGAACGCCCTGGCTGCCGTGGCGGTTTGTCACCAGCTGGGCCTGTCTTCGGAGCAGATTGTGGGAGCGCTGGCCGACTTTCAGGGGGTGGTAAGGCGTTTCGATATGCAGCTGAACAAGGAGAAGCACATCTACATCGACGACTATGCCCATCATCCCGAAGAGATTCGGGCCTTCCTGGCTTCTGTGAGGAAGCGCTGGCCAGGGAAAAAACTGACCGGCATTTTTCAGCCCCATCTTTTTTCCCGAACGAAGGACTTCGCCGGGGGCTTTGCCAAAAGCCTTGGCATGCTTGATGCACTGATTCTGCTCGACATCTATCCGGCCCGGGAAGAGCCCATGCCGGGTGTGGATGCAGGACTGATCTTTGCACAGGTCGAATTGGAGGACAAGCTGTGGATCAGAGACGAAGAGTTGCTGTCTGTGATTGCCAAACGAAAGCCCGAGTTGCTGGTCAGCATGGGTGCCGGTGATATCAGCCGCTTCGTGGCACCAATAAAAGAACTATTGAACAAAGAGACTTGAAGAAGGCGCTCAACATATTGATCTGGTTAATGCTGTTGGGATGGATCATCCTGAGCACGGGCTTTATCGCCTCGGAAGGAGAGAAAGTGCTTTGTCAGAACATCGATGTGGTGTTCAGTGACACCCTTTCGGGTCGTTTTGTGAGTGAGAACAGCCTGCGTGCTGTACTTGCCGAAACCGGCATTCCCCTCCAGGGTTACCCTTTGCAGGAGATCAACAGCCGTAAACTGGAGCAGGAGCTTGAAAAGAATCCCTACATCCGAAATGCAGAGGTGAGTAAAGATGTGAGCGGTCGGCTCGAAGTAAGTGTCGATGAGCGCATAGCGCTTGTGCGGGTCATGCCTGCCGGTAAGCAGGGCTACTATCTCGATACCGAGGGTAAGGTGCTTCCGCTATCGTCTGCCTTCGTTCCCAGGATTCTGTTGGCCTCGGGCTATTTTCCCCGGTCGGGCGAAAAGGACGATCAGGGGCGGCTCGAAGAGTTGTATCGCTTTGCAGGCTTTGTGAGTGAACATCCCCTCTGGCGCGATCAGATTGTCCAGATCTATCTGGGCAACAAGGGGAATTACGAGCTCATCCCGAGGGTCGGGGCCCATCAGGTTCTTTTGGGCAGCATGGACAATTGGGAGCGAAAACTGGAAAACCTGGAGCTCCTTTACAGACAGGCCTTCCCGAAATACGGATGGAACAATTATAGCGTGATCAATCTAAAATATACGAACCAAGTAATATGCACTAAACGATAAACTATGGCAACAAAAGGAAAATACGTCGCTGCGGTAGACATTGGAACCACCAAGATTGTGAGTCTGGTGGGCCGGCTGAATGAACAGGGCAAACTGGAGGTCCTGGGCATGAGCCAGACAGCATCAATTGGCATCAGGCGCGGGGTGGTCCTCAACATTGACGAGACGGTGAATGCAATTCAGACCACCACTGCTGAAGCCGTTAAACAATCCGGCGTTAAATTCCCCGAGGTCTTTGTCGGGATTGCGGGCCAGCACATCAAATCGGTCCGGAACCGCGGTTACATCAACCGGGATTCCTACGATGATGAGATTACCCGGGACGATCTTCAGAAACTGATCAACGATATGTACAAGATTCCGGTCGATGTCGGAGAGGAGATTATTCATGTGCTGCCCCAGAACTACATTGTGGATAATGAAAACGGGGTAAAGAACCCTGTGGGTATGTTCGGGAAAAGGCTGGAGGGCAACTTTCACATTGTAATTGGTCAGATTACCTCGGCCCGGAACATAGGGAAATGCATTAATCGCGTGGGACTCGATGTGAAGCAGCTTGTGCTTGAGCCTCTGGCCTCGAGTGCGGCCGTTCTGACCGATGATGAGAAGGAGGCAGGTGTGGCCCTGATCGACATCGGAGGTGGTACGACCGACGTAGCGGTATACTACGACGATGTGATCAGGCATACAGCAGTGATTCCCTTTGGCGGGAACGTCATCACCCGCGATATCAAGGAGGGCTGTGCCATCCTGCAACGCCAGGCCGAGTCCTTAAAGATTCAGTTTGGCTCTGCGCTGGGCGATCTGGCCCAGGAGGACAAGGTGGTTACCATTCCGGGTATCTCGGGCCGTGAGCCGAAGGAAATCAGCTTCCGCAGTCTGGCCTATATTATCCAGTCGCGGATGGAAGAAATCATAGATGCGGTGAGCTATGAGATTGAAAACTCGGGATATCTGGATAAGCTAAGCGCGGGGATCGTACTCACCGGGGGCGGTTCCTTGCTCAAGCATTTGAGCCAGCTGGTGAAATTTAAAACCGGCATGGATGTCAGGTTGGGCTTTCCGGGCGAAAACCTGGCGGCAGATACCATTGAGGCAGTGAACCAGCCTATGCTGGCCACTTCGGTTGGACTCTTGCTGAAGGGCCTCGAGTACTATGACGAACACCAGGAAGAAATGCAGGTTGAGGAAGCTGTGGCCCCTCCGAAGCCGGAGAAGAAAGCCACGAAAGAAGTCGTGCAGAAAGCGGATCCTGTCGCAGAAGTGATGGAAGAGGGGAATCCTTCCCTGGCAGCTGAAGCGGAAAAGAGCCAGAAAAACAAAAAGGGCGGAACGCGGGTAGGCAAGATCGTTGAAAACCTGAAGAATTCGCTGTCGGATCTGTTTGATGACGGCGACACTCAACTTTAACGCACATAACAAACATCATGGAAGACTTAATGCATTTTGATTTGCCGCCCGAGCGTTCCTCCATCATCAAGGTGATTGGTGTGGGTGGCGGTGGTAGTAACGCGGTGAACCACATGTACCGCAAAGGGATCCAGGATGTGAACTTTGTGGTATGTAATACCGATGCCCAGGCCCTTCATAACAGTCCGGTAGCTGTTCGTATCCAGTTGGGCGATGCCACTACTGAAGGCAAGGGGGCCGGCAGCAAGGCCGAAGTGGGCCGGCTTGCGGCCGAGGAAAGCCTCGATCGCATTACCGAGGTCCTCTCGAGCAATACCAGCATGGTGTTCATTACAGCCGGCATGGGTGGTGGAACCGGTACGGGTGCTGCACCTGTCATCGCGAGAGTTGCAAAAGAAATGGGGATATTAACTGTTGCCATAGTGACCATTCCCTTTCGTTTCGAAGGACCCGACCGCATCGACCAGGCCATCGAGGGCATCAACAAGCTCAAGGACCATGTCGATTCTCTGCTGGTGATCAACAATGAAAAGCTCAGGGAGATTTACGGAAACCTGAAGGTGGGGATGGCCTTCGAGAAGGCCGATGATGTGCTGGCCATAGCCGCTAAAGGCATTGCAGAGATCATTACGGTGCATGGCTATATCAATGTGGATTTTGCCGATGTGCAGACCGTGATGCAGGAAAGCGGGGTTGCCATCATGGGTTCGGCTACAGCCTCGGGCGAGGACCGGGCACGAACTGCCATCTCGGATGCCCTGACCTCGCCATTGTTGAATAACAATGATATTACGGGTGCCAGGAGTGTGCTTCTGAGCATTACATCGGGCACGGATGAGATTACCATGGACGAGATTTCGGAGATCACCGACTATGTGGTGAATGCAGCATCCAGGGAAACCTCTCTGATCTGGGGCATGGGTTCGGACGAATCCCTGGGCGAGGGCATCAATGTGACCATTATTGCCACGGGCTTTAAGATGAACAGCATACCCGAGCTGTACATCGGGAAGAAGGAGAAGCATTTTGTTCCGCTGAGGGATGCGGGGCGGCAGTCAGAGAAAGCGGATAAGCGCTCGAATGTTACTTCCCCCCGCCAGCAGGCCCTTGATTTCGGAGTCAGGGACAAGGAGGAGGGTGCCGAAGAATATATCCTGCTTGGACAGTCGGCCAGGACCTCCGACGAGCCAAGCGAGGAAAAATTGGCCGATCGGGTTAAACAGATTCGGGAGACCCACGAGAAGCTGAAAGAACGGGGCTATCTGAGCCATTCTCGCAATGAAGAGATTGATGAACTTGAAAACGTCCCGGCCTTTAGGAGGCGGAATGTGAATATCGAACAGAAGAAGCACTCAGAAGATGAGGAGCTCAGCCGCTATCGGCTGTCCGACGGGAATGAGGGGGAAGATGGTCCCACCCTCCGGCCCGACAATGGTTATCTCCACGACAATGTGGACTAAGCTTCTTGTTCATTCATAGAAAAAGAGGCTGGCTCGAAGGAGCCAGCCTCTTTCTTATGCTCTGCGTCGGTCTGCGGGAATCCAAAGCCTGTTCGGGCCAAAGCTGGAAGCCCCGGACTGACTTTAGTTATAGAAAATCTCCAGTCGTCTGTCTTCTATGTCTGCCTTTTCCATCAGTGCATTGTAGGCCTCATAGCTACTCCTCGATTCGAAGGTATAACGAAGGCGGGTGCGCAGATCGGCTTCATTCTGGGAGGAGGGATTATCTGTACGGTTGTTGACAGCAATTACAAAGACCCCACTTTCACCAATCATCGGAACAGAAATCTGATCAACAGGCAGATACGTGCTGGCTCCCACAATGAAGGGCTCCATACCGATGCCGGGAACAAAAGTGCTGGTAAAGCTGACCTGTGTGGCTTCACCTACCTGCTGCTTGTTGGCCGTGCCCCATTCGTTCAGGTCGCTTACGCCGGCCAGTTCACCCTGCATGCGCTCGACCAGTTTCTCGGCTTTTTTCTGCTTGAGTACCGCCAGTTCCAGCTCGGTCCTGACCTGCTCCATGCTTGCATAGCCTTCTTCCCTGGCCTCGGTCAGTACGGCTACGATGTACTGCTCATCGGACTGGCTGAAGATGTCGCTTACGCTGTTGATATCAGAGGTATAGGCCCATTTGATAATTCTGGTGGGTTCTTCGATACCCGGAATGGTTTGCTGGTCGCGGCCAATGTTGGGTGCAAAACGGGGATCGAGTCCGAATTCCCGCGCCTGCTCGGTGAAGTTGTCCAGATTGGTGGCCTTGCCCCTGAACTTGACAGCGCGGTTATAGTAGTCCTGGTTGGTTTCGTCGCTGGGAAAAATACTTTTGACCACGGTGGCTACCTGCATTTTTTCAACGGGACGGCTTTGGTCCTCAATGCGGATGATGTGGATGCCAAACTGTGTATCTGCCGTAAGCAGATCGCCTTTCTTGTTTTCGAAGCAGGCGTTGTTAAAGTTGGTCACCATGGTGCCTTCTGAGAACCATCCCAGGTCTCCGCCAATTGCTTTGTTGCTTTCGTCGGCCGAGTATTCCATTGCAATTTGGTGGAAGCTCCCCCCCTTTTCAAGCACCTGAACAAGGCTGTCGGCAACGGCCTTCATTGCGGCACGATTGCCGTTGAAGGCCTGGGACGAAAGCAGGATATGGCGTGCTCTGACAGAGTCGGGACGCATCTGCAGGTTGTATGCGCGGCTTACCTTGAAGCTTTCTCCATCGCGGTAGGGGCCAAAAATCTGGCCCTCATCAGCACCCTTGAGTGAGTCGGTGATGCCAACGGGAAGTTCTTCCCGGGTGTAGAACCTGACATCGAAGGGTTCATCCGAGGTCTGGTTTACGTAGCGGGGAATTTCATCACCTTCGATCCGGGCAAATTCGGCCCTGGACTGCCGACTCAGGAATTCGGCATTTTCGATGTCGGTCTGGCTGGGCTTTACCTCGAATACCACGTACTGGAAGGTTCGGCTGGCATTCTGCCTGTACTTCTCAATATGCTCCTTGTAGTAGGCTTTCAGGTCGGCCTCACTAATGTTGACTTCTTCATCAGCTACCTCGGAGAAGGGCCTGGATACGTAAGAAAAGTCGGTGCTTTTTTGGCTCTCGCTTATGTAGTCCTTAATATCGAGCGAGGAGGGCTGGAAGCCTTTTTGCACCAGGGTAAAGTACTTCTCACTCATTTTCTCATCGAGAATTTCGTTCTCAATGAACAGCCAGCGCTGCTTCTCCTGCACAAACTGGGGGTTTTCCAGGGCATTGAAATAGCTGTTTATGACCTGGAAATTCAACATACCGGTCTCGGGGTTCGAGAACATCTGCCGAACAATGGGGTGAGGTTCACCCAGGGACGGATTGCCCGCAAGACCCATGGCCTGGTCGCCGGTTACCATGCTTTTCAGTTCGTCGGTACTGACGGTAATTCCGATCTTTTTGTAGGCACGGCCCATGATGGTTTCACGGAGTAACCTGCGCCATGTCTCCTGCTGGATTTGTCTTTCCATCTCGGAGTCGAGGGCCTGCCCTCCGGCGTTTAACTCATAAAATGCACGGAGGCTCTGCTCCCGGTTCATATATTCCTGGGCATCGATCACTTTTCCATCGATTTCTGCAACCTTTCGGCCCCCCATTCGGGGAGAACCCGACCCCAGCATGTCACCAAGAATGAAGGCAAAAAGTGCCAGTCCGATGACAATCGCAACCAGCAAACCGGCCCTTGTTCTAATCTTCTGTAATGTGGCCATTTATCTCTAATCGTTAGTAAAAAAATAGGCTAAATTTGAGCCTACGAATATAGCAATATTTGGAAGTATATTGAAGGATGTAAGCTGAAATTTAGGCCTTCCCAGGGCCGATACCGGACCAAAGCGATCAATTGGCAGCAAAGTGTTCCTTTTGGGGCTGCTTTAATGAGAAGTGCAGGAGCCAGGCCGGCTCATCAATCGCGGCGGGAGTGCCTGTGTTTTCTTTTGAAGAAATACATCAGGAAGGCTGTAAGGGCGAACAGGTAGTAGTACCATGAGCCTGCCAGGCCATTCGACATGCTTACATCAACGGCCATGTAGAGCAAGAGTCCGCCTATGATGAACCAGACCATTTCAAGTACACGGCTACTCATGTTATTCCTCATCGGGTACAGTTACGGTTCCACTGGTGCCAATCAGCTGCCAGTTATTCAAATGCTGGTCGGAGGTGAATCCTTCTTTGCCATAAAAGGTACCGTCTTCGTTCTGCACCCTTGTGTAGGCATTTGAATAGATGAATTCCTTTTGCTCGTCCCAATACATTTCTTCGGTATTCAGTTCATCCCCGTTGCTGAGGCGTCTGGCAATCACATTTCCTGTGGCATGCCAGAGCCTCTCCTTGGTGTAGTAGATGGTATAGTCGGCTCGAATCGAGGATTCAAGCTTCAGTGAATCGCCGTAGAAAAACACATCCATGCCTTTCGGAAATTCCATATAGGGCCGCTCCAGGTCGGGGAAATTCATGAAAAGAGGGGCGGTGATACGGACCTTTACCCTGGCCGAGTCGCTGTAGATGACCTCGATCTGATTGCCCTTTATTTTGGGGATAAGGGTCTCATCGGTGAGCAGTCCGACACGCTCAATGTCGTTTTCGCAGCTGCCAAGCAGGATTCCTCCGGCAAGGAGCAGGGGGAATACTCGTCTCAGGTGGTCCTTCATCATGGCTACAAAGATAACAAGCCTTGAGGCTATCCCGGCAAGTCGGCAGGAAAAACTGTCATGGCCGACAGAAGCCCAATTTGAAAAAAGGCTGCCTCAGATGAAACAGCCCTTTTTGTATGGTGTTGCCATGAAAGGATGGCTATTTTCTGGAACGTACAGTGGTGTACTCGTTGATGCAGCCTTTCACCTGGTAGGAGTCGCCGTCCTTCAGATCGCGGAAAAAGACGTCCTCATGGTTGGGAAAGTGGTTGGAGTAGTCCCTGATCTTCTTGTTGGCATCATCTGCCACAGAGGGATCAACCGACTTGGCCTTCTTGTATTTGTCGATGGCTACCCAGAAGGCAGTGCTCTTCTCAAAGGCATCGCCCAGGTTTTCCCTGGATCCTACGCAGGCATCTCCAAGGATGAGATAGGCTTTGCCCAGATCGCTCTTCAGCGAGATGGCCTGGCGGGCGGCCTTGATGGCATCGCAGAACTGTTTGTTTGCGCTTTCGACAATGGCCAGCTCATAGTACCATTCGGCCTTGGTTTCATTGTCAACATCGGAACCTGCTATCGCCTCTTTCAGGTACATCCCGGCTTTGTTGTAGTCGCTTTTTACGATAAAGAGCTTGGCCAGGTTGTGAGCCGAAACCGGACCCGGTTCAATGCTGTACATCTGCTCGGATGCCGCGACATAGAGATCGGAACGGTCGCAACCAGTGGCAGTGTAGAATTTAATCACTTTCTCGAGGAAGGCCTTATCATTTTTGGAGGCCTCGTACTGAGGCTCAAAGTAGCCATTCAGGGCATCGCAGGTGAGCAGGCCACTCTTCAGCATGTTGTCGTCGATGGCAGCCTTCGCCTTTTCCCAACGGGAACTTCCTCTTTGCAGAAGCTTGTCAACAATTCCGGTTACCATAAAGTAGTCTTCAATGGATTGCCCGTCGGTGTTTTTCCCGGCCTGGTTCATGCTGATACTGGCCGAGATAAAGGTTCTGATAACGGCGTCGCGCGATTTACTTTTCTCGATATCAATACTTTGTTTGAGGATCTCATAGGCCTCTTCAACCGATGCGACATCGGAGCTGCGGAAGCGCAGCAGGTCGATCCCTTTTCTGCCCAGGATGGCTCCCTTTTTCTTTGGGAAGTACTTGATACGCTTGTCGTAGATAAGCATAACGGTGTCTATAAGCTCTTCTTTGCGTTCGGGGCTCTGAGCAGCTTCGACAAACTTTTTGTACATGGTGACACCTTCAACGTACATCTTCTCGCTGGCTGCAGGGCATTCGCCGAATACCTTCCGCCAGGGGTTAATGGCATCCTTGTAGTTGTTGTGCTTGAAGAATTCCTTGTAGAGGGATAGATTCTTAATGCAATTGATACTGTCCTGGCCATGCCCGTATCTTGATCCGTCCTCAACGCCTTTTTGTGAGAGAACTGGTAGAACAAACATAAAAGTCGACATTGCCACTAAAATGGACTTGAGGGCTTTTGTTTTCATACCGCTGTAATTTAGTCAAATTTCCGTTTCCGGAACCATAAGTCGTGCAAAGTTACATTAAATGTGATAATTCCATAATTTTCTTTCACCAAATTGAAGTCGGTGGTTCCGCGTGTGCCGAGGGTGAAAGACACATTTAAACTTGTTTTCATCGACTTTACCGGTAGTCCCAGTCCAAATGTTATGCCATAATCTTTAAGCTGCTCTCCATTGACCACGAGATAGTAGTCGGAATAATAGCCTCCAAGCCTGTAGGCGATGAACTTATGGTAACCTCTGAGGGCTTTCTGATTGGGGATCAGTTCGGCCCCGAAATGTATGGAACTGGCCTTTGTCGTACTGTAATTATATCCGCTGAGGGAGCCGGTCCAGTCCTGCATGTAATAGTCGGCCGTAATGGTCAGTTTCCCGGGGATGCCAAAGGCAAGCCCAAGGCCGGTTTTGGAGGGTAGGGTAAAGGGAGCCATGAGGGTGTCCTCATCCAGTTTATAAGCCGGATCAATGATAACCGAGTCATTCAGATGAGCCCTTTTGTAGGGGTAAACAGTGTTGATGATCCGGGTCTTGGTATTGGCCCTGATCCGGGTTTCCAGATCGTAAGTTCCGCCCAGACAGAAGAAAAACCTGTCATCGAAGGTTTCCTGGTATTGAAGCCCAAAACTGAAAACCGGCTGTCGGAGGTCGAGATTCTGCACCGATTTAGCCGACCATGTCTTATAGGCGGGCAGTTTAGCCAACTGCTCACGGGTCAGACGCCCAAGTAAGTAGTTCATGGTAACCCCGATCGAAATCTTGTCGAAAAACTTCATTGCAGTTCCCACATAGAAGTTCAGGATCCCGCCATCGCCCTTGTTGTAGATGTCGAGAGCTGTACCTGTCTGCGTATCGTTGTATTCCTGTTTGATGTTATAGCCCACGCTGCTATAGGGAACGATTCCGGCCGAAAAACCCAGGTGTTTGCCCATGGAGGAGGCGAAGGTCACATGATGCAGATTCATGTTCCACCAGGTGTTTTTCGCGTTGGCGGTTTCGTACTGGTTATGAAAGGAATTGACCCCGAAATCGAAGAAGACAGAGGTGCTGTCGATCGAGGCGAAGGCAGCCGGGTTCAGGTAATTGATTCGTGAATTGTTGTGAATAGCGATGCCCGTGCCCCCCATGCTGAGATTCTGCCCCAGGCCCGGTTTTGCCAGA
Source organism: Bacteroidota bacterium (assembly GCA_002748055.1). Lineage (GTDB taxonomy): Bacteria > Bacteroidota > Bacteroidia > Bacteroidales. The sequence goes on along the minus strand of PDRI01000002.1, from coordinate 20,281 downwards.
TCGCCCAGTCCAAAGCGGGTGTAGGGCGAGTAGGTATTGAATTGTGCCAACATGCCCGGGCTTAAAGAAAGCAGGAGTATGGCGGCGCCTATTAGCTTATTTCGCATTGTGTACCAGTATACTGTTTAGCCCGATCAGGTTCAGAACCGGGTCCACAAAGATGCTACTTTTTAATTTTCCGGCAAAGAATTTTGCGTCACCGCCGGTCAGCACAACCTGTAAGTCCGGGTATTCCAGTCCTATCGAACGAATAAAACCATCCATCTCAAAGACAATGCCATGGACAACGCCTGCCTGGATCGCTTCCTGGGTTTTGCTTCCCACCAACACCGGACCCGATGCGGGACGTTCCAGCAGGGGAAGGCGGTTGGTGAATTTATGCAGTGCCCTGAAACGTGTGTCGAGTCCCGGTGAGATATTTCCTCCCGGATAGGTTCCTGAAGCGGTAATCAGGTCATAGGTAATGGCCGTTCCCGCGTCGATGACCAGGGCATTCATTCCGGGATAGAGGCTGTGTGCCCCAACCACCGCAGCAATTCTGTCGTAGCCCAAAGTCTCGGGAGTGGCATAGAGGTTGGTAAGCGGAATGGGTGTGGAGGCATTGAGTTCGATGCAGGTCGGGAAAAGGGTAGCCAGGTAGTCGATCAGTTCCCTGGAATAGTTCACCACCGAGGAAACAATTACGCCTTCGATCCCCGGATGCCTTTCATGGAAGCGGGCGATTTCTTTTGGACTCAGCCTCGCATAGTTTCCCGATTCCAGGATTGTCTTCCCCTCAACTACCGCAATCTTACACCTGGTGTTACCCAGGTCGAGTATTAGATTCATTGCTCTGACCCTTGTTCAGCAATTGCAGCAGTTTGTGTGCATCGCTGATTGTTTCTACTTTGTCGCTGCGCAAACTCAGCCTTTCTTCCTCTTCCCTCATCCGGAAGGCGAGTGGATTGGCCTGAATGTTTGCAATGACCTCCCGGAATTTCTGGGACGCATAGAAGGGCGCTTCCGGGTTGCTTACAAAATACGTGATCAGCGTGTTCTTTTTCAATATGATTTTTTCAACACCAATGCGTTGTGCCAGCCAGCGAAGCCTGACGACCTCCAGCAATTGCCGGGCTGCTTCGGGGAGGGGCCCGAATCGGTCGCTGAGCATTTCTCTGAAGGCCTCCAGGGCAGCTTCATCTTTTACCAGATCGAGCCGGCGGTAGAGATCGACCCGTTCGGGAATGTTGGCAATGTAGCTGTCGGGGAACAGGAGCTCCAGGTCGGTGTCGATATGGCAATCCGAGAGGAAGACGACATCCGCTGCCGGTTTTTCGGGTTTTTCGTCATAAAGGCTGCTGAACTCGCTGTCTTTCAGCTCCTGAATGGCTTCATTCAGAATCCTGTTGTAGGTTTCAAAACCGATGTCGGCAATGAAACCACTTTGCTCTGCGCCCAGCAGGTTGCCGGCCCCTCTGATGTCGAGATCCTGCATGGCAATGTTAAATCCACTGCCCAGGGCCGAGAATTCTTCGACAGCCTTGAGCCTGCGACGGGACTCCTGCGAAAGCACCGTCAGCGGGGGAGCAAAAATGTAACAAAAGGCCTTCTTGTTGGAGCGCCCTACCCGTCCGCGGAGCTGATGAAGATCGCTCAGGCCAAAGTTGTGGCCGTTGTTGATAATTATCGTATTGGCGTTTGGAATATCGAGTCCCGATTCGACAATGGTGGTGGCGATGAGCACATCGTAGTCGCCCTGCATGAAGTCGAGCATGATTGATTCGAGCTTTTTCCCGTCCATTTGTCCGTGTGCCACCACCGAGCGTGCTGCCGGCACGACCCGGTCGACAGTTTCTTTGATCTCCATGATGTTCTGCACGCGGTTGTGGATAAAAAACACCTGTCCGCCCCGGCTGATCTCATATTCCACAGCCTCCTTGATGATCTCTTCATTGAAGGGGTGGAGTTCGGTGATGATGGGATGGCGGTTGGGAGGGGGGGTGTTGATGATGGAAAGGTCGCGGGAGCCCATCAGCGAGAATTGCAGGGTACGGGGGATGGGTGTGGCGGTCAGGGTGAGGGTATCGACATTCAGCTTGAACTGTTTCAGTTTTTCCTTGACGCTAACCCCGAACTTCTGCTCTTCGTCAACGATCAGAAGGCCAAGGTCCCTGAAGCCGACCTCCTTGCCCACAAGCTTGTGGGTCCCAATGATGATATCAATCTGCCCGTTTTCCAGCTTTTTAAGAATTTCGCGCTGCTCGGCGGCTGTCCGAAAACGACTCAGGTAATCGACTGTGCATGGAAAGTTTTTCAGGCGGTCTTTAAAGGTGTTGTAGTGCTGAAAGGCCAAAACGGTGGTGGGAACAAGTACAGCCACCTGTTTGCTGTCGCTAACCGCTTTGAAAGCTGCGCGGATGGCCACCTCGGTTTTTCCGAATCCCACATCTCCGCAGATCAGTCTGTCCATGGGGAAACCGGCTTCCATCCCCGCCTTTACATCGGCGGTGGCTTTTAGCTGATCGGGGGTGTCCTCATAGATGAAGGACGACTCCAGTTCCTGTTGCAGGTAGGTATCCGGGGAGAAGGCAAAGCCTTTTTGGTCGCGCCGCCTGGCGTAGAGCAGGATGAGTTCGCGGGCAATGTCCTTGACCTTCTTCCTGGTGTTTTGCTTTAGCTTCTGCCAGGCCCCGGTGCCCAGTTTATAGATCTTTGGTGCCTCGGTGTCCTTGCCCTTGTATTTGGAAATGCGGTGGAGGGAGTGGATGTTGACATAGAGCACGTCTCGGTCTTTGTACACCAGCTTGATTGATTCCTGGATGCGCCCGTTTACCTCGACCTTTTCGAGGCCTCCGAAGATTCCGATTCCGTGGTCGACATGCACCACATAGTCGCCCGGATTGAGCCCGATGAGCTGCTTGGCCGACAGCGATTCCTTTTTACTGAAGCGATCGTGGAACTTAAAACGGTGGTAGCGCTCAAAAATCTGGTGGTCGGTGTAGAAATTGCATTTCAGGTCGTGGTCGCTGAAGCCCTCATGAACTGTGCCAAGCGAAGTGAAATAGTTTAGCTCGGGGTCTGTCTCACTGAAGATGCTGCGCATGCGGTCGAGTTGCTTTTCGCTATCCGAGAGCAAATGGTTTTCATAGCCTTCAGCTGCCTGGAGTTGGAGGTGTCCGGTGAGCAGCTCAAAGTTTTTTTGGAAGGCAGGTTGGGGGCTGGTATTAAAGCGCCAGCTCTTTGTCCCGGGACTTGTGTAGGAGCGACCGAAGATGACCTTCCGGAAGGGCCTCATCTCGCTTTGAATGGCATCCCCGCTTTTCAGAAAACGGGCCTTGTCCACCTTTGGGGCTTCATCTTCCGGGTTGCTGTCGGAGTCCCGCTCTGCAAAAGAGGTTTTATCGTAGAGTTCCTGGATGTGTTCGCAGATTAGTTCGGGCTCGTCCATCCATAGCACAGTCTCGGCAGGCAGGTATTCGAGGAAGGAGATGCGCTTTTCGCCCATCTCTGTTTCCCACTGGATATTGGGAATGATGTTCAGCTTTTTAACAGTTTCCACCGAGCGTTGGCTGTCGGCATCGAAGCTGCGGATCGAATCCACTTCCTCATCGAAGAAGTCGATTCGGTGGGGATGGCTCGCGGCATAGGAAAATACATCCAGAATACCGCCCCGTATGGCGTATTGTCCGGGCTCGTTGACAAAGTCGACCAGCTGGAAGCCATAGGTTTGCAGCACCTCTTCCACAAAGGCCATGTCGACCTTTTCGCCTTGTTTCAGTTCCAGGGTGGTTTCCCTTAGCTGCCGGCGCGAAACCACCGATTCGACCAGGGCTTCGGCATAGCTCACGATGAAACTGGATACGCGTCGTTCGGCCAGCCGCCTGAGGGTCTGGGTACGGGTAATGATGTTCGCCTCATCGCTTTGCTGGTATTGGATCGAACGCTTGTAGGACGAGGGAAAGAAGAGGGTGCGGTCGGGCCCTCCATCAAGGGTGGTGAGGTCGGTATAGAAGTAGGCAGCCTCCTCCTTGTCTTTGAAGAGAAAGAGGTGGGCGCCCTTCAATTCGTTTAGAGCGGCCTGCACGAGGGCAGCCCTTGAGGAGCCGGCAAGGCCTTCCAGTATATAGCTTTCTCCGCTCCCGGACTCCTTGCCTGCAGGCTCCTTTGAACGGAGGGCATCCAGGAGCTCCGGCAGATGCGGATGCTGGCTATAGGGATTGGGTATGCTCACGGTGCCGCAAACTTAGCAAAAATGCACTTCTCCCTAAAGCTCCGTTTTCAGAGCCGTTTCGGAAAAAGGCTTGCCAGTATTTGTAAAATGAACAAATATTCATTAATATTGCAGTATGAGAACAAAGGACATGCAAAAGGTTGATTTAATATTTGCGGCGGGTCTTGCGTTGATTCAAAAGGAAGGCATTGCCGGCCTGACCATGTCCAAGCTGGCCAAAAAGGCGGGTATTGCTACAGGCACCTTATACATTTATTTCGAGAGCAAGGAAGAATTGCTGCAGCAGCTGTATCTGAAACTGAACCGCGAATCGAATGCCCGCTTTATGCAGGGTTACAAGCAGGAGGAGGATTTTCTGACCGGGCTTCGCCGGGTTTGGATCAATTACCTGAAACACCGGATCGAGCACTACCCGGAAAGTGTGTTTTTGGAGCAGTACTATCGTTCACCTTATATAAGTGAAGATGAAATTGAGCTGGCCGAATTAATGAAGCACCCTGTGCATGAGATGATACGCAGGGGAAAGAGGGAAGGCCTGGTGCGGGATGATCTCGACGATGAGATGCTCTTTCTGGCCATGCTCGGGTTTATACGTGAGCTTGCCGATGAGCATGTCACCGGGGTTTATGGCCTGAACCGGGAGCGGATCGACCAGGCCTTTCAGTTGAGCTGGCAGGGGATCAGGAAATGATATTTTTTTAAGCATATAATGAATAATTATTCACTTTAAAACTTCAGATCATGGATATTCCCATTTGGCAATACCTTGTTTCTATGCCAATCTACATTGGCTTACTGCTTATCCTTGTCGAGATTATGCGCAAGAACTACAAATTTGCGGCCATCTTCTGGATTCTCGCACTCTTTACTTTTCCGCTCTGGTCGAACCAGCTTGAGGGTTGGTTTCGCTGGGTAAAAACCCTTTCTGTGCTGGTGCCAACTGCCCTGATCGTGGGGCTGAGCCGGATTGCCCAGCACGAAAAGCGTGAGGGTTGGTGGACGATCTTTCGGAAGGACTGGGTGCTTTGGACCCTCTATGGTATACTGGGGCTGAATATTCTGGAAGCTTCCTTAAAGGATTTGGCGCTCGGGAACTACTTCAATGCGGCTTCCGGCTTCATCCTGATTGTAACCATTCCGCTCTTCAAATCGAAACGCAACAAGCGGAATGGCTGGGAGATTTCTGAGCAAAAGCCGGGCGATCTGATCGTATATACCGATCCCCTCTGGAACTTTCTCTATACCACCTGGAACATCGCCTTTGTCTATGCCGAGAATCCGGGTTTTGCCGCCAGCTCACTCTGCATCCTTCTGGCAGCTGAGCTCTATCCCATTCTGAAGGGCCGCCCCGAACTCTATGTAACGGCCCGGGTCTATACCCTGGCCATTCACATCCTCATCCGGGCCACCTACGACATCTTTACGCCCATTATGGACAGCTCGGCCTTTGCCAATGCGACGATCGTCCACTACTGGGGCATTGTCAACTGTGTACTTTCTTTACCCTATCTCTTCCTGTTCTTTTACAGGCAGCGGCAGCCCGGGCCACAACGGGAGGTCAAAAATGCACTCTCCTAGAAGGGTTCCGGTTTTAAGAAATGGCCTGTAGTTAAGTAGGCCAGGCCTGAGAAAACAGGGCTTATCCCGGATCGGGACAGGCCCTGTTTTGCTTAGATATGAAAAAGAGTTAAGTCTTTTTATGCCTGTTACTAAAATGCATAACTTTGCAGAACAGCACACAGAATCTGATCTGCTATTTGCTTTGTTTGCATTGTTTCAGTCACCGGAGAATCTGTTCTTAGGGCTTACCATGCCTCTACATACAGGCAAATACCGGAAGGTCCGTTATCGGGAACTTAAGCCCCTAAGGGTTTTCCGTATGACAGCTTCCCGCCTTTCGTTTCTTAGCTTTGCAAGCCTGGTTGCTCTGTTAGCTTTTCAGGCTAAAGACCTTGATGCCCAGTATCGCATTCATGGAACCATTTTCGACAAAAACAGCGGGGAACACCTTGTAGCGGCGACTGTTTACGACACGATCGCAAAAACCGGTGCAGTCAGTAACGAATATGGGTTCTTCAGCCTCGAGGCCCCTCCGGGCCGGGTCCTGCTGAACATTTCCTATGTGGGTTATCAAAGCCGGAATCTCGTTCTGGACCTGGTTTCGGATACGGCTGTGGATGTATATCTGGAGCCCAGCCTGGAGATTGGGGAGGTCACCATCAGCGCGCATTCGGCAGAGCAGGAGTTTCTTTCCTCTCAGATGAGTGCCCACAGTATCCACCATCTGGAGACCCGCAAGATCCCGCAGCTTTTTGGTGAGCCCGATCTGATTAAGGCCCTGCAGTATTTGCCGGGGGTGTCGGCCGGAATAGAAGGGACCAGTGGAATATTTGTGCGGGGTGGCGGCTCCGACCAGAACCTGATCCTGCTCGACGGGATTCCAGTTTATAATGTAAGCCACCTCTTTGGCCTGTTCTCTGTGTTCAACGGGGATGCCATCAACAGTGCCACGATTTATAAGGGAGGTTTTCCAGCGCGTTACAGCGGCCGCCTTTCGTCGGTCCTTGATATCCGGATGAAGGAAGGAAATATGCAGTCCTTTCAGGGCTCGGCTTCCATTGGGCTGATCGCCTCGAAGTTCATGCTGGAGGGCCCCATTGTGAAGGGCAGGACTTCTTTTCTGCTCTCGGGGCGGCGCAGCTATGCCGATGTACTCAGTTACCCCGTGCAGTATAAGCTGAATAAGGATAACAATCTGACGAACACTTATCTGGGTTATTTCTTTCATGATTTGAACGCAAAGATCAACCATAGGTTTTCCGAGCGCAGCAGGCTTTACCTGAGCAGCTATCTGGGCAGGGATGAATTCTACATCAAGGATGGAGGGAAAACAATCTTCGGTGGGGGCGACCGGAGTGGTTCCGGTTTTTACTGGGGGAACCAGACCTTTTCCATGCGTTGGAACCAGATCTGGTCACCGGTGGTTTTCTCGAATCTGACGCTCGCCTACAGTCGATTCAATCGCGCACAATACGTTCGCACGCGCCTAACCTACACAGATGGAGAGGGAAAGGGGGAGACACCCTTGTTGGAGGAAGCTTACTACAGCAGGGTGCAGGACCTTTCCGCACGACTCGATTTCAGTATCGATCCCTTTGTGAACCATGATGTACGGGCCGGGCTGGGCCTAAACCTGTATCGCTTCGAACCCGGAACCACGACGGAGGACCACTACCTTCCCGGTTCTGGCCTGTTTTCCCAGCAGTTTGGTGCGGATACAGTGCACGCTTTTCAGATCGGGGGCTATTTGGAGGATGATTTCAGCATCGGTCAGCGCTTGCGCATGAACCTGGGCATCAATGCATCGGTTTTTCGGGTCGAGGGAAGGGACTACTTCAGTCCGGAGCCAAGGGCCTCGGCCCGTTTTCTGCTTGCTGAGGGCCTGGCCTTAAAGACTTCCTATGCACAGATGTCACAGCGGGTTCACCTGCTTACCAATACCATGGTGGGGGTCCCGACCGACAGTTGGGTGCCCTCGACTGCCAAGCTTCCGCCGGAACGCAGTCGGCAATCTGCCCTTGGAATCAGTTATACCTGTTGTCCGGGAATTCGGTTCTCACTCGAAGCCTATTACAAGGAGATGAAAAACCTGGTTGAGTATGCCGATGGGGCCGAGTTGCAGATGAACGACCGGAACTGGGAAGAGAGGATATTCAGGGGGGAAGGGACGGCCTACGGGCTCGAGTTTTATGCACAAAAGGAAAGCGGGGCTTTGACGGGTTCGCTGGCCTATACCCTGTCGAAGAATACGCGCAGCTTTCCCGAAATCAATTTCGGCAAGCCTTTCCCTTACAAGTACGACCGAAGGCACGATTTGAGCATTACTGCCAACTGGAAGTTGAACGAGCGGATCACGCTAGGGGCTGTATGGGTGCTGGCCTCCGGGGTGAATCTGACCATCCTGGATCATTCCTATTTCAACCCCCTGGATTTGATGGACATTGAGCCCGGCGTAGAACGGCAGGCAGGGGATTCCTACGAGGGTGATATTATCCATAATTTCGCGCAACGAAACGGCTATAAATTACCTCCCTATCATCGCCTTGACCTGGGCCTAAACTTCGAGAAACAGAAGAAACGGGTCCTGCGTACCTGGAGCTTCGGGGCCCATAACATATACAATCGCAAGAATCCTTTCTACATCTCCAGTGGCCTTCAGTATAAGGATTCTGGAGATTTGGAGAAACACGTTTACCAGGTAACCATGTTGCCCTTTCTGCCTTATTTTCGCTATTCAATCCGGTTCTGATGAAAAAGCTGTTCGTCCTTTCTGTATTGCTGCTGATGCTCTTTGCCTGTGAGGTGGACATCACAGACGAGTTTCGCCGGCAGCAGGCCCTTTTCGTGGTAAGCGGGCGGGTCGTCGCGGGCAAAAGCCCTCGCATCAATCTGAGCAAGACGGTAACCATGACCGTTCTGGATAGCCTGGTTTTGCTTGATGCTGCCACTGTAAAGATTGAACGGGCCGGTCGCGACTATGAATTGTTCAGCCTGGGGAAGGGCTGTTATGAAAATGAACTGCTAAGCCTGGCGCCCGGTGATGATTTTCGACTAAGCTGTTCCGGAGAGGGTCTGCCCGAAGCCACCGTCAGCAGCAGAGTGCCAGGGTTGCCAGTAGTTAATCGTCTGGATTTTGAGGTGGATGACGACTATCACTTCAGCTTGGAGCTTTGCCTGCAGGATCCCCCCGGGAGTAAAGACTACTATGAGTTCTATCTGTCGGGTTGGCGACGTGAGCTTGTGCATCATCATGGGACAAACGGGACGGAGAGCTACGATGATACCCTCGTCTCCTGTCGCCCTCACATGATTCAGCTCTTAGACCCGTTCATCGAATTTAGAGATGCATACGACGGCTATGAAAGCTACGAGCTAGAGCATGCCTACGGCGAGCGCTTTGTTTTCAGCGACGCGCGCATCAATGGTCGGGAGCACAAACTCACTGTAGAGGGGAGCCTGCTCGAGATATACAGCGACAGCATTCCTCAGGTGTATGTAAACCTGGTGAAAAAGGATGTACATTTTTACAACTTCATTTCCACCTATCAGTACTACGATCCTTACCCCGAACAGGACTTTTTTCAGCCTGTTCAGGTCTATTCCAATATTGAGAATGGCTTTGGACTGCTCATCGCCGAGAGCCCGCATATAGATACCATTGATCTGAGTGAGTGGGTTAACGACCCGGAATTTCTGGACCTGTTGCCGCCCCTGTAGCCGGCCTGGAAGTAAGGCCTGTTTGCAGTTTCCATGAAAGATGTTACCATGAAGATTTTGATTGCTCCCGATAGTTTTAAGGAAAGTCTGCCGGCCGCTGAGGTGGCCGGGGCATTGGCCAGTGGCATGCGCAAGATCGGGGCAGACTGGTGCATCGACACCCTTCCGCTGTCGGATGGAGGGGAAGGCCTGGTTGATGCACTGGTGGCTGCCACAGGCGGCGAACGGATTGCCGTAACGGTAAGGGATCCCCTGATGCGGCCCATCGAAGCCTTCTATGGAATCCTGGGTGACGGGCAGTGTGCAGTGATAGAGATGGCTGCGGCTTCGGGCTTGGCGTTGCTGGAAGAGGATGAGCGCGATCCCTGGATCACCACTACCTATGGTACGGGCCAGCTCATTGCAGCCGCCCTTGACCGGGGCTGTAAGGAGATCATTGTGGGGATTGGAGGCAGTGCAACCAATGATGGTGGTGCGGGCATGGCCGAGGCCCTGGGAGCACGCCTGCTGGAGGCCGATGGCAGGCAGTCCAGGCCGGGAGGAGGAGCACTCGATAAGCTGGTTCGCATCGATACAGATGCCTTACATCCTGGTTTAAAGCAAGCCCGTATCCGGGTGGCCTGCGATGTCAGCAATCCCCTGACCGGAGGGGATGGAGCTGCCGCAGTCTATGCCCCGCAGAAGGGGGCCAATCCCCTGGTTGTAAAGGAGCTGGATAAGCGTTTGAGGCATTGGGCCGATGTAATACGCACACAACTGGGTATAGAGGTGGAACAGGTGCCGGGTGCCGGTGCTGCCGGGGGGCTGGGTGCCGGACTGATGGCCTTTTGCAGTGCCCGATTAGAGCCGGGCTTTTCATTGGTGGCCGGGTTGTGTGGACTCGAAGGGGCCATTACGAAGGCCGACCTGGTAGTTACCGGGGAAGGAAAGATTGACGGGCAGACCCGCTTTGGGAAGACCCCGCAGGGGGTCGCCGAACTGGCCAGGAAGCATGGGAAGCCGCTTATTGCGGTTGCCGGAACCATAGGAGAGGGAGCACAGGAGTTGTACGCGAGTGGGTTCAGCCTTATTCTGCCCATTGTGGACCGGCCCATGGCCCTGTCCGATGCCCTGGCTTCGGCCCCCGACCTGCTTGAAAAGACCGGGGAGCGGATCGCAAGGATGATGCGTATCCGATTTTAAGCATAAATGCCTACTTTAGGGGCTTAAATTATTCCAGGCATGATCGTATTCAAATTTGGGGGTGCTTCGGTAAAGAATGCCGAGGCCGTGAGAAACATGGCGTCTATTCTGAAACGCTATAAGGATGAACAGATTGTAGTTGTGGTTTCGGCCATGGGGAAGACCACCAATGCGATGGAGGCCATAATTGAAGCTTTTACAGCGAAAAAGAAGACCTCGCTGAAGAAGGCTTTTATGGGCCTGAGGTCCTATCACGATGAGATTGTAAAGGGTTTATTCAAGGATGAGGCCCATCCTGTGTATGCCGCGGTGGAGGATCTTTTTACCGGTTTAGAGGACTTGCTCGACAAGGAACCTACCCTGAATTTCGACTATGATTACGACCAGCTCATTGGCTATGGGGAGCTGCTTTCGACGACCATCATTTCGCACTACCTGAATGTGGCCGGGCTTCCTAGCCGGTGGATAGATGTACGGCGCTCTCTGAAAACCGACAACCACTGGCGCGAGGCACGGATCGACTGGGACCTGTCGGCGGAACTGGTACAGAAGCACTTCGATTTCAATGAAGTGAAAATCCTCATCACCCAGGGCTTTTTGGCTTCGACAATTAACAACCAGACCACCTCGCTGGGCAGGGAGGGTTCGGACTATACGGCAGCCATTCTGGCCTATATGCTGCGTGCCGATCATGTGACCATCTGGAAGGATGTGCCGGGTGTGTTGAATGCCGATCCGAAGTACTTCGACGACACCATTCTGCTCGACAAACTGTCCTATCTCGATGCAACAGAACTGGCTTATTTTGGCACCAGTGTAATCCATCCCAAGACCATTAAGCCCCTGCAGAACAGGAATATTAACCTCTATGTGAAGTCTTTTAAGGATCCGGGAGCCCCGGGTACGAAGATCGGGAATCTCAGGTACGACAGCATGACGCCCTCCTTCATCTTCCGGATGGATCAGGTCCTGATCCGGGTTTCACCCCGGGACTTCTCCTTCATCAATGAGGATAACCTGCATAAGATCTTCGGCATCCTGAATGAGCATGGGATGAAGATTAACATGATGCAGAATTCGGCCATCAGTTTCAAGATGATCGTGAACAACGACAAGCGAAAGCTTCGTGCTGTGGTGGACGATCTGGAGGAAGCCTTTAAAGTAGCCTATCAGACAGGGCTTGAACTGGTTACAATCCGATACTTCGACCAGTCGACCATCGACCGGGTCATGATCAACAAGGAGCTGATTCTCGAGCAGCGGGGCAGCCAGAATATCGAGCTGCTGATTCGCGATCTCGGCTAAACAAGAGCCGGCAGGCGGCCCTTCGGTATTGCAGGAAATCAGGCCGGCCTGATTTCTTCACTTTCGGCCCGTTCACCGTTGTGGTCCACTGTGACCAGGGTGTAGCGTTTCCCGGGCTTCTTGTCCTCATAAGCAAAAGGCTCCCGGCTGGTCTGGGGTTTGTGTGGAATTTCGACAATGCGTTTCCCATCGCGCCAGATCTCGTAGTGCGCGAGGGGGGCAGTAGCTGCCAGGGCACTGTCCCAGTTGATGATAACCGGCGAACCGGCCTTTATGCGGATGTTTTCGGGTGGGGTAAGGCCCCTGAAGGGGAGCTGGAAGTAGTTGGTTTTTCCGTCCTTTACCCGGGCTGTGCTGTCTTCAATCTCTTTTCTGCGTTTCATCGACAGGCTGTTGGGTGCGATCTGAGCGGCATAGAAGTTCTGCACCAGCTGGCACTTCAGAGGGTCGTCCGAGATCTGTCCGATTCCGATAATGGCGGTATGGATGCCCGGCGTACTCAGTGCGTATTCGATCAGCGGCTTGCTGGGCAGCTCCGGTGTGCCCACTGTGCGAACCACTCCTTTGTAGTCGCGGGTCCAGTCGGCATACTTCGAATACATGGCCCCGTCGGAGAAAACCTTCATGGCAATAATTCCCATGTTTTTGGCTGCTGCAACCGGAATCACATTGTACTGGTGGTTCAGGTAGAGCTTATCGTTGGAATTGATTGCCACCAACATGGCATCGAGGATTTCCCATTTGTCGCGCTGAATCATGTTCATCATCACCGGTGAATTGACATGCCCCGAGAACCCGATGTGTTTGAGCAGCTTTTCCTTATTCGGGTTGAGCCCGGTGAGGTTGGTCCCGTCGCGGTAGTCACGAAGGGCAACCAGTACGCCGAAGTTGTCGTTGGGGTCGAGCGGGGTTTCAAGCCCTTTGTACATCACATCCACTTCTTCCGGATTGTTGAGGCTGTGGGTGAGTACCATGTCTACATAAGCCCCCCCGGGATAGTTTCCCTTTCCATCGCCAAACATCTGGGACAAGGACCATTTAAGGTCATCGATGGCACCACCTCCATGGTTGCGCTGGGTCCAGTTCTGCACCTGCTCCATTTCGGGAAAGCCGGGCTTGCCCCAGCGGATGTGGGTTTTGGTAGTCAGGAAGATCGATTTGCGAAGGGCCTCGTTATAGCCCTTTTTGCCGGGAATCAGGTTCAGTTTTTGAAAGGCCTTCCCAAAATGAAGCTGGCTGTCATAGTAGAGATTCGAGGTATCGAAATAGTTGACACCTATTTTAAAGGCTTTCAGGATGATGGCCTCGGGGTTTACGTCCGGGGGTGTCCATTGCAGCGATGCCTGTCCTCCAAGGCCGAGGGTGCTAACTTCAAAACCCGTTTTTCCCAGTGTGCGTTTCATGGGATCGGGCAACTGGTCGAGGCTCATGGAGAAGCCCGGTGCAATGCTAAGGCCGGCAGCAGCGGCAGCAGATAGCTTTACGAATTTACGGCGCGATACGGCATTTTTTTTCATTGGCTTGGTCTTTTAGGCGTGTAGCTAATATGAAAACAATGAAGTGCTTCGACTGTTCATTGCCCGGGGAGATTGTGCAGCTTTTCCTGCTGCAGTTTGATCCCCCCGGAGCCTTCGATTGGCCGTTTTTTTGCCCCAGGGTTTTGATATCTGCCCGATGCTTGCGAAATTGTGCGAAGCTTTTCGAAACATTTATCCACGACTAAGACAAGCACTATGCAAAAAGAGAACAGAAGAAATTTCCTGAAGAAGACCGGGGCCATGGCCGCCGGAGTCAGCCTTGGCGGAAGCGCCGTTTCAGCTGCATCGGCGAATTCGGCCAAGAGTTATCGCCGCATACTGGGTGCAAACGACCGCATGCAGGTTGGAATTATTGGCTGTCTTCGCCGGGCAGAGGCCCTCTTGCCCTCTTATGCCGATCTGAAAGACCAGCTGGATCTGCTTATGGTTTGCGATGTTGTACAGTCCCGTCGTGAGAAATATGCTGCTGCGGTAAAGGACGCCATTGGGCACAGGCCTCAGGCTGTAAATGATTTCAGGGAGGTACTGGCCAACGGGAAAGTCGATGCCATTTTCAACCTGACCCCCGATCACTGGCATGCGCCCCTGAGTTTTTCTGCACTCGAAGCAGGTAAACATGTTTATGTCGAGAAGCCGCTTACCCACAATCCTCGGGAAGGAGAGCTTTTCCTCAAGTTTCAGAAGAAATACAACAGGCTTGTCTTCATGGGCACCCAGCAGCGTTCGCAGCATACTGCACGTAAAATCGTCAAAGAGCTGCAGGAAGGCCTGCTTGGAGAGATCAAGCATGTATTGGCCCATTATACAAATGCGCGCACTTCCATTGGAAAGGGAAAGGTGGTTCCTGTGCCGGAGGGCTTCGATTGGGACCTTTTCCAGGGGCCGGCTCCGCGCATGCCATACATGGATGTTTTGGAAGATTACAACTGGCACTGGTTCTGGAATTTCGGTACCGGGGAAACCGGAAACAATGCCACCCACGAATTCGATGTGGCTCGTTGGGTCCTGCAGGTCGGACATCCCGAGTCGGTCTTCTGCAATGCAGGAAAATACTATCACCTCGACGATGACTGGAGCATGTACGATACCATGGATGTTACCATGAAGTATCCCGGTGGCAAGAGCATTCGATGGGATGGGAAGAGCCGGACCGGCTACAGTGTATATGGAACGGACCGCGGCAATGTGGTCTTTGGAGAGAAAGGGAGTGCTGTAATTGGGCGCAACGGCTTTAAGATTTACGACCTGAAAGGAAAGGAAATCAGGGCCGAGGACGAGGCCAGTACCTCCGTTACCACAGGCCTGGGTGGAGGTGGCGCAATCAGCACGAAACATGTGTTCAATTTTATTGAGGCTGTTCGTGGAACGGCCCAAGCCAATTCGGTGCTGTCCGAGGCGGTGAAAAGTTCTCACCTGAACCATCTGGCCAATATTTCTTACCGCAGCGGGCAGTCACTGGAGGTAGATCCGGATACAGGTCGCATTATGGACTACAAGCTGATGCAGAAATACTGGTCCCGCGAATACGAGCCAGGCTGGGAGCCAAAGCTTTAAGCTTCCGGCCTCCTCTTTTTTGGGATCTGCCGGAATTTTAGGCTACCGGGGGGAAGGTAATGGTAAAGACAGAGCCCGCGTCTGGCTCACTCTGAACCGAAAGCTTGCAGTCATTGAGTCTGAGAAAGTCCTTGGTGATAATCAGTCCCAGTCCGAGTCCACTTTCCCTGTTTGTCCCATCGCTTAATATGGTTTTTTCCAGGGAGAAGAGGCGGGACAGCTTTTCGGTAGCTATGCCAATGCCGGTATCTCTGACCTTCAACACTGTTTTGCCCTCCACTGTTTCGGCACTTAAGGAAACAGATCCCTTGTTTTGGGTAAATTTGATTGCATTGGCCAGTAGGTTCCGGATGACTGTATCGATCATGGCCTTGTCGCAGAAGACCTGTATGCCGGGTTCACATTTCTTTTCGAATACGATCTGCTTTTCTTTAATATTCTGCGCGAAGAGCTTTTCATTGGTATCAATAACCTCACAGAGCTTAAAAAGGCTTTTCTGTGGTTGAATCGTATTTATCTGTGTCTGGGACCAGTATAAAAGGCTTAACAAGAGCTTGTTCAGTCCGATGGCCGACTCGTGCATGGACTGGATCAGGTTATGGACTTCTTCCGGCTCATAGCTGTTGAAATTCTGGCTGAGAAGTTCCGATAAACCAACCAGGGCATTCAGGGGATTCTTCAGATCATGGGCAATGATGGAATAAAACTTCTCTTTGGTTTTGTGGGCTTCTTCAAGTTGCTCATTTTGCCTGGAAATTAACGTCAGTTTCTTTTGCAGTTCATTGTTCAGTTCCTGTAGCTTGTCGTTTTGCAAGCTGATGTGTTGGCGCGATTCTTCGATCTTGGCATTGTTCGCCAAGAGATCTTCGTTCTGTTTTGTGATGACTTGCTCTTTTTTCAGATTGGTTTTATAGAACAGGTAGGAGAAAATGATTACCATCATGAAGCTCAACATGATACTTTGTATCCTGACAGTTTTGGCAAGCCTTTCGGGTAATTCAACAACAGGAGAATCCGAAATGAAACCAAATTCCGCACCGGCAAAAAGCAGCATGATGGTAATGAAGTAGATCACTGCAATCCAGGCATAGCCCGGGTTGGTGTATGATAGGGCCAGCAGCGCAAAAACCAGAAAGTAGTAGTGGACCCCTGTTTCTGTCCCTGTCAGAAAGAAGGAATTCAGGACGATGAATAGAATACTGGCAGTGGTAAACAGTTCTTTAACCAGCAAGAGACTCAACCGGTTAAGCAGGAGGGCGGCCAGTCCATGAAACAGCAGAAAGATGCTGTAGGCAAGGATGATCGGTTTGTAAGTTTCGAAAGAATTAAATATGAAGAAGAGCATACTGACCAGGTAGGCTACAAAGGAGATGAGGATGCCCTGATAGAGGATGCGCTTCCCTGCATTCCGGCCAAGTGTGGTGTATATTTTCTCCAGTTCAGCCATGAACTTCAGAAATACTAAACGTACAATTAAGGTGTTAAACCTTTCCGAAAAAAGGTCAGGACCATGTTAAACTCCTGATTCTGGACTATTTCGGGCCTATGACTTCAATAAAGTTTCCGTCGGGGTCACGGATCAGGATGAAATGAAGCACCTCATTCAGGGTGCTAGGGGTTTTGCCGAGAAAATCGACCTTGTGCTTCTTGCAGTTCTCCACTACGGGGGTCATTGATTCGACAAAGAGGGTGATGTAGCGTAAGCCGTTGGCATCGGGGACCGTTTCCTCCTTGCAGACCTTGCTCTTATTTTTGAAGGACATAATCTTCCATTGGGAGGCATCATCGCTGTCCCGGGTCTTGAGAACCCTGACGTCGAAGGCTTTGCCATTGCTGAGCCCAAGTTCGGTGGCTTTTTTGGCATCAACCTGGAAGGGGCTGACTTCCTTCATTCCCAGTACATGGGTATAAAAGTCAACGGATTTCTGCACATCTTCCACAATCAGCCCGACCGAAATGGATCCTGTTGAATACTCGACCTGGGCAGGGCTCTGTAGGGTGAAAGCTGCCAGGAAGGAGAGAAGGAAAAGGCTGCGGATTGATAAATTTCTTGTTTTCATGGTGTTGGGTTATTGTTGGAGCCTACGATTTATGAATCGACAATATTGTTTATACAAATATACTGGCGATTGTGCAAAGGAGCAAACCACAAATCGCGATAATTGATTCCATCACTGTCCATGTGCGAAGGGTCTGCTTCTCGGTCATTCCGAAATACTTGCTAACCAGCCAGAAACCACTGTCGTTTACATGAGAGAGCAGGGTTGCGCCAGAGGCAATGGCGATTACCATCAGGGCCAGTGCCGGGGCCGATGGCTGAATAAAGTCCAGGACAGGGGCCATGATGCCTGCTGCTGTAATCATCGATACGGTGGCCGAACCCTGGGTGACACGGACAATGGCCGCCAGGAGCCAGGCCAATAAAACAGGGGGCATGGCCGATCCGGCAATGGAATGGGCGAGCATTTCACCGATTCCACTGTCGACGAGAATCTGTTTGAGCACACCACCGGCACCCGTGATCAAAATAATGATGCCGGCCGGGCCCAATGCTTTATTGCTGATTTCGAGCAACTCCTGCCTGCTTTTTCCTCTTCGGATTCCCAGGAAATAGATGGCCAGCAGGGTGGCGACAATGAGGGCCGGGAAGGGATGTCCGATGAAGATCAGGCTTCTTGTGAGCACCGTATCGGGGAGCATGTCCTTATCGACGAGCAGGCCGGTGAAGGTGTTGACCAGGATCAGGATCAGGGGCACAGCGATTAGCAGGGCAACGGAGCGGAAGGAGGGCAGTTTTTCCGGGTCTGTAGTCCTTTCCTGTTCGATGATCAGGTCTTTGGGTGGATCGAGGTAAATCCTGCCGGCGATGTATTTCCCGAACAGGGGTCCGGCCAGAATGGCTGTTGGTATCCCAAGGACCAGTCCGAAGAGAATGACCCAGCCCAACTGGGCGCCAAGGATGTCGGCCACCGCAATGGGGCCCGGGGTAGGAGGTATGAAGCTGTGGGTGACTGCCAGTCCGGCCAGGAGCGGAATGCCATAGTAGAGTAGCGACTTTTTGGTATCTCGTGTCAGGGCATAGAGGATGGGGGCCAGGATGACCAGCCCCACGTCGAGGAAGACAGGAATGGCCACAATAAAACCTGTGATGACCATGGCCCAGGAGGCCCTGTCGGTTCCAAATTTCTTTACCAGAAAGTGGGCCAGGGACTTTGCGCCTCCCGAGTTTTCGAGGATTTGCCCGAAAATAGCTCCCAGGCCGACCACCACAGCCACGAAGCCCAGGGTGCTGCCCATTCCTTTTTGGATGCTCTCCAGGATGCTGTCCGGGGGCATCCCGGCCAGGATGCCCACAAGCATGGAGCTTATCAATAGCGAGATGAAGGCACTCACCTTTAGCAGAAGAACCAGAAAGAGCAGGAGGCCGACGCCTGCTACAACGATGAGTATGATGTGTAGCGTTGACATAATCCGGATTTATCGTTCCGGCCTCAGGCGAATTTCAGATCCCTGCAGCCTCTTGGCATCCTGTGGCCAGGCTTAAGCAAGGGCTTCATTCGGGCCATGTTTCTCAGTCTTCTACCCCAAATCTGAAGATGGTCTGGCTTTCGTAGCGCTCCCCCGGCCGCAGGATGGTGCCTGGGAAATTCGGTTGATTGGGTGAATCCGGGAAGTGTTGAGTTTCCAGACAAAAGCCACTGTATTGTTCGTAGCGTCGTTCACCTGATTTGAGGCTGCCGTCGAGAAAATTACCGGTGTAGAACTGCAGGCCGGGTTCAGTGGTACTCACCTCCAGAAAGCGGCCCGAGCCGGGATCCATAACCTTGGCACAGCGCACCATGGTCTTTTCTTTTCCATCGATCACAAAGTTGTGGTCGTAGCCGATGGGGTTCCCCCCTGCTTCCTGCAGGCGTGCTCCAATGGGATGGGGCTTGCGAAAATCAAAGGGCGTACCTTCAACATAGGCCAGCTCGCCGGTGGGAATCAGGTTCTCGTCGGAGGGGGTATAGCGGGAAGCATTGATGTAGAGTATATGATCCAGAACATCTCCTGTTCCGGCCAGATTGAAATAGCTGTGGTTGGTCAGGTTCAGCGGTGTTGCTTTGTCGCTTGTGGCATTGTAGCTGATAATCAGGCGGTCATCTAGGAGTTCGTAGCTAACTGTCAGCTCCAGGTTTCCGGGATAGCCTTCCTCTCCGTCGGGGCTCAGGTAAGTGAGTTTAAGGGCACAACGTTCCGGATCGACAACCGGCTTTGCATCCCAGACGACTTTGTCGAAGCCCTTCAGGCCTCCATGCAAGTGGTTGTTTCCATTGTTGGCAGCCAGACTGAAGGTTTCTCCATCGAGACTGAACATGGCATGGGCAATGCGATTGGCATAGCGCCCGACGATGGCTCCAAAATAGGGGTGGCCCGCCAGGTATTGTTCGAGATTGTCGAAGCCCAGAACGATGTTGCCAGCCTTGCCATTGCGGTCGGGGGTTCGGATCTCGGTAATGATTCCTCCATAGTTGCTAAGCTTTACGACCAGCCCGTTTTTGTTCTTCATGGTGAAAAGGCTGGCGGAATCTCCTTCGGCCGTGCTGCCAAAGTAGGTTTCCTCAATGCAGTTGAGGGGTTTGGGGGGGGTGCTCTTGGTCTCTGTGCTTTCATTTGTGCTTCCCGGCATGCAACCGGCGATGCTCAGGGCAAGCATGAACAGAAGGAAAAGTGCAGGATTGTTTTTCATCGTTGGTAAGGATTACGTGAATAGTTATCTGTCAAAAGCCAGGCGTTCGCCACGAACCATTTCATTGAAAAGCCCATCCTGGTAGGCCAGTTGCCCGTTAACCCAGGTATGGCTGACCTTCGAATGAAAGATTTCACCTTCCAGGGGGGTCCATCCGCATTTATAGTGCAAATCGCGGTGGGAGGCTGTCCATTCTCTGTCCATATCTACCAGTACCAGGTCGGCACGCATCCCGGCTTCAATAAAGCCCCGGTCCTTCACATGGAATAACCTTGCAGGAGCATGGCACATCTTTTCCACGACCTTTTCAATGCTCAGCTTGTTTCGGTGTACAAATTCCAGCATGGCCACAAGAGAATGCTGCACCATGGGACCGCCAGAGGGGGAGGCCAGGTAGCGGCTTTGCTTTTCCTCAATGGTATGCGGTGCGTGATCTGTTGCCACTACATCGAGCTTGTCGTTCAGCAGGGCAGCCAGCAGGGAATC
>PDRI01000108.1 GCA_002748055.1 Bacteroidota bacterium | reverse complement strand
TTTAGATTCTGATATACACTGTATAACGATGGGGATAGGGATTTCGTTCATCGGCCCCGAACCTTTCGTCTTCGACAGCCTTCCACTGCTTAAAGTCAATCTCCGGGAAAAAGGTGTCGGCTTCAAAATCGCCTTCGACCACTGTCAGGTAGAGTTTCCCGGCAATGGGGAGGAACTGGGTGTACACCATCCCGCCACCGATTACAAAGCATTCCTCGTCTGAGCCGGCCATTTCCAGGGCCTTTCCCACCGAATTGGCCATTTCGCAGCCCTTAAAAGCTTCTTCTGGCCTGTCACTAATCACGATGTGCCGGCGATTGGGCAGGGCCCCGTTGGGGAGGGATAAAAAGGTGTTGCGTCCCATAATCAGGGTATGGCCGGTGGTGAGTTGTTTAAAACGCTTCAGGTCGGCTGGCAGGTGCCAGAGCAGCTTGTTGTCTTTCCCGATGGCCCGGTTCGGGGCGATGGCAACAATGATGGAGATATTGGGTCGGAGCTGGTTCATACTTATACGGCAATCTCACCCTTGATATGGGGGTGGGGGTTATAACCTTCCAGCCGGAAATCATCGAAACGGAAATCGAATAGCGATTTGCGTTCCGGGTTCATTTCCAGGCCTGGAAGCGGGCGAGGCGTGCGGCTCATCTGCAGGCGGACCTGATCCAGGTGGTTCTTGTATATATGGGCATCGCCAAGGGTGTGAATGAATTCGCCTGCTTCCAGTTCTGTTACCCGGGCCACCATGTGCAGCAGGAAGGCGTAGCTGGCAATGTTGAAGGGAACCCCCAGAAAGATGTCGGCACTCCGCTGGTAGAGCTGGCAGGAGAGCTTTCCATCGGCCACATAGAACTGAAAGAGAATGTGGCAGGGGGGAAGGGCCATCTGGTCGAGTTGTCCCACATTCCACGCGTTTACAATGTGCCGGCGCGAATCGGGGTTGTTTTTGATCGATTCAATTACAGCGGAAATCTGATCAATGTAGCGCCCATCGGCAGCGGGCCAGCTTCGCCATTGGCAGCCATATACCGGGCCAAGGTCGCCCTTTTCATCGGCCCACTCATTCCAGATTCGCACCCCGTTTTCCTGCAGGTAGGAAACATTCGTGGAGCCTTTCAGGAACCAAATCAACTCGTGCAGGATGGATTTTATGTGGAGTTTTTTGGTGGTTAGCAGGGGAAAGCCTTCTGCCATGTCGAAGCGCATCTGGTAGCCGAAGGTACTCAGGGTTCCGGTTCCGGTGCGGTCGGCTTTTGGCCTTCCATTTTCGGTAACATGCTTCAGCAAGTCAAGGTATTGCTTCATTCAATCGCCTTTATTAGCGATAAAAATAATCCAAAAGGCAGGATTATAAAAGAAAAAATTTCAACCGCCCCGGGCTTCTTATGCAAGGCTTTCTGTTGCACTGCTCTTTTAGTGTCTGGGCTTTTTTCAAAGATTTTAATAACTTTAGACCCGTTCCGAAGTTTAGCGAAAAAAATGAGTCCATCCCCCCGCATTGCCTTTCTTCTGGCACTTGGTTTTTGTTTTACGGTGCTCCCGGCTCAGCCCCCTGCCGGTAGCCGGGTAGAGGACAAGGAGAGTGGCCGGCTATGGACCCGTATTGCTTCGCTCGCGACAGCAGAGGGAGACAGCCTGGTTGTGCCCAACGTTTTTACGCCCAACGGAGATGGGAAAAACGACTTCATCGAGATTGAAACCGACGGGAGCACAAATTACAGCTTCTCGATCTTTACCAGGATTGGCACCCGCATTTTCTTCAGCGAATCGCCGCGTATCTTCTGGGACGGCAAGAACAGCAGGGGGGAAGACATGCCGCAGGGTATTTATTACTATGTGCTTGAGGAAAAAGGGGGGGACGATACCTTTGAGGCTGCCGGCTTTATTTACCTCTTTCGTTAGCCGGAGGCTGCCAGCGTAGTCTTTTAACCAACCATCCGAAGAACAGGGTCGTAAAGAAGGAAAAGGAGCCGTAAACCACCGCGACCAGGGCCATGTCGTTGTTTCTGAGCAAGCTTGCCGCTACCACAATGGCCAGGGCCGAATTCTGCAGGCCCACCTCAATCGCTATCGTAATCTGGTTGATGACCCTCAGACGCATGATGCGGGCCACCAGGTAGCCGGCAGCCATGGCACTCAGGTTGAGCAGCAGGGCATAGGGGAAGATATGCAGGGAGTCACGAAGGGTGGCCGAGCCCGTGCCCTGGTCGATGAAAATAACACCGGCGTAAATCACCAAAAGGAGCAGTGGAAGGACGATGCGAAGGGGGGGGTCGAGTCGATTGGCCAGTTCAGGCCTCCAGTGTCTGATGCGTGTGCCGGCAAAGGATGGCAGAATGGTAATCAGGAAGACCTTCAGCAGGGTTTCGGCTATGCTCAGGTGAATGGCTGCATCCTGATGGAGAAAGCTTTGCAGGCTGATGGTTACGATCAGGGGAATGGTTAGCAGGGTAATGAGGCTGTTGATGGCCGTCATTGAGATGGACAGGGCTACTCGTCCCCTCAGGATGTAGGTAACCAGATTCGAGGTAGCTCCGCCGGGGCAGGCGGCAATGATCATAAGTCCCACCTTGTGTAAGGGGTCCAGTCTCACCAGGCTGGCAATCAGATAGGCCAACAGGGGAAGCAGCAGCAGCTGGCTGCTTAGGCCGGTCAGCATGGCCTTTGGCCGCAGAAAGGTGTGCTTGAAATCCTTTGCCGAAAGAGAGAGTCCCATGCCCAGGGTAATGATGGCAAGCGCAACGGGCAGGAGTGTCGATGAGAATAGCGATTCCACCAGGGCGAAGTTAGGCCTTCCCGTGTATTTTATGGGAGCTTCCGCTTATTTATAACGGATAAAAATAACCCTTTGGTGAAGGCTCCGGGGGCGCGATCTGTTAATTTTGCCCGCATGACATTCAGGCAGAAATTTCATGTATTGCATGGTGATGTGGTGCTTGGGGCCATGGCCGTTTCCACGCTGGGCTCGGTTGCCCTGAAAGCCCGGCCCGACATCATCTGGTGGCTGACTCTGGCATTGAGCATCTGGATCGCTTTTACCCTGCAGCAGTTGGGGGATGCCTGGAAGCATCGCAAGCGAGAAAAAACGGCCGAGCATCGCTTTGTACTGAAAAACATGAGCATTCTGCTTTGGCTTATCCTGCTCCTGGGCTTTATTGATGGCCTGCTGATTATGAATTTCCTCGACCGGGAGGTCTTCCGCCTTGCACTTTTTATTGCCGGTCTCGGCCTGCTCTTTGCCGCCCTCCGCTTTCTGCTCAGGCGCAGTCCTTATTTGCGGTTGCCGGGTGAGCTTTTTGCCCTTTTCTTTTTCATGACAGGCACCTGGGTGGGGCCCTGGGCCGCAAGGGAAGTGATGGTTGGCAATGAGGTCCTGGCTGTTTTTCTGATGTGCGCCGCTGTGCTTTTCCTCAAGCTGGGCCTGGTGGCGATGCACAGCCCTGCGCAGAAGAGCCGACTGGGGCTGCCATCACTTACGGTGCTGCTGGGCATGCGGTCGGCCCGGCATCTGTTGTTGGGCCTTGTGGCGGCGGTATTGTTGCTTTCGCTGTTGCAGTTCATGGTCTGGGGTACAGGCCTCTACTTTGGCCTTGCCCTGATCCTCGATGGGATGGCTATGCTCTACCTGCTGATGCTGCTCTGGCCCAATGCTTTCGGACCGGACGAATGGCTTTGCTGGTGGGCCGATCTGGTCCCCCTGATGGCCTTTCTGTCGCTGGCTGCGAAGGGGCTCTAGCTTTGTTTCCTGAAAAAGAATACGTAATTTCGAAGCCCACAAAAGCAGCTTGTATCCATGCTCAAAAGAATCTTCAGATTCTACCTGGAGGGTTTCATTCAAATGACCTGGGGCCGGCGGTTGTGGCTCATCATCCTGATCAAGCTTTTTATCATGTTTGCCATTCTGCGCGTCTTTTTCTTTCCCGATCTACTGAAAAGGGATTTTAAGAGCGATGAGGAGCGCAGCATGCATGTACTGGAACAAATGACCAATCAGTAAACGCTATGATTGAATCGATCGATATGTCGCTGGTGGACTGGTCGCGGGGGCAATTCGCGCTGACGGCGATGTTTCACTGGCTTTTTGTGCCGCTCACCCTGGGGCTTTCGTTCATTGTGGCCTTTATGCACACCATTTATGTGCGTACGGGCGATGAGGAGTGGAAACGAATCACGAAATTTTGGATGAAGCTCTTCGGTATCAATTTTGCCATTGGGGTGGCCACCGGCATTATTCTGGAATTTGAATTCGGGACCAACTGGTCGAATTATTCCTGGTTTGTAGGTGACATCTTTGGTGCCCCCCTCGCGGTGGAGGGCATCCTGGCCTTTTTTATGGAATCGACCTTTATTGCTGTGATGTTCTTTGGATGGAACAAGGTGAGCAAGCGGTTTCACCTCACTGCTTCCTGGCTCACGGCTTTCGGGGCCAACCTCTCAGCAGTCTGGATTCTGGTGGCCAATGCCTGGATGCAGCACCCGGTGGGCACACTCTTTAATCCTGAAACGGCCCGAAACGAGATGACCTCCTTCTGGGATGTGCTGTTCTCGGATATGGCTGTTAACAAGTTCCTGCACACGGTCACCTCGAGTTTCCTGCTTGCCTCCCTCTTTGTGGTTGGGGTGAGCGCCTGGTTCCTGCTCCGTAAAAGGGAACTTTTGTTTGCGAAGCGGAGCACCCTGGTGGCTTCGGTCTTTGGGCTTATTGCCGCCATAGCAACCATAGGCACAGGTGATACTTCAGCCAGGATTGTGGCAAAGCACCAGCCCATGAAGTTCGCTGCCATGGAGGCCCTTTACGAAGGACGAACCCATGCGCCGCTGGTGGCCATTGGGGCTATGCGAACCGATACAGCCAGGCTGCCCCATCCCCGGGAGGAATTTATTTTTAAGATTGAGATCCCCAATGCCCTCTCCTACATGGTTTTCCTTACCCCAAGTGGTTTTGTGCCCGGAATTACTGACCTGGTCAAGGGGAAAGAGGACGAGGGGCTCATGTCTTACGAGGAACGCATTGAGCGGGGTGCCGTTGCCATTCAGACCCTTCGCGAAATGAAGCGGGCCAGGGAAAGGGGCGATGAGGCAACCTGCCGGGCCTTGAAGGAAAAATTCGATGATCCCCGGTGGCGCGAAGACTATTACAGGCACTTTGGCTTTGGCTATTACAAAGGCCGCGAACTCAAAGAACTCATCCCGAATGTGAAGCTGAATTTTTACACTTTTCATGTCATGGTCATTCTGGGCGGGCACTTTCTGATTCTGATGTTTCTTGTGCTCATCCTCAGCCTGAGAAACCGCTGGGGCCATCATCGCTGGTTGCTCTGGGTGGCCCTGCTGAGTATTCCCCTTCCCTATATTGCCAGCCAGGCGGGCTGGGTTCTGGCCGAGTTGGGCCGCCAACCCTGGGTAGTTTATGAGCTGATGCCTACGATTTCAGCTGTTTCCAGAATTAGCCCGGGGGCCGTAAAACTAACGTTCTGGATCTTCCTGGTCACATTTACGGCCCTCTTCATTGCCGAGATCAGGATTATGTTGTCACAAATTAAAAAAGGACCGGGAGGCAAATAGTATGTTTGGAGATCTGTCACATCTTGCTTTACAACAGTATTGGTATGTTATTGTATCCCTGCTGGGCGCAGTGCTGGTTTTCCTGTTCTTTGTCCAGGGCGGGCAAACCTTTTTGTTCCGCATCGGGAAGACCGAATCGGAGCGGACCATCCTGGTCAATACCCTCGGCCGCAAGTGGGAGTTTACCTTCACTACCCTGGTTACCTTTGGCGGGGCTTTTTTTGCCTCCTTTCCCCTTTTCTACGCCACCAGTTTTGGCGGGGCCTACTGGGTATGGATGGCCATTCTCTTTGCCTTTGTCATTCAGGCCGTTTCCTATGAATTCAGGACCAAAGCGAGCAATTTCCTGGGACAGAGGACCTATGAAGTTTTCCTCTTTGTGAATGGCCTTTTGGGCACCTTTCTGGTGGGAGTGGCTGTGGCGACCTTTTTTTCGGGTGCTATGTTTTCGCTCGACGAAATGAACAGCGTGCACTGGGCCACCGGAGCACGGGGGCTGGAGGCTGCGCTGGATCCCTTTAACCTTTGCCTGGGCCTGGCGGTTTTCTTCCTGGCCCGGGTGCTGGGGCTGCTCTATTTCATGAATACCATTGATCATGAGGCCATACTGGCCCGTTCGAAGAAGCAACTCCTCTACAACGCCCTGCCCTTTGTGGTCTTCTTCCTGGTTTTTACGGTCTGGCTCATGCTCAGGGAAGGCTTTGCCTACGACCCGGAAAGTGGGGTGGTTTCCATGGAAGCCTTCAAGTACCTGCACAATTTGCTGGCCATGCCCCTGGTCCTGATTCTCTTCCTGCTTGG
>PDRI01000019.1 GCA_002748055.1 Bacteroidota bacterium | reverse complement strand
TAGGCGGCAAAGATAACTTCCAAAACGGCCCTGCCGTCTTCGCCGCTTACCATAGGTTCCCTGTCGTTCTTTACACAGTCCACAAAGTGTTCAAATTCCTGCGGGAAACCATAGTTCCAGTTCTCTTCGTACATGGTATAGCTCCAGCCAACCGTATTTCCGGCCTTTTCGACGGCATAGCCCACGCCCTTTTTGCTGTAGGTCTGGATGGAATTTCCCTGGAGAACGTCTGCATAGGCCAGTCCTTCTGTTCCGTGTACCTCTGCCCTGTCGTCCATGCCTCCGGGTTTGCTCCAGCTCTCTTCGGCCATTGCTGTTACCCCATTCTCGAATTCAAGAATAATGATGGCATTGTCGTCTCCTTTGGTTTTGTCCTTGTGAACATCGGTGCTCAGTTGGGCATAAACCGATTTGATGGGATTATTGCCATTCATCCAACGGAAGAACTGTACCGCATGGCAGCCCATGTCCATGGCCACACCGCCGCCCGAGCGCTCCACATCCCAGAAATGCGCGGAATGCGGGCCGTCGTGTTTTTCCGATTGCTTTAACAGGACGGGTCTGCCAAGCGCCCCCTCGTCGAGCAGCCCTTTCAGCCTCACATACTTTGGTGTAAAGCACAGTTCTTCGGCATACATCAGCTTTACCCCCGCCTTCCTGCAGGCATCAATCATCAGGTCGGCCTCTGCCATGTTCAGGCACAAGGGCTTCTCCACCACAATGTGCTTACCTGCCTTCGCGGCTGCCAGGGTGATCTCACAATGCACATGGTTGGGAGCCCCAATCACAAGCATATCGATCTCCGGCATGGCGAGTATACCATCCAGTGCATCAAAATGATGAGGAATACCATGTGCCTTTGCAAATGCCTCAGCATGGCCTGCGGATGGAGACATTACAGCCAGGACTTCGGCGTCATGAACCCATTTTAGTGCATCTGCATGTATCGAACTGACAAACTGTGAGCCAATGAGCCCAACACCGACTTTTTTATCCATCATGTAGTAGTTTGGTTGTGCCCCTCAATATAGTCAGAATCCGGCAAAATGCGAACTGGCGGTCCGGGCATTCTTTAACATGCCGGCCTTCTTCCCGGGAAACCACAGTTTCCTCTTTCAGTCTGTTTACTTTCCACCTTAAGCGCCTGTTCGACCATGCCTGGATGTTTGGTCAACACCTGCTGAGCATTCAGCTCCGGGCATGGTACCTTAAGTAAACTGACGGTAAAAAGGACTGTAGTGGAATGCTGAAATGGCAGGATGAATTGCAGTAGGCTTAGCGCTTCCGCTTTTTCCGTTTCCTGTAAGCCTCTTCTTCGTCCAGCAACGACTGCCAGTTTGTGGGGGGCTTATCCCCCATGGTGTCGAGTATGCGCTCGTAGTTCTGCGGATCAATCTCCAGCTGCTCTATGGTTTTGCCCAAACGTTTTTCAATGGCATCCAGAAGCGCTTTTTCATCGGGGCTGCAAAAGGCAATAGCCCTCCCCCGCTGCCTGCCCCTGCCAGTACGTCCGACACGGTGAATGTATTGGTCGGCCTGTTCGGGCAGGTCGTAATTTACGACCAGTTCGACACCGGGAATGTCTATTCCCCTGGCGCTCACATCGGTGGCAATCAGAAGCCCTGTATCCCTCTTTTTAAAGCGCAGCATAACCTGTTCACGTTCCTGCTGACTGCGGTCACTGTGGATGGTTTCCGCAGCAATGCCAACCCTTTCCATGGCTTTCATAACGCGTTCGGCCCGAACCCTGGTGCGCACAAAAACCAGGATTTTCCTGGCCCCTTCTCCCCTTACGATCTGCTCAAGAAAGAAGCGTTTGTGATCCATCTCGATAAAGCATACGGCATGGTCGATGTTTCTGGCGACCGGATCCTTAGGGCTGATCTGGATACGGATGGCATCCTGAACCAGGGAATAGGCGATCTTCTTGATCCTGTCGTCAATGGTGGCCGAAAAGAAGAGGGTTTGCCGCTTTTTAGGCAGGTGTTTCATCAGGTCGCGGATATCTTTGATAAAGCCCATATCCAACATGTGATCTGCCTCATCAAGGACCAGTATTTCGAGACGGTCGAGTCTCAATGCTCCCTGGGAAACCAGGTCGAACATACGCCCGGGGGTAGCGATGAGCACATCCACACCCTTTTCCAGTTCTTCTTTTTGGGGATTCTGGTCAACGCCGCCATGGATGGCGAGGCTCCGGACAGGGCTGTGTTTGCCAAGGCTTCGAAAGACCTGGTCGGTTTGCCGGGCAAGCTCATGGCTTGGAACCATCACCAGGCATTTAAGTCCGTCAGGCCTGCCTTTTTGTTTCCGTTCCGTTAAAATATGCAGGATGGGGATGGCAAAGGCTGCCGTTTTTCCGGTGCCTGTCTGGGCAATGGCCAAAACATCCTCTCCTTTCAGGATGGGGGGAATGGATTTATACTGGATATCGGTTGGCCGTTTGTATCCGGCTTTTGAAATGGCCTTTTTAATGCCTTCGTGGATGTGGTAGTTGTCGAACTTCATGGACCAGCTTTCCCGCAAAGGTCCGAAACTCAGGCCGAAGTACAAAGCCATTCCGGGAAGATATGGCAATGGGCCGGCTGGCTTTCCACCTATCCCCGGAGCCTCAGCCTCTACGAAGGGTTTTCGGGGACAAAGGCCGGGCATTTCAGAAAAATACCTAGCTTAGTAAGCTTCTTATTGTTTCCAAAGCCTTAATACCGCTTCAACCATGATGACTGCCACAGCTAGAATTCTACTGATTACCCTCTTAACTTTTACATTTTCAGGCTTATTGCCGGGCCAGCAAAGCTCGAAGGTTTATCTCAGTGGTACCGGGTTTGACCATACGAAAACCTGGGACTTCTACTGCAGCGACGGAATGAACAGCGGCAAATGGAGCAGCATTGAGGTTCCCTCCTGTTGGGAGCAACAGGGCTTCGGAAATTATCAATACGGGCTCCTGCCTTTTGATGAACGTAAGAAAGAAGAAGGACATTATCGGCTCAGTTTTTGGGCCGATCGCAGCTGGAAAGGCCAGGCTATTCGCCTTGTTTTCGAAGGGGTAATGACCGATTGCCGGGTCATGCTGAATGGAAAACCAATCGGGGATGTGCACCAGGGAGCTTTCTATCCCTTTTCCTACGATCTGGCAGGCCATTTACGTTTTGGAAAGGAGAATACCCTGGATGTTTATGTGAAGAAATTCTCAGACGACCTTTCGGTGAGCGAGGCTGAAAGGTATTCCGATTACTGGGTCTTTGGGGGCATCTTCCGCCCCGTTTATCTGGAGTTGAGCCCCGTGGAACACATAGCGCATGTGGCAGTGGATGCCAGGGCCGACGGGTCTTTAAAGGCAGATGTTGAGCTGAAAGGCAGTAAAAGGGCCCGAAAACTGGAGCTTAAGGTTCTGGATGATGAAGGCAGGCAATGCGCTGTCTTTTCTGCTCACATAGCAGAAGGTGAGGAAGAGGTGGCCCTGAATGGAAAAATGAAGGTGGTGCGGCCCTGGAGTCCGGAATACCCTTTCCTTTACAATCTGAATTTCAATCTTTTGGATGGAAAGGGTGACCTGCTTCACAGGCATGTTGTAAAAGCCGGCTTCAGGACCATAGAATTCAGAGCCGAAGATGGAATCTACGTCAATGGTTCCCGTATTAAATTCAAGGGTGTAAACCGGCATAGTTTTCATCCCGATTACGGACGAACCTCTTGCGAAGCCTATAGCGCAGAGGTGGTGAATCTGATCAAGGACATGAATATGAATGCTGTGCGGATGTCGCACTACCCGCCCGACGGGCATTTCCTTGACGCATGCGATTCGCTCGGACTCTTCGTTCTGGATGAACTGGCCGGCTGGCAAAGCCCGCCTTACGATTCGGCTGTGGGAAGAGCCTTGCTGGAAGCGATGATTCGGCGCGATGTGAACCATCCATCGGTGATCATGTGGGACAATGGCAATGAAGGGGGATGGAATAGGGCTTACGATGAGGCCTTTGCCGAACTGGATATCCAGAAACGGCATGTAAATCATCCCTGGGCTGTGCATGGCCCTTCGAATACAGCCCACTACATCGATTACGATTACCTTGGTGGTGATCATTTTGCGAGGCGGAAGGTTTTCTATCCAACCGAGATGATACATGGGCTCTACGATGGCGGGCATGGAGCCGGACTGGAAGACTATTGGCTAAGGATGTGGAACGATCCGCTTTGTGCGGGAGGTTTTCTTTGGGTCTTTGCCGATGAGGCCATTAAGCGGGTCGATACCGGAGCGTTTGATACGGACGGCAATCATGCACCTGATGGCATCCTGGGCCCCTATCATGAGAAGGAAGGAAGCTTTTATACGATCAGGGAAGTCTGGTCGCCGGTATTCTTTGAAAAACGCTTTATTACTCCGGATTTTAACGGGCAGTTTCGTATCCAGAACCGCTTTCATTTTACG
Organism: Bacteroidota bacterium; assembly: GCA_002748055.1. GTDB lineage: Bacteria > Bacteroidota > Bacteroidia > Bacteroidales. The sequence goes on along the minus strand of PDRI01000019.1, from coordinate 1,985 downwards.
GCCCTGGATCAATGTCGCTTCGATTATGTCTGGCTCGATATACCCGGTCCGGATGAGGAGGGAAAAAAAACAGCCATAATCGGGCAGGGCGAGCCCCGGGTCGATCCGCTGATTCCCGGGCAAAACGGCAGCCTTTCGGTTCCGCTTTCTGAGGGCTGGCGCGAGGCCGAGCTGCTGCAGATCAATGCCTATGACCCTCATGGACGGTTGATAAACCGTTGGAGCTGGCCCGTTCAAAGCCCTGAAGGTCATGCGATGGCAGTCATTCCAAAGGCAGACGGGCATGAAGCGATTAGCGTGGAAGACTCGGAAGGGTTTCTCAGTCTGCGTTCCGGGAGTGTGCAGGTCAGAATAGACAAACGAAATGGCTTGTTGAGCAGGGTCACCAGGGACGGAACACGCATCCCCCTGTCCCGGGGGCCTGTGGTTCGGGATGATATGCCGGAAATGACAAGTTTCAGGCACTACGAATCTGCAGGGAATCATCTGGTTAAAGTTGAATATGGCGATCAGGCCTCGCTTGAATGGACCTTTCATCCGGGAGGCTTGCTCGATATGACGATTGCTTATCAGCCAGGAGGCAGGCGTGTACCCTATACCGGTGTGTCCTTCGATTTTCCGGAACGTGAGGACTTATCGCTTCGTTATCTGGGGAAGGGGCCCTACAGGGTCTGGAAGAACCGTATGAAGGGGGGCGTTTTTGGCATCTGGGATAAGAAATGGAACAACACAATAACCGGGCATAGTGGCTATGACTATCCCGAGTTTAAGGGCTGTTATGCAAACCTTTACTGGGCCGATTTCCGCTATGGATCCGACAGTCAGTTCAGGGTTTACAGCCGTACCGATGATCTCTTTTTACGTCTCTATTCTCCCGGTGAGGCACCGGTTCCGGGCCATACTGCAGTTGAATTCCCTTCGGGCGACATTTCCTTTATGCTGGGCATTCCGGCCATTGGTTCCAAATTCAGGCCAGTTGAGGAATTTGGTCCCCTGTCGAAGGACTATTACTACTCAGCAAGGCGGGTTGAAGGAGCATCCCTGAAGATCGATTTGAGTTTCGATTTCAGGTAGTACTAAACCTATTCTGAAGCCATGAAACCAAGCCTTGTATTCCGCCTGCTTTATCTTGTCTTTACAGTATTTCTGCTGAATGCATGCGACAAAACCGTCGAGCAGCCCAATATTGTCATTGTCTTTCTCGATGACTCGGGCTGGGAAGACTTTTCGCCTTTCGGGGCCATGCATATACACACGCCACACGTGGATGAACTGGCCGCCGGTGGCACCTCCTTCGAGCGCTTCTATGTCCCTCAGGCCATCTGTTCAGCCTCCAGAGCAGCATTGATGACAGGCTGTTACCCGGGTCGCACAGGCGTATTTGGCGCCCATGCTCCCGGGGATCGCGGTCTGGATACGACCTTCGCCACCATGGGAGAGGTATTCCGTGAAGCTGGTTATGCGACCGCCGCTTTCGGAAAGTGGCATTGCGGCGATCAGCCCGATACCCGCTCTCATGCGAGGGGCTTTGACGAGACCTGTGGCTTGATGTACTCGAACGACATGTGGCACCGCCACCCCGAGCATCCCGAATTCTGGGGCCAGTGGCCGCTGCAGTTCTGGGAAAATGGCAGGGTGGTCATTGAAGAAGTGGACCATGCCGAACAGAAACAGCTCACCCGCTGGTATACCGAACATGCGGTGGATTTCATTGAGCGGCATGCCGACGAGCCCTTTCTGCTTTATGTTCCGCACAGTATGCCTCATGTGCCCCTCTATACCTCTGAGGACTTCGAAGGCTACACGGGACAGGGGCTCTATGCCGATGTGATCTCAGAGATCGACTGGAGCGTAGGCGAAATCATGAAGGCCCTCAGGCAGCAGGGGGTGGATAAAAAAACCATTTTTATACTGACTTCGGACAACGGCCCCTGGATTTCCTATGGTGATCATGCGGGCTTTACCCCCTTTCGTGAAGCAAAAGG